>DASYEY010000016.1:0-3865 GCA_036498725.1 Verrucomicrobiia bacterium | reverse complement strand
GTTCCGTGTAACGGGCCATCCAGTAGAGCGAGTGAGCGACGCGGGAAAGCATGGGGGTTATGAAGGATGAATTATGAAGGATGAATTATGAAATATTACAACCTGACGCATAAAGAAAGTTTCATCCTTCATAATTCTTCCTTCATCCTTCGTTTGGGCATTCTTCGTTTTACTCATCGCCATACAAGACCCAGGTATCCTTGCTGCCACCGCCTTGCGAGGAATTGACGATGAGCGATCCTTTGCGCAAGGCCACGCGCGTGAGGCCGCCGGGAATGATCGAAACCCGTTCGCCGGAGAGCACAAAGGGGCGCAGGTCAATGTGCCGGCCTTCAAACTTGCCGTCGCAATAAGTCGGATGTTGCGACAGATAAATCATGGGCTGCGCGATATAGTTGCGCGGCTCGGCCAGGATCAGTTTCCGGAATTTTTCGATCTCCTTCTTCGACGCCTGCGGCCCCATCAACATGCCGTAGCCGCCGGATTCATTCGCGGCCTTCACCACGAGTTCCGGCAGATGGTCGAGGATATATTTTTTATCCGCTTCCTCGCTGGCCAGATAGGTCGGCACATTCGGCAGAATCGGTTCCTGATCCAGATAATATTTGATCATGCGCGGCACGAAATAATACATCACCTTGTCGTCGGCAATGCCTGTGCCGATGGAATTGGCCAGCGACACATTGCCGGAACGATACGCATGCACCAGTCCGGGAACACCCAGCATTGAATCGCGCCGGAAAACCGTTGGATCGAGAAAATCATCATCCATGCGGCGATAAATGACGTGCACCGGTTGCAACCCTTTCGTCGTCCGCATGAACACCCGCGCATCGCGCACAAATAGATCACGGCCTTCCACGATTTCAATGCCCATCTGGCGCGCCAGATAGGTGTGTTCAAAATAGGCGCTGTTATAAACCCCCGGGGTCAGCACGACGATCGTCGGATCCGCCACGCCGGCCGGAGCGATGTAGCGCAGCGCCTTTAACAGTTCTTCCGCATAATTTTCCACCGGCCGCACCCCGATGCCTTCAAACATACCCGGAAAGGCGCGCTTCATCGCCCGGCGGTTTTCCAGCACATAGCTGACGCCGGAGGGACAGCGTCCGTTGTCTTCCAGCACGAGATAACCGCCATCCTTGTCGCGGATCAAATCCGTGCCACAAATGTTGATGTAAATCCCCTTCGGCACCTCGAAGTTCACAAATTCGCGGCGGAAATGGCGCGCGGATAAAACATAAAATTCCGGGATGACGCCGTCTTTCAGAATTTTCTGCTCATGATAAATATCGTGGAGAAAAAGGTTTAACGCCGTGATGCGTTGGGTGAGACCGCGTTCGATATATTCCCATTCCTTGGCCGGGATGATGCGTGGCAGAAGATCGAACGGAAAAATTTTCTCTGCGCCCTGCGCTGCACCATAGACATTGAAGGTGACGCCCTGCCGCAGAAACGCGGTATCAATCGCCTCGCGCTTGGCGTCAAATTCCTTCGGCGTCAATTTTCCAAAAGATTTGTGGAATTTGCGATAATGCCCGCGGACGCCTACCGTCGCGTCCAGCATTTCATCAAAACCTCCGTTGACCTTGTATTTTTTTAGCATACCAACGACATATTATTCAGGTTGACTGCCTGCCATCCGATAGCCACTGGGATAACTCCTGCCCGCCCTGACTCCAAGAAACCGTTAAAACGTCCGGTAATCAAGTGTTTTTAATGAATCCGATTCAAATCTGCCATTTTTTTATCCGCTGGCCGGTTTTATTGTGAATTTTTTCACAAACGCTTGCCGTGGGTCTGGTAGTCGCTTAATTTGCCGCGTGTGAAAAGGAATGGCCGCCCGATCATCCCGAAAAAGACGATTTATCGCCTTTCGATCTATCTGCGTTGTCTCGCCCGCCTGCGCGAGAACGGCATTGGCACCGTGTCCAGCGAAGCCCTCGCCAAAGCCGCCGGGGTCAAGTCCACCCAGTTGCGCAAAGACCTCGCATATTTCGGCACCTTCGGCACGCGCGGCCTGGGCTACGATGTCACAGAACTCTCTCAAAAAATTTCCGGCGAACTGGGCACCGCGCAATTGCAACCGGTCGTGCTCGTCGGCGTTGGCCATCTTGGCCTCGCCCTGCTTTCTTATCGTGGATTTGAAAAAGAAGGGTTTGAAATCATTGCCGCCTTTGACACGGAACCGAACCGGCGGCGCGATAAAAAAATCAAACAGTCCATACTGGGCATTGACGCCCTGCCCGCCTTCGTCACGGAACACGCCGTAAAGATGGCCATCCTTTCGGTGCCAGTAGTCGTGGCGCAGGAAACGGCGAACACGCTCATCAAACATGGAGTGATGGGAATTTTAAATTTTGCGCCGATCGTCCTCGCTGTGCCGGAAGACGTGATGGTAAACAACGTCAACCTCGCCATCGAATTGGAAAACCTGAGCTACTTCATCCAAGGCTGAACCGGCTTTACTGTCTTCCGGTGGATCCCGCTGTCGAGCCTGAGGCAAGTTTTGCCACAGAGTCACAGAGGGCACAGAGAGATGTGAATTTAGGCGTCAGACATCAGAATCCAGAATGGGGAATCTTGTTTTAGCATTCCGTGTTCAATCCGTGTTTCATCCGTGGCTAAAAAAATAATTCGGCAAATTCTGTAATTTTGTCTGAAAAATCTTGGGGGCTTGGTGGTTAAGAAGGTTAACCCGAAATCAAAATCGTATTCGCATACTGCGTGGTGTCGCCGGTGCGGATGAGGCCAATCGCCTGCGGTACGCGCTGCTTGAACGCCACATGGGGTTCATAGGCCAACGGAACGCCTTTCAAGGCGGCGGCAAATTTCTGGCGGGTGGCGGCAGAATTGTTCTGCAAAAACTCTTCCGCCTGATAAGCCTGCGTGAAGTTATGATTCGCCCGCACGGCGGCGATCAGTTGCAGGACCGTCGGCAGGCCGTCCACCACCGAAACATCCACCGTTTCAATCTCCGGCCAGAAGGGAAAGCCACGATCGGAAATCACCAGTGCGTTGGTGTGGCGCACCCGCGCGAGCATCGAGAGAATGTGCGGATTGAGAATGCCGTGGTTGATCATCGGCAGAATTTAACCGCGCAACAACGCAATGCCAAGTTTCAATAGTTTTTGCACCCCAAGGTCAGACTTCGCCTCGGCATAGATGCGCAAGACCGGTTCCGTGCCGGAACCGCGCAGCATCAGCCACGTCGAATCGGCGGCGATAAACTTCACCCCGTCGCGTGCATCCACTTTAATTACTGGCGAACCCAGCAGCCTGACCGGCGGCTGCGCCGGCAAGCGTTTCATCAATGCTGCGCGTTTTTCCAGTGGATAATGCGCGTCAAACCGGGCATAGCGATGCGGGCCAAATTCCTTTTCCAACTTCGCCCAGATCCGGTTCACGGAAATCTTTTCCATCGCCAGCATTTCGAGCAGGAACAGCCCCGCAGCCAAACCGTCGCGTTCGGGAATATGATTCACGAAACCGACCGAGCCGCTTTCTTCCGCGCCAAACAGCGCGCCGGGCTTCATCAATTCCGGCGCGATGAAACGGAAGCCAATGCCCACCTCCGTCAATGGCAAATTCCAGGCGGCACACATTTTATCCACCATCGCCGTGGTGTTATAGGTCTTGGTCACCGTGCCGGAACCGCCCCGGTTGCGCACAAGATGATGCAGCAATAACGCGATGACCTGCTGGTTCGTCAGTGGATTTCCCCGTCCATCCATCGCCCCAATGCGGTCCGAATCACCATCCGTCACCAGGCAGATATCATGTGGATCACGACGCAGCTGGGCACCGCCAAGCACATAATTTTTGGGCGCCGGCTCCGGGCAGATGCCGCCGAACATCACGTCGT
>DASYEY010000015.1:0-21639 GCA_036498725.1 Verrucomicrobiia bacterium | reverse complement strand
GCCCATGTCATGGGCCTTCTGGCGGCGTTCTGCGGCAGAAAGTGTGAACCAATCCGAACCGCCTTTTTCTTTGATCAGGTCGTTGTATTTCACGCGCCGCCAGGTGGTGAGGTCAATCGTTCGGGTGGCTTTGCCTTCAGCGTCTTTGAATTCGATGACCAGTGTTCCCAAAACTTTTTGCGCAATGTGTTTGATGAGTGACTCTACCGTTTCCATCATCGTGTTGTAATCCCCAAACGCCTGATACGCCTCAAGCATCGTGAATTCGGGATTATGCCGGCGCGAAAGACCTTCGTTGCGGAAGTTTTTGCCGATCTCGAACAATTTATCAATGCCGCCGACCAGCAGGCGCTTGTGGTACAGCTCCAGCGCGATGCGCAGATAAAATTCGCAACCGAGCGCATTGTGAAAAGTCTTGAACGGTTGCGCGGCCGCGCCGCCGGGAATGGCCTGCATCGCGGGCGTTTCGACTTCGACATAACCGCGGGCATGAAAAAATGAGCGGATCTCGTGGATGATTGCGCTGCGCTTCAGGAACACGTCCTTCACGTCGGGGTTGGCAATGAGGTCGAGATAACGCTGGCGATAGCGGATTTCCGTGTCTTCCAAGCCGTGCCATTTTGCCGGTGGCGGACGCAACGCCTTGGCGAGAATCACAAATGCTTCCAGCTTGATGCTCGGTTCGCCCGTTTTGGTGCGGAACAACGTGCCCGTGACGCCGACAAAGTCGCCGAGGTCAAGGTGCGTAAAGATGTCAAACTGTTCGTCGCCGATGCCATTTTTCTGTGCATAGACCTGGATGCGCCCGCTCTGGTCGCGCACGTCAATGAACATGGATTTACCCATGTCACGATGGGCGGTGATGCGTCCGGCGACGGATACTCGATGGCCTTCCGGCAGCGTGCCGGATTCAAAGCCGCCCCGGGCGGCCTGGCACTCCGTGTCAGGTAAGAATTTGTTCTGGAACGGGTCAATGCCTTTGCCCCGTAACGCGTCGAGTTTTTCGCGACGTTGCTTGATGAGCGAATTTTCGTCCTGAGGCTTTGCCGGGTTCGGAATGGTCGGTTTGGCTTCCATAAAAATACGGCGGACATTAAACCACAAAAATAGGGGTGAAACCAAGCAGCAAAGTGGGTGCACATTGCCGGGCGAGATTTACCAGCGACTTAGCCGGTAGGCTACAGCCACGTAATTTTACGAAAAGGCGGCCCCTGGTTTTTAAGAACGCCGTTTCCGATTGAATTAAATGCAAACGATGTTATCTGTTTCAACAACTTTTAAGACCTAAAACCATGAAAAAATTCATAATCGGTGGCGGCGTGTTATTGGTCATCACCATTATCGTCGTCATCATTGTGGTTATCGCTGGCGGCAGCAGTTACAACCACCTCGTCTCACTTTCGCAGGAAACGGACAAACAGTGGGCCCAGGTGCAAAATGTTTATCAGCGGCGCGCCGATCTGGTGCCGAATCTCGTGGCAACCGTTTCCGGCGCCGCGAATTTTGAAAAATCCACGCTGACGGAAATCGCCGACGCGCGCGCATCCGTCGGCAAAGTGACGGTGAATACCAGCTCGGCGCCAACCGATCCGGCGCAACTCGCGGCGTTCGACAAGGCGCAAGGCCAGCTCGGCACCGCGTTGTCCCGCCTGCTGGTCGTATCGGAAAATTATCCACAATTGCGTGCGACGGACTCGTTTCGCGATCTGCAGGCGCAACTCGAAGGCACGGAAAATCGCATCAGCGTCGAGCGCGAACGTTTCAATCAAGTCGTTCAATCCTACAACACCGCGGTGAAATCGTTTCCGACGGTTTTCTTCGCCGGCATGATGGGCTTTCAACCGAAACCGTATTTCGCGGCGGCGCCGGACGCCCAGAGCGCGCCGAAAGTGAATTTTGACTTCAACCATAATTCGCCCGGCGGCGCAACGGCCCCGGCCCAACCTTGAGTTGTGCGCTGGCTGACACGCAACTTTTTGGCAGCGCTGCTTTTGTTTTGCGCCGGTGTGACGTTGGCTGCAGAGGTCATCCCGTCCCTTCCCGCCAAATATTTCAACGATTATGCCGGCGTCGCTTCCACTGCGACGGCGAATAATCTGAATCGCACGCTTGAAGATTTTGAACGTGCGACTTCAAGCCAGATTCTCGTCGTGATTTATCCGACGATGCCATCGGATTCATCCATTGAAGATTACACCGTTCGCGTCGCCCAATCGTGGCGCGTGGGTCAAAAAGGCAAAGACAATGGCGCGGTGCTGTTCATTTTTTCGCAGGCGCACAAGATGTTCCTTCAGGTCGGCTACGGCCTGGAGGGTGCTTTGCCGGACGCATTGTGCAAGCGCATCATTGCCGATGAAATCGCGCCACGTTTCAAGGCCGGTGATTTTGATGGCGGTTTGACGGCGGGGGTAAATGCGATTCTCGCGGCAACGAAGGGCGAATACAAAGGCACCGGTCAAACCGTGGCGGCCGCCAGCAGGCAAGATGCTGGCGATCACAGCTCCATTGTTCCGTTCGTTATCATGGTGGTTGTTTTCATCCTGATATTTTCTGTTTCGCGCCGCTGCGGAACGCTTTATCGAGGCAACGGCACATCCAGTGTTCTGGGTGGCTGGATTAGCAGCGGCGGTAGCAGCGGTGGAAATTGGGGCGGGGGTGGTTCTTCCGGCGGTGATAGTGGATTTTCCGGCGGCGGCGGCAGCTTCGGCGGCGGCGGCGCAGGAGGAAGCTGGTGATATGAAAACCAACCAATTTCTCGAGCAATTACACGACGATCAAATCGTCGCCGCGATCCATGCCGCGGAGAAAAAAACTTCCGGCGAAATCCGTGTGTACATCAGCCATAGGAAAATTGATGACGCGTTGGCGGCGGCGGCGGCGCAATTTCAAAAGCTCGGCATGACGAAAACAAAATATCGCAATGCCGTTTTGATTTTCGTCGCGCCCCGGTCGCACCAGTTCGCAATTGTTGGTGATGAAGCGGTGCATCGCCACTGTGGCGACGCATTCTGGCAATCGGTGGCGGCGGAAACCTCCGGCCACTTCAAAAATTCCGAATTCACCCAGGGCATCATTCAAGCCGTTCGCAAAGCGGGTGAATTGCTGGCGGCGCATTTTCCACCACAAGCTGACAGTGGCAATGAATTGCCGGACAAAGTGGAACACGACTAAATTTTTGCAGTAAACTTTTATGATCCGCTCATTTGCATTTACCACGCAGGGCAAGCTTCACAGCAAGGATGTCGAGCCATTCCTTATGCCGACGTTGTTGGCGGATACCAACCTGTTTCTCTGGGTGGACCTGGAAAGCCCGACCACGGCCGAATGGAAATCCGTGCTGGAACAGATCTTTCACTTCCATCCGCTGTCCATTGAGGACTGCGTACAGCCCAGCCCCTCGCCCAAGGTGGAAGAATATTCACCGAAGGAAGGCGACCTGTTCACCCCGTATCTGTTCATGGTCATCCATGCGGTGGATTACAGCCGCAAAGACGGTTGTTTTGCCACGAGCGAACTGGATTTTTTTCTCGGTAAAAATTTTCTGGTGACCTATCACGAACACCCTTTGCGCAGCGTCTCAACGGTGGAAGAACGTGCGCTTAACGGGACGATGGGCATTGCCCGCGCGCCCGACCGCGTGGCGCATTCGCTGCTCGACACGCTGGTGGACAATTACAAGCCGGCGCTGGATGAGCTCGGCCTGGAAATCGCCGAGCTGGAACAGGAAGCCTTGCAAAAACCGACGCCACAGACGCTCAATAAAATCCTACAGGTCAAAAAGGAAGTGTTGCACCTGCGCCAGATCATTGGGCCGCAACGCGAAGTATTGGGACGGTTTGCGCAAGGCGATTTCAAGCTCGTACGCGCGCATCTCACGCCGTATTTCCGCGACGTTTATGACGCCATTTTCCACATCGGCGAACTGGCGCAAAGCTATACTGATTCGTTGACCGGCATCTTGCAGGTCTATTTGAACATGTCTTCCAATCAAACCGGCGAAGTGGTGAAATTACTCACGCTCATCACCGTCATCACCACGCCTTTGATGATGATCGGCACCTGGTACGGTATGAATTTTCACGACATGCCGGAATTGAGCTACCAGCATGCCTATCCCGTCGCCGCCGGGCTCACGGCCTTGTCCACCCTGGCGACGTATCTGTATTTCAAGAAGCGGAAATGGTTTTGAAATCTCCTGGCCCAGGCGGTTGAGTGAGTTCAAATAAATTCCCAGCGGGCAAAGGTTGCCGCCTGTCCGGCCGGCCGGCCCCGGACATCAAGCAGGTTCCACACCGTGGCCTGCGCGATGCGAAAACGCTTCCCGTTTTTCGAAATGCGCACGCCTGAATAATCATCAATGAATCCGCGTTGGGTCACGGCCGCAAGCAGTCGCGCGCGTTCTTCGCGATTGGGAGCTTCCGCCGTCAAGCGTGACGGCGTGCGGGTCAGTTCATCCCAGGGCATTTCCCACAACGTCAGCGCCGTCTGATTGCCGTAATTTAAAACCGGGTCGGCTTGCGTGCCGTGGGAGACCAGGACGAACGGTGCGTGGAAAATTTTTTCTGCGAGCTGGCCGCCGGAAAAATTTTCCGGGAACAGGTCGCGTTGGGTAAAATGTTTGAAGCTCCGCGCCAGCATTTCCGCCTGGGCGATGGCCGCTTCGCTTTGCCAGATTTCGTTCACGCTGCGGATGGTGAGTTTTCCAGCGGCCAACGGCAATCCACTTTTTCAGGCCGGCCCGATCTGGGCGGTCAGGCGGAACTTGCCGGAAGCGGCCGGGACCAGTGTAAGCATCATTTCCGTGGTGACTTTGCCGCCCAGCAGTGTTTCCAAGCGCGTCGTGACCTGATGTAAATCAGTTTCCGTCGGTGCCATCTGGTCTGATACAAAACGGAGCGTGCCGTGGCCGGTCGGTTCCATCCGTAATTCGTAGTGCGCGATGCCGTTTACCCCAGCAAAGCATTGATCCACTTGCCAGGTGGTCACCCGTTGGCCGTCACGGGTCGTGAGCGCATCGCGGCCGCGGCCATGCACGATATAGCTGCTGCCGTAAGGAGTTTCGGTTTTTTGTGCGAGGTCGCCGATGCGATAACGCAACAACGGCATGAAATCATTGGTCAACGTCGTCACAACCAACGCCCCGATGCCGTCGGCGTCCGCTTCAACCAGCTCCAAAAAGGCGGTTTCGTAAGCAGGTTTCATTTCTCCGCGCGTATTTTCCATCAATAAATGGCCGGTTTCCGTCGAGCCATAGAGATTGAAGATCGGCACGCCGAAAACGCGGTTGAGAATTTTCCGATGCACCACGCTGACAAATTCGTAGCTGCACAAGATGAATTTCAACGACGGAAAGCGGAGGTTGTTCTGCTCGCAATATAAGGCGAAACGCATGCCGTGGACCGGGTCCACGTCAAGAAACTGCGGCGCCCAATCGGCGACTTCGGCCGCCATGTGTGCCAGCTCCTTTTCACTCAATAAAAAGGGGATGCGGGCCAGGTTGACGAACAGCGCGTTGCCGATCGTGCGTTGTTCGCGCGACATCCAGATGGTCGGGCAGGTCAGGCCGTTGCACGCGGGCGACGTAATGGTCGCGCGGCGGATTTGGGGGTGCGCAGCCAGGACGCCGGCGACAAAATCATTCAACCGGAGCGCGACCTCTTCCTGCGCATTCCACCAACCCCGGGCGAAGATGACCGGCAAACGTTCTTCCGACGTGCCGGAGGTATGTTCGAGCTCGATCAGATTTTTTTCCAGCAGCGATTCAACCGTTTCGTTGCCCGGCAGAAAATTACGCGGAAAATCCGTGCGCATCTCACGCTTGGCGATCAACGGCAATTTTTTGAAGCAATCGAGGACAAGCGTTTTACATTCGGCGCGGGTCAGCCAGTCCTGATACAACGGCACATCGCGCCAGCGCGGGAGGAGTTTTTCCAACCGGGCGAGTTGACTCGTTTCCTGGATCGTTTCGGCCGTCGCGAGCATGCGGCCAATATACACGCGAAATTAGGAATGCCAAACGCCGCCAAAGATTTTTTACCGGTTGTAATTTTTTTGTTTTCGCCCGCGACTAATGAATCAAACTAAACGCATTGAATTCAGAAGCTCAAGCGGCGGAAGACCGGTTTCTGGCCGTGGTGGCCGAAAACCGGTTGCGGATCCTCAAGGTTTGCCATGTTTATGCCTGGCAACCCGAAGAGCTGCCGGATCTCTATCAGGAAATCTTGATTCAGGTCTGGCGCAGCCTGCCGAAATTGAAAAACCAGGCTTACACCAATACGTGGCTCTATCGCGTAGCGTTGAACACCGCGATCAGTTTTGGGCGTAAACACAAAGCGCGCCGGGAAAAAACCATCAGCCACGATCACGCCATGATCCAGCAGTTGCTGGATGCCAAAACCAGCGGTGAACCGGCGGCCGATCCCCGGGTGGCAGTTTTATATCAAGCGATCGCAAAATTGGACGACATGGAAAAGGCGGTCGTTACCTTGTTTTTGGAAGATTTAAGCTATGAGCAAATCGCCGAGGTCACGGGCATGACGGTCAGCCATGCCGGGGTGACGTTGCATCGGGCGAAAAAGAAATTATCCGCCTTGATGGAGGGCGGCGGCCATGAATGATGACGCATTAAAACAACTCTGGCAGTCGCAAAAGTTCAACGCGCCATCGGCGTTGACCGATGCCGAGCAGATCGCGCGCGCCCGGCGCGGGGTGAAACAATTGGAGCACACGATTTTCTGGCGGGATATCCGCGAGGTTGCGGTAGGTCTGGTGGGCATGCTTTGGTTTGGTTCGGAATTGTTTCACAGTCACTCAGTTATGAGCTTGCTGGGATGCTGGATTTTAATTTTGAGTTTCATTTTCATCAGTGCCACTTTGCTTTTCAACCAGCGCCGCGTCCCGGCGGCTGATCCGGCGGCACCGATGGAAGATTTCATCCGCTGCGATCTCCGGAAGGCGGAGGTGCAAATCCGTCTTTTGCGTTCGGTGCTCTGGTGGTATCTGCTGCCAATCATGGTGGGTGTAAATCTGTTTTTTGCCGGGAGCGGTCTGGATTTGTTTTCCGACCTCAGCTATCTGTTTCTGACCGTCGGCTTAAGCGTTTTTCTTTGGTGGGTAAATTTATGGGCCGTAAAACAAACGCTATTGCCATTGAAAGTGGAGTTGGAATCATTACTTGGCCAGCCGCCCGACGTCACCATCACAAAACCAAAGCTCATGAAAAAACTGCTCCTGTTGATCCTATTCACCGGTATCTGTGCCGTGCCTTTGCTGTGGGCGACGACCGTTACCAATAGCCTGCCGGTCACTGACCGAAAACTTTCGGACGAGGAGCAAATCTTTGAGGGTTTTCGCAAACAACACCAACTGCCCGCCCTCGCTGTGGTGGTAGTAAAGGACGGGAAGATTTGCGATCGCGTGGCGGTAGGCATTCGTAATGTCAACGACCCGGTGCCGATCACCACCAACGATCTTTTCCACATCGGTTCCTGCACCAAATCCATGACCGCCACCCTCGCGGCGATGTTCATCGAGGAAGGAAAATTGCGCTGGAACACAACTATTGTGGAAGTGTTTCCGGAATTAAAAGGCAAAATGGATCCGCGCTATGAAACGGTCACGGTCGAACAATTGCTGACTCAACGCAGCGGTGTGCCGGGCGAGCCGCCGCCGGCCGCGTGGGCGCGGGCGTGGAAGGAAGTCGGCACGCCGGTGGAGCAACGGTATGCGTTTATTTCGGCGGTGCTGGCCCAACCGCCGGCGGTGGCGCCGGGCACAAAATTCATCTATTCCAACCAGAACTACGCATTGGTCGGCGCCATGCTGGAAAAGATTGCCGGCCGGTCATGGGAAGAGCTGATTACGGAAAAATTATTCAAGCCGTTGCACATGGATTCCGCCGGATTTGGCGTGCCGGGCACGAAAGGGAAAGTGAACCAGCCCTGGGGACATGCCCGGAAATTTTCGGTCACCCTGCCGGTGCAGCGGGACAATCCGCCGGCCATCTCACCAGCGGGCCGCGTGCACTGCTCGCTTGATGACCTGGCGCGCTACGTCATATTTCAAATGGAAGGCGAACGCACCAACGGTTTATTGAAAGCTGAAACGGTTCGCAAATTGCACACGCCGCCGGCCGGTGGTGATTATGCGTGCGGCTGGGTTTGTCTGGAGCGTGATTGGGCTGGCGGCCGGACGTTGATGCACAATGGTTCAAACACGATGTGGTATGTGGTCATGTGGCTGGCGCCGGAGAAAGATTTTGCCGTCATCGCCGCGACTAACATTGCCGGTTCCGGGGCGGAAGATGGTTGTGATGATGCGGCCAGCGCGATGATTGGAAAATGGCTGGGAGAATAACGCCGGCCAGCAAAGAAATTCAAACAAGCAAACTTGCTTTGGATGTTGGTCGGTCGGATGTTTCACTCACCACCATCCATATGACAATACATCGTTTGCAACGCGATTTTCCCCGGGCCGGTGAAACGGTTCCAGCACATTTGCCCGGCACTGGCGAACAGTCCGGTGGATAGCCGCTGGAACATCGTCTGCATTTGCACGGTGCGGTCTTTATAGATCCAGCCGCCGGGTTCGATGTCAATCTGTTCACCGGGCGCGAGCGTGACTTCAAATACGTTGCCAAAACCATGCAGCCAGAGGATGCCTGCGCGCGTTGGACAGGAAAAAGTATCAACAAAAAATCCGGTGCCACCGAGCAACATGTTGGCTGCGCCGCGCACGCGCGTGAAGGTATATTCCACGTTATCCGTGGCGGCGAGCCACTGATGCTCCCGCACATCCACGCCTTCGCCCGGATTTAAATGCAGGCCAAAAACATGCCCAGCACCGTCGCGGCTGAAGGCGATGCGCCCCGGTCCGTTGGCGCCCGTCAATAAAAACGGCATGCCGGCAAGCATTCGTTTGAAAGCACCCTTCATCGGACGCAAGGCGACCTGCACGGCCGGATCTTTCCAAAGCAAGATGTGGTGTTCGAAATAGATTCCTGTGGTGCTCAGTTCCAGATGCAGCGCCGGCACCAATTCCCCTTCGATATGATAGGTGACGCCGCCAAAGGTCTCGTTCTGGATATTGGTGGTCAATTGGACAGGTACGGCCATAGTTTTGTTTGGTTAAGTTGTTCCGTTATATTATTTCGCCGGTTGGGCATTCCAGATGGCCAGGGTATCGGGTGAACCTTGGGAACGAACCCCATTATCGGTCAGGATGTCATCCGTGGCTGCCAGCAACTGGGCGCGCGGGAAAACCATCGTTTCGGCGAAGCGGGTGTCGTATTCGATGACGATGAATTCGTCCTTGGTATCGCGCAAAATTTCCACCAAGTGTGCCAGATTTTTGACGGCGATGCCATTGATGGATTTCACCACATTGGAACGCGGATTATCATAACCCTGCGCCAGTTTGTGTGGGAAAAAGGGTGAAGACACAACCACCAGGCTTTCGTCGGGAAAAGCTGGAGCGTCGCCCATTCGCGAAGCCAGCGGATTGCCTGCCAGGTTGAAACGTGTGAGCAGGGTGCCGGCATATTTGGAGTTCAAATAGCCGCCGACATAGTCCTCGGTTGCCGTTGAAAAAACCAGCGGTCCAAAGATGAAATAGGAGGGATAGGCACCTTTCAAACCGGGAATCAAGCGGGGAAATTTCGCTGAAACCGGCAATTGCACCGTTTGCGCCTGGCCTGCCCGGAAAATTGTCAACGGCACCGTGCCATTGGTGGTGAGATGTTGGATTTCGTATTCGAACCGCACCCGCAAATTATCGCCCAGCTTGATCATGCCTTGATCGTCAACGGACTGGCCGCCGATCTTGGTGATGACGTCCCATTTTTTCAACGGATATGCCGCATCATCCTGATAGGGGTTGTGCACAATCATGCCATCCACGCTCACCGGCAGCTTGAGATAAGCCCGCAACGCCGGGTTTTCCAACGTTTGCAACGAATCATACATCGCCGGTTTGCCGTCGTAATGGCCATCGGCGATGTCGTTCAGGAAAATTTGGATTTCTTCAGCCGGGATGATGTAGCCGATATTGTCTGCATCGTTCAAACGACTGAACGTGAGACCGATCATCTTGTCGCCCACGAGCGCCGGGCCGCCGCTGTTGCCCGGGTTGATCGCGGCGTCAATCTGGATCCGCAGGCCGTGGACGGAAAAATTGTAAGGCGCAAACTCCACCCGTGAGACGATGCCCTTGGTGATGGACAGGCTGTTGCCGCCTTCGGGAAAGCCGTAAGCCAGCACTGCGTCCTTGATGCCGGGCAGCGTGGTGGCCATCGTCAAAGGCGGATGCGTTTCGAAGAATTTGTCGTCGTCCAGTTTAAGCACGGCGAGATCAATGCCCGGCGCGATGAACTCCACCGTGGCGGAAATTTTATCACCCGCCTGGTTCGCCTGGATCTGCACCTGGCTGGCATAATCCACGACATGCGCGTTGGTCAGGATGCGTTTGCCCGGGATCACGACGCCGCTGCCGGTCGCTTCTTCCGGCGAAGACTTGGCCCACGGCTTGTAAGGATCGGGATATCGCGCCGTTGAGAAAATTTTCACCACTGAATTTTCAATGGCCGGGCTGGCGGCATTATTGGTGGCCGGTTCGGCTGCGTGCAGGTTTCCGCCGCCCGCCAACAGGCCGGCGATCACAAACGCGAAGGAGCAGATACGGAGAGCGGGCGCAAGGCGTGGCATAAGTAAAACGATGCTAGATAACGCACTGGACTCGCGCAAAGAAAATGTCATCGCCCGCGAAGCTTTCTGCCGGGCCGCCAAGACAACGATTAATTTTGTCCGCTCACCATGGTCGGGCCAGATCCGGCCGTTTCTTGTGGGGCGCCTTTTTCTGACTGAGTGTCATCATGCCTTCAGGTGCCGCGTTCGTTATTTTGGCCTCAGCAATAATGGCTGTCATTGCTTCGCCGATCACGCCCAGCAATGCCGCCCGACCCTGGCCGGCCACGGCTGAGCAAGTGAAAT
This sequence comes from Verrucomicrobiia bacterium, assembly GCA_036498725.1. Lineage (GTDB taxonomy): Bacteria > Verrucomicrobiota > Verrucomicrobiia > Limisphaerales > UBA11358 > UBA11358. The sequence continues at coordinate 10,654 of DASYEY010000015.1, read as the reverse complement.
GCACCGGTGGTTGCACAAACCAGGCCGCGATGTTTTCCATGAACGCGGCGATATTTTTTTCCACGACCACCGGCGGATTTTTGTCGGTCTTGGTGAAGACCAGCACGAACGGCACTTCGTTGCGCGCCAGCCATTCGATAAATTCAAGGTCAATGGGTTGAGGCGTCAAACCGGAATCAATCAACGCGAACACGAGGCATAGATTTGGCCGATTTTTTAGATAGTTGGAAACCGCCCGGTTGAACTGTTTGCTATCCTTGCGCGAACCTTCGGCGAAACCATAGCCCGGCAAATCCACGAGCCGCCAGGCTTGGTTCATCGTGAACAAGTTGATGAGCTTGGTGAATCCCGGTGTGGGCGAGACGCGTGCCAGGCCCGCTTCACCCGCCAGAAAATTTAACAGCGATGATTTGCCGGCGTTCGAACGGCCAATGAAGGCGAATTCCGGCAACGACTCGTCCGGACACGAAGCCAGGTCCGGTGCGCTGCATTCAAAAGTGGCGGATGAAATGTCCATAAGATCTCCCGTCAACTATCGCTGTAAATCGGCGTTACCGATACTACCAATTTTTCCGAAGGCCGGATTTTTTAGGGCTGGCGGTTTTTCGACCGATGCACGAAAAGCCCGATGTAATACACCAAGTAATAGCCGGCAGTGAGCCCGAAGATGAAAAAAGTCAGCGGACTTTGGAAGGCTGGCGCGTGATTCGCGGCATTGGCCGAATGGTTTAAAACCCAATAACGATAGGCCATCCGCCCGATGAAGAGCGCCGATAAAACGACCCCGATGTGGGTATTGGGTGTGTAAAAAGCGCCCTGCTCATTTGTTTCAAATTTGGTGAGCCGCAGACCTAAAAAACCCAAGGCAGCGCCCAGCAACAAGCCGCCACCCTGACTGAGCAACAGAGACGACTCACGCCCTGCCAGACCGAAAAAAAGCGCGCTGATGAGCAAAAAGATCGCGATGGAGATGGAAATGCGGACCGGACGCAGTTGTTGCCGCCCGATATTACGGCGGATGCGCCGGTAAACGCCCCATACGTACAAACCACCAATGAAGATTGGGACTACAGGTGCCGCCATGCGGGCAGGTTAGGTTTTCGCACCGGCTTGTCGAGCCGAATCCCCCCGAATCATCGGCGCGGATCAGAACAGTTTGGCTTGATTGCCCGGGGCGGCTTTTAACCCCAATTTTTTATAGCTCAATTCCGTCGCCATGCGGCCCTGCGGGGTGCGGTTCAGGAAACCTTCCATGATCAGGTACGGCTCGTAAACCTCCTCGATGGTGTCCGGTTCTTCCCCGACGGCGACGGCGAGCGAATTCACGCCGACCGGTCCGCCACCGAATTTCACGATGACCGCTTCCAGGATCCGCTTGTCCATTTCGTCGAGGCCGTTCTCATCAATCTCCAGCATCGCCAACGCTTTGTCGGCGATCGGCGACGTGATCCGGCCATCGCCGCGTACCTGGGCATAATCCCGCACGCGGCGCAGCAGATTATTCACGATGCGCGGGGTGCCGCGGCTGCGGCGGGCAACCTCCAGCGCGGCGCCGGGTTCGATTTCCACGTTCAACAGATTGGCCGAGCGGAAAACAATTTTTTGCAGATCGTCCGCCGCGTAATAATCCAGGCGTTCGCGGATGCCGAAGCGCGTCAACAACGGCGCGCTCAACAGGCCGCTGCGCGTGGTCGCGCCAATGAGCGTAAACCGCGGCAGGTTCAGGCGCACGCTGCGCGCGTTCGGCCCCTGGTCAATGATGATGTCGAGTTTGAAGTCCTCCATCGCCGGATACAGATATTCCTCGATGACTTTTTGCAGGCGATGGATTTCGTCAATGAACAATACGTCACCTTCTTCGAGGTTGGTGAGCAATCCAGCGAGGTCGCTGGCCTTTTCAATCGTTGGGCCGCTGGTGGTCTTCAGGCTTGAGCCCATCGTCTTCGCCAGGATATTCGCGATGGTGGTCTTGCCGAGGCCGGGCGGCCCGTTGAGTAAAATATGGTCGAGCGCTTCGCCCCGCTGTTTGGCGGCGGCCACGGCAATTTCCAGCCGTTCCTTTACGCGGGGCTGGCCGGTGAAATCAGAAAAAAGCGACGGACGCAGCGTCATTTCAAGCGCTGTGTCAGGTTTGTTCAAGGTGGAAACCGGTCGTTCGGACATCGGGTAAAAGATTGCGGCACACCGCGTGCAGCGGCAAGCGCGATTCATCATCAGGCACCGATTACCGCCGGGAAACCGTAGCGCCAACGATAAAATGGCTGGAAAAAAGGCCAAAATTGGCCAATATTGCTGACCTTATGTTTCAGAAGAAAATATTTTTACGCGGTGCTCTTTGGTTGTTTGTGCTCTTTGGTCCGTTAAGCGCCTTTGCAGGTGATGCCGATATCCAATTGCCACCACTGCAGGATGTTTCGTTTTTAGGCGGCAAGCTGACTGGCCACGCCATTTTATTTGCCGGCCTGACGATTTGCGTCCTCGGTGCCCTGCTCGGAATTTTTCAGTATCGGCAAACCCGCGCGCTGCAAGTCCACAAAAGTATGGCCGACGTTTCCAACATCATCTGGGAAACGTGCAAAACCTATCTGTTCCATCAGGGCAAATTTCTCGCGGCTCTCTGGGTTCTCATCGCCATCTGCATGGTTTATTATTTCAAAGGGTTGCAGGGAAAATCGGTGGCTGATGTCGGCGTCATTCTCGCCGCTTCGGTTCTGGGAATTCTTGGCAGCTACGGCGTTGCCTGGTTTGGCATTCGCATCAACACCACCGCCAATAGCCGCGCCGCTTTCGCTTCGCTCAAGGGTAATTCGCTTAAAACCCTGTTTATCCCGCTACAAGCCGGCATGAGCATCGGCACGCTGCTCGTTTGCGTGGAACTATTTTGCATGATCTCAATCCTGCTGTTCGTCCCGCAACATCTTGCCGGCGCGTGTTTCATCGGTTTTGCCATCGGTGAATCACTCGGCGCAAGTGCGCTGCGCATCGGCGGCGGCATCTTCACTAAGATTGCAGACATCGGCAGCGACTTGATGAAAATCGTATTCAACCTGCCCGAAGATGATCCGAAGAATCCTGGCGTGATCGCGGATTGTACCGGCGACAACGCTGGGGATTCCGTGGGACCGACGGCGGACGGATTTGAAACCTACGGTGTCACCGGGGTGGCGTTGATTGCGTTCCTCTCGTTGGCCTTAGTTGCTTCGCCTGCGTTGTGTGGTCAGCTCATCATCTGGCTCTTTGCGATTCAAGCCTTGATGGTTATCACGTCGCTGGGTTCGTTTTACCTTAATAAAATGCTCGCCAATGCCCGTTACGGCGGCAAAAAGAATTTCAATTGGGAAGGACCGCTCACCGATCTCGTTTGGATCACGAGCATTCTCTCCATTCTGGTTTGCTTTGGCGCGAGCAAATTGTTGCTGGGTGATTTCGCGATTTCGCAAACCGCCAACGGCACGGACACGGTGCTGCCATTGAAACAACTCTGGTGGGTTTTGTCCGCCATCATCGCTTGTGGCACTTTGGCCGGGGCGCTAATCATGGAATTCACGAAAATTTTCGTTAGTACCAGTTCACGTCACGTCAAGGAAGTCACCCGCTCCTCCGAACAGGGCGGCGCGTCGTTGAACATTCTGTCCGGCCTGGTCGCTGGTAATTTCTCCGCCTTCTGGATGGGCCTCGTGATTCTTGCGCTCATGTTCGCCGCATATCTCTTTTCGCAGAACGCCGACTTGCTCGCGCTCATGCCGGAACAATTCAAATTTGCTGCCCCGATTTTTGCCTTCGGCCTCGTCGCCTTCGGTTTCCTGGCGATGGCGCCCGTCACGATTGCCGTGGATAGTTTTGGCCCCGTCACGGATAATGCCCAATCGGTTTATGAATTGAGCCGGATCGAATCGCAGCCAAATATTAAAACGGAAATTGAAAAGGATTTCGGTTTCAAACCTGATTTTGAAAACTCCAAGCTCGAACTCGAAAAGGGCGACGGCGCGGGCAATACCTTCAAGGCCACGGCCAAGCCGGTTTTGATCGGCACGGCGGTCGTCGGGGCCACCACTATGATTTTCGGCATCATCATGCTGCTCGAAAATGTGTTTGGCGACGCCATCAAGCATTTGAGCCTGGTGCAACCGCAGATCATTTTTGGTCTGCTCATGGGCGGTGCAGTGATCTATTGGTTCACCGGCGCAAGCATCCAGGCCGTGGTCACCGGCGCCTATAGCGCGGTGGTGTTCATCAAAAAGAACCTGAAGTTCGACAAAGAAACCGCCTCGCTCGCTGACAGCAAAAAGGTCGTGGAAATTTGCACGGTTTACTCGCAGCGCGGCCTCGTAAATATTTTTGTCGTCGTGTTTGCCTTCGCGCTCGGCCTGCCGTTTCTTAACCCATATTTCTTCATCGGCTACCTCATCGGCATCGCGTTCTTCGGTTTGTTTCAGGCGATTTTCATGGCGAATGCCGGCGGCGCCTGGGACAACGCCAAAAAAATTGTCGAAGTGGACCTGAAACAGAAAGGGACACCGCTCCACGCCGCAACCGTTGTAGGTGACACGGTGGGCGATCCCTTCAAGGACACGTCTTCCGTCGCGATGAACCCGATCATCAAATTCACCACGCTTTTCGGCCTGCTCGCTGTGGAGATCGCCGTGGAAATGAAGCAGAAACATCCTGATTCCTGCCTGTCTTACGTCATCGGCGGCATCTGTTTTCTGGTCGCACTCATCTTCGTCTATCGCTCGTTCTATTGCATGACGATTCCCGCAGAACCGGCTGGCGGAAAATAATGCCTCGCGCTGGCGATTTTGATCGGAAAGATTTGAGCCGCCTTGGGTTGACGCCTTGCAAAAAAAGGGCACTGTTTAACCAAACATTTGTGTCCGTTATTGAGCGTTCCATTCAAGTCAGCTGGCAATTGCGCGTCTTCTTTACTGAAGACGTTTTTGCTCCCACCAATCCTGTCCTTAAAAATGCGATCGCCGATAGTGCGGTGCGCAAAGTTTTAGTCGTCCTTGACGATGCGCTCGCACTTGCCCAACCAGAACTTTCCGGGCGGATTGAGACTTATTTTTCCGTTCACGCGGAAAAGTTTCAACTCGTCGCTCCACCTATTGCCATCGCCGGCGGTGAAAGCGCTAAAAATTCCCCCACGCTCGTTGCCGCGCTCCACACGTACATTGACCGGCATCACATTGACCGCCACTCATATCTGATCGCCGTAGGCGGTGGCGCATTGCTGGATGTCGCCGGATTTGCGGCCGCCACCGCGCATCGCGGCGTGCGGCATGTGCGGATCCCAACCACCACGCTGGCGCAGGCAGATTCCGGGGTTGGTGTGAAGAATGGCATCAATGCGTTTGGTAAAAAGAATTTCATCGGCACCTTTGCCCCACCGTATGCCATCATCAACGACTTCAATTTGCTGGCTACGCTGACGCCGGAGGATCAGCGCGCTGGCTACATCGAGGCAGTGAAGGTCGCCTGCATCCGCGACCAAAAATTCTTTGACGAAATCGAACGGGATGTCGAAAAGCTGGCAGTCTTCGAACCTGTGGCCATGCAGTCGTTGATCCAGCGCTGTGCGGAATTGCATTTGGATCATATCGCCGGCGGTGGCGATCCGTTTGAAACGGGCTCGGCTCGGCCGCTGGATTTTGGTCATTGGGCGGCGCACAAGCTGGAGCAGCTTTCGCGATTTCAAATCCAGCATGGCGCCGCCGTGGCCATCGGCATGGCGGTGGACGTGATTTATTCGCGCGAAATCGGTTTGCTCTCCGCCCCAGCTTGTGAACGTATTTTGCACCTGATCGCCCGGTTGGGTTTTCGTTCGTTCGCCGGGGAATTGGTGCAGTTGAATGCGAACGGCGATTTTCAAATTCTCGCCGGGCTCGAGGAATTTCGCGAACATCTGGGCGGCGAATTGACGATCACGCTGCTGTCGGAGATCGGGCGTGGGGTGGAAGTCCACGAAATGGATCCAAAGAAAATTATCGCCGCCATCCGCGAATTGCAGAAAAGAAATATATAACCGCAAAGCATACAGTTACTGTGAAAGGATAGTTTTTCCCGGTGCAGGTCTGGTTGGTTTTGTGAGGTAAAAATCTGGCATGAAACGTCTGGCTGTCATCAATGTTGTCGGTCTTACCGAAGCACTCATCGGGGAGCATACCCCGCGCATCGCCGCCTTCGCCAAGCAGGGCGCGCTCGCGCAGGTCGCCCCCGCTTTTCCCGCCGTTACGTGTACGGCGCAATCAAATTATCTCACCGGCCGCCAGCCGGGAGAGCACGGTGTTGTTGGCAATGGGTGGTTTAATCGTGAATTATCCGAGGTCCATTTTTGGAAGCAGTCAAATCGCGTCGTTCAAGGCCAAAAACTCTGGGATGAACTTCGTTTGCGTGGCAATGAGGCGACCGCCCAACGCTGCACCGTCGCCAATTGTTTTTGGTGGTATAATATGTATTCCAGCGTGGATTATGCCATTACCCCGCGCCCGATGTACCCGGCGGACGGTCGAAAATTTTTCGACATCTATTCATGGCCCTATTCCATCCGCCCGGAGATCAAAAAAGACCTGGGTGAATTTCCCTTCTTCGGTTTTTGGGGTCCGGCGGCCGGCATCCATTCACCGCAAGGCAAAGCCGACTGTGTCTCGCGCTGGATCGCCAACGCGGCGCAATGGATTGAAAACAAATCTTCCCCGACGCTGAACCTGATTTACCTGCCGCATTTGGATTACAATTTGCAACGCCATGGGCCATTTATTACTGGCTCCGATAAAATCAATCCGGCCATCATTCCCGATTTGCGCGCAATGGATGCCATCATTGGCGATCTGCTTGATTTCTTCAGCCGACGCGGTGTGCAGGTGGTTTTGCTTTCCGAATATGGCATCACGAATGTGGATATGCCGATTCATCTCAATCGCATTTTTCGTCAACACGGCTGGCTGACGGTCAAGGAAGAGTTGGGTCTGGAATTACCTGACATCGGCGCCAGCAAGGTATTCGCGGTGGCCGATCATCAAGTGGCGCATATTTATCTGAATGACAAATCGCTGGAAAACCCCGTGCGGGCCGTTATGGAAAAGACCGCCGGCATCGAGACGATTCTGGGTTCGGCAGAAAAAATTGCGGCGGGCATTGATCATGCGCGGGCCGGGGATTTGATCGTCGTGGCGAAAGCAAAGGCGTGGTTCACCTATTATTACTGGCTGGACGATGCGCGCGCGCCGGATTTTGCCCGGACGGTGGATATTCACCGCAAACCCGGCTATGACCCGGTGGAGTTATTTCTTGATCCAAAAATTCCGCTGCCAAAATTAAAAATCCTGTGGCGTTTGCTGCAGAAAAAACTCGGCTTCCGCATGTTGATGGACGTGATTCCGTTGGACGCCACGCTGGTCAAAGGTTCACACGGGCGACGCCCAGCGGATAAAAAAGACTGGCCGGTGTTCATCACGGAACAAGCCGGGCTGCTTGGTGCGCGGGAAATCGAATCAACCGACGTGTATCACGCGTTGCTGCGGCATTTCTGAGATTGAATTACCGTCTCCGGCCGCCGGGCGCGAAATGATAACCGCCGCGAACGCGAACGGCCTTTGCCTTGCCGGGGAAGCCCTGCGCGGCGCCGGGTTTGCTTTCTTCAAATAGCGCCGTGTAGCGGTAATCAAAATTTTCCAGCTTCACCCGCGCAATTTTCTGGCTGATAAAACGTTCGATGGCGTACACATGCGCCGCATCTTCAGCAACCATGATGGTGAACGCGTCACCGGTCGCTTCGGCGCGGCCGGTACGACCGATGCGGTGGATGTAATCTTCCGGATGCTGCGGCACGTCGTAGTTGATGACGTGGCTGACATCGGCGATATCGAGGCCGCGGGCGGCGATATCCGTGGCAACGAGCACTTCAAATTTACCGTTGCGAAAACCCTCCAACGCCTGTTCGCGTTCGCGTTGGGTGCGGTTGGAATGCAGCACACAGACGGCGTGGTTCGCGCGTTTGAGCGTGTGGGCGATCCGGTCCGCGCCGTGTTTGGTGCGGCAGAAAATGATGACGGAATCGTAATTCACCCGCTCAAGCAATTCGAGCAGTATGTCGGTCTTCTGCGAATCGGAAACCGGATAGATCACGTGCTTCACCGTTTCGGCCGGCGTCCGGCGCGCGCCGATCTCAATCGTTTCCGGATTATGCATTGCCCATTGGATAAGTGTTTCGATCTGCGGTGGAACCGTGGCAGAAAACAATGCGGTATGCCGCGCCCGGGGACATTTTTCAACGATATGCCGCACATCCGGCAGAAAGCCCATGTCCAGCATCCGGTCAGCTTCGTCGAGCACCAGATATTCCACCTTATCCAAGCGCAAGGTGCCGCTTTGCAGATGGTCGAGCAATCGTCCGGGCGTCGCCACGACCGTGTCCGTACCCGCCTTCAATTCATCGTTTTGCCGTCCGTAACCGACGCCGCCGAATACGACGGTGGTTTTCAGATCGGTAAACCGCGCGTAATCACGCACCGAAGTTTCCACTTGAGCCGCGAGTTCGCGGGTGGGCTCCAGAATGAGCGCGCGCGGGCCGACGGAATTATGCGCGCCGAGCTTGGACAAAATAGGCAGCGCGAAGGCCGCCGTTTTGCCCGTGCCGGTCTGGGCGCTGCCGATGACATCCTTGCCGGATAAAATCAGCGGAATCGCGCGCAATTGTATGGGAGTGGGTTCGGCGTAACCCATCGCCCTGACGCCTTCGAGAATTTTTTCGGAAAGGCCGAGTGCAGGAAAACTCATGTTTGGAGTCTAGCAGGAAAACGGCCGTTCGAAAGCAAATAGAATAAGGCTAAAAATGAAGGGCGACCGGATTCCGGTCGCCCTGGGTGATTGATTATTACGCCGCCGATGAACTTAAGCTGCCGCTTTTTCGGCTTCGGCAACCGGTTCAACCGTAGGAGCAACCTCAGCCGGTACCGGCGTTTCCGCAACGGGAGCCGCTTCAGCTGCAGGTTCAGCCGTCGGCTGAAACGCTTCGGTGGATTGAACTTCCGCCGGTGTGGCTTCGATGGTTTCCGTTGGCGCGGCTTCCACGGCTCCGGCTTTTTCAGCTTTTTTCTTTTCGGCTTTCACCGGCTTGGGCAAGGGCTTTTTGGCGGTTTCCAGGCGGCCGTCGGCAAATTCCAAAACATGCCCTTGATGTACCAGCCAGTGCAGATCGGAAATGATCGCGGTCTGTTCCGGCGTCGGCTCAGCCACGGCTGGTTCCGCCGGTTTTGCCGGTTCGGCCACAGCGGTTTCTCCCTCGGCTACAGGTGCCGGGGTTGGCACAACGACGATGGCTGGTTTGGCCGGGGCGGGTGCGAGTGCGCCCAGCAATTTCTTCCGCGAGCATTTCGGCGTCGCGTTGATGAATTCCACGATGCGCTTGATGTTCTCGGAAACCGGCGTGGTTTCGAGGTCCAGATATTGCGGGCGCGCCACGGAAACGTGGGTGACCGTTTTGTTAACCTTGAAGAATTGCAGGCCATGGCCGGCAAACTGATGGCTCAACTTCGTCGCGAGCACCAGGGGGAAATGTTTTTGATGTTCCCATTCGCCGCGAACCAGGCGTTGCAGGCCCTGATTGCGCAGGCTACGGCTTGGGACCCCGGCGATGATCAATGTTTCGACCGGTTTGATGATCGAATCTTTGTGCGTCGCCCGGAAATGCTTTTCCACTTCTTCCAGGCTCATGAGCTTCAACGGTTCGGGCACGTTGAGGCAAGTGTATTCCGTCTTGAAACTTTGGTCTTCAAGCCATTTTTTGACAACGGCTTCGTCCTTCACGATTTTCACGCGGGCCTTGAACATCTCAAACGGCATTCGCGAAAATTTTTCCGTGTGCAGTTTGCGCAATTGATTCTGATACGCGTGATAATTGGGCGGGCCAAGGATTTCACCGCTCAAACCGCATTGTGCCACAAAGGTATAAACCCCCTTCGGCGCTTCCGTGGCGACGCGGTCAACTTGATAGAACGTGGCAAAATGGCTCTTGAGCACATGCGCGACGGCTTCGTCTTCCGACAGCCACGGTGAATCATCCAAAGCGCAAACGAATAACGGCTGGGCGACGGTGCCGTCGGCTTTTTTCTTGGTCGCCAGCTGCACGGAATAACGTTCCGGCTTTTGCAGCACGAGCTGGGCAATCTGGAAGAGCGGATAAGCGCGGCCGGTGACTTTAATCTGGCGCGCAATTTGTTCCACGCCCTTTTCATCGGCCAAAAATGTCACGGCAATTTCCGGCAACGGCGCGAGGGCGGGCGCGAGCTCGCGCCGATCATCACGGCGGTCATCCCGCCGTCCGAAATTGCCCTTGCCACCGCCAAATTTTGAACCACCCGCGCGTTGGGGGCGATCACCGCCGCGGCCACCGGCACCACTGCCACCACCGCCGCCGAAACCGCCTTCGCGGCGCGGTCCGCGGCGTTCGCCGGGCTTGCCGCTGAAACTGCGTTCAGGCCGGGTGCCTTCGTTGCCGGTAAATTTTTCAAAACGATTGGTCTCGGTTTTCGCCTGCGTCCACGCAGGCTGAAACAGCGTTTCCAGGTCGAGATTAAGATCGGAAGTAGTACTCATGAAATTCAGAAATTATTTGGCTTCTTTGGCTTCGGCAGCGGGCACGGCATTGCGTTTGACG
>DASYEY010000014.1:0-17688 GCA_036498725.1 Verrucomicrobiia bacterium | reverse complement strand
CAGTTGGCTGAATAGTTCAGCAAGAGCCGGTTGGCAGCGGCGGTGAAAAAATCCAGCGGTTGCCATGGTATCAAGTTCGTCTCCGCATTAGGAACAAGGGCAATGTTGGTTGGCACCCCGTCAAAATAATTCACTACGACATTGGAATAATTCAAGTTCATCTTGTAATTATCCGGCTCTGAATCCGTGCCTAATTGCGATAACAACCGATAAAACGTGTAACGATCGTAATTCGTCGGGCTATTGACGCCATCCCCGCTGGTCGCCAAACTCAAGTGATTAACAAAAGCGGTGCTGACTTTGTTCGTGTCAAACAAATCACCAGTCAGATCTGAAAATTGGTTCGTACTGGGCGCTCCAGGCCAGGGATAACTCGCGTCGGAAGCATCATTATCTGACGGCAACGTGGTGGCTCGCTGCTGGGGACCGTCGGAATATTGGTCTACATAATCATTGCCGAAAATAGTCCCGGCATTCGGTCCAAAAACATTTATGATACTGGGCAACGAGGGGGTGTTGTAGGTGCTATTTGCAACATTCCCATTCAAACGATACGCATAGATCGAAGCCGCATCCAAAAAACCGGAGCCACTAAACTGTCCCACAGAATTGGTGTATATATTATTTAGACTCCCCCACGCGAACGTGTTGGTGTTCAGGTCGGTAAAGAAAGCGCCCAAATTTATTTCCCATGAACCCACGCCTTGGTTTCGATTAAAATCAATCCCGATGGGGCTGAGACTAAAAGTTGTTTTTGTAGTCGGATTCTGTGCGGCATTATTGGCATAGTTGATATCCAACGTATTGCCAATTGGGACGGCCAGAAATGCGAAACGCGAAACAAATTTATTGTTGGGGCTGTGCGGCATGTCTGGCCGTTCCAAAACACCAATCCATTGTGGATCGCCCATGGTGGGCACCGGCCCATTAGTAGCCTGCCAAAATTGGATATCCGCTTCGTTAGGACTACTGGGATCAAATTTACCATTGCGATTAAAGTCCAGATAGAAACGAAAATCACCGTTAATGAACACCGGTGCACGCGGAAATATCTGCAAGTTGGCGATGTTGCCAATCATTTCGTCAGAACTCAATGACTTGAAGTCGGTACTGCGATAATTGTAATTCACGTTGGTCGGGCTCACGGCACCCGGCAAGTAGCCCAAGCTATTCTGGTAATTCGTCGAGACCAGCAGGGTCGCATTATAATTGACGTTATTGCTGGTATAAATGGCAGTAATAATTTGAGCTTGCACCGAATTAAGCGCCGCATCGGCAGCCAAACGGGCGGTCGTGGTATCCGTCGTGGTGCTGACGGCTTTACGTTCACGTTGCGACAGTGCCAGGAACGCGACGGCCATCACCAGCGTTACGGAAAGCATGATGAGTGTGATGACCAGGGCAATGCCAGTTTCAGATTGGCGATTGGCGATGGCCGCAGCAACTACTTGCGGCCTTTTACCAGCCGCAAATCGTGAATCAGGCGTCGTAAATGGCGTCAGCAGTTTCATTGGTAAGAAGTCCGGTCAAGATTCGGAATGGTTACTCGTTGACGGAAAATGTGAACGCGGCCCACCTGATTAGCTAGGTAATTGCTTTGTGAAAGCGATAATCCGATGATGGCTGGGTCATTTAGCGATTCAGCCCGTTGCAATGCGCGATCTTCCAAAACGCCCACCTGCAATTCCACGGCAGCAGGAAGGGCATTGCTGAAAAAATAGAAACCGACTTCCCCATTTATCGGCTGAGAAAACCAAACATTTTTATTGGTGATCCACTGGTCGGATATAAACTGGTAAGTATTCGTCATTTGGTAGCCATTCGGAGCATAAGCATGGACACGTAAATCCACTACGCCGTCAATCAAATGACTCCAACCAGAATTAGTAAAAAAATTACGATTGTTCGAGGAAACATAGCTCAAATAAGTATTAATTAAAACTGCCGGGTCAAATGAGGCTGGCACATTCGTGCTAAAGCGATAAAGCGGGTACAGCGGCGAAGAGCTATTAACATCCACCGCATAACCGGTACCAATCCAGAGGTTGTGACCGCCAACATTTCCTCGGCTCAGAATAAAAAAACCTTGGAGCACATTGCTTCGCGGCTCATTACTAGCAGGCAAATTCTGCAGCAATGTCTTGGTTGTAAAAAAGCTACTGGCGTAAAAGTTTGCAGCACTCCAATTTTGGACATAATAAGTGTTTAAGAAGCTATTACTATAACCACCGGAAGCCGTCATTGTTTTCAAATCGGCCGTCATCAATTCCATCGCCGAGCGGCTGCCCTCCAACACATCCGTCTGCGTGACTCCTGCCCGAAAAGCGGCTTGCGTGCTATTAAAAACCGACATCAGAACCAGAACAATAAGTGACAGGATGGAAATGACCACCAGCACTTCCACCAGCGAAAAGGCGGCCAACAAACCTCCGCGCATCGAATACACCAGGCGACCGGGGCGGGTGACCGGGAATCGAAAATCGGAGCTGAGAAATTTATTCTTCACGGCTAGTTGGTATTCACGCCAAAGGTCTGCGGCTGGTAAAAATAAAGCGGCCGATTGTTGATAAACGTCGTGGTCGGGCTTAATTGCCCGGCCACAGTGGCGCGAAATGTCTGGCTAAAGGCCCCCACCCGGGCGTTGGGCAATAATGGCCATTGATACGTCAGACGCAATTCACGCTGATTGAACCAAAGTTGCTTATTGAAAGGCGTATTGACCACATTCGTGTCCATCGCCACCGGCGCGTTAACGACAATAATGCGGTAGCTGAATGAGTTGCCGACAAGAATGTCGTTATTTTGTGGCGGTTTTTCTGCCGCCAAGCCGCTCAGCGAACGGACGTAAGCCACGATGTGATTACTGATGCCACCAAAAGCCACATTCGGCAACGTGCGATAAGAATTACCAAAGTTGGTGACATATTCCGGCGTGCTCAAAATACCAACGATATTTGCACCATTGGTCAGAAAGTCAGAAATAGTATACCAATTGGTGACCACTGTCACTGGCACGCCATTATTGTCGTAAGTCGTCTGGGCATTGGTGATCGCAAAAACATAGTTCGTCAGATCATCCGCCCCCCTTGAGCCTTGCGTGATGATGGGCAAGAGCGTCGCAACATCTTGATTGATGATAGTTTCCTCGCGGGTATCACGCTGGGTGTTCAAACCAATCGGCAGGACACCGATAATGCCCACGAGCGCGACCCCAATGATCGCCAGGCAAATCGCGATCTCCACCATCGTGAAGCCAGCCAGGTCGCCCGTCATTTTTTTTGGCATCTTCATGGGAGCTTGTAAAATTCCAACGTGGCGCGCCCCGTCAAGGCATCAATATGAACAACATTAAAGGAAATATTGGTGCTATTGCCCGGCGGATTTTCCGTGATATCACCCGTTCCCACTGGCGTGGTGGTAAGGATTGGCGACTTCGTTGCTGGATCAATTCCGTAACTTACACTGCCTTGGGCCAGTGGAATGTAAGCATCGTAAAATGAACCGCCGTCGGTTTCAGAAACTAAATGACCTAAATAATTGAAAATCAAACAGGGCATCGGAACCAGCGGTGAATTTTCAGTCGGAAATGGCACAGAAATATTGGTAAAAGCATAGATTTGAAATTTGCCAGCCCGCCAATTTTCAATCCGTCCAGCATTTTGAGATTCCCACAGAGGAATTCGGCAAACATTATCGAGCGGAGAAAATTTTGCTGCCGCAATCATGTTGCCGTCGGGCAATTTTTGCCATTGATCAGAATAATGCCATTGATGTTGCCCCGGTTGATCACCAAGCTTGCCATAGGTAAGGAAATTATATCCCGTCAATTGGCTGGCCATCAAATTCGTGGCGGCAGCAAAGGCAAGATATTGGTTCGTTGCTGAACTGATGGTGCCCAATCCATTTGTAAAAGGAACATTACAAAAATTCGTCGGCACAAAAACCATATAAACAGTCGTGTGCTGATTAATAGCCAATTGATGCGCGCGACCGACATCATCCAACAACTGGCGCGCAGCGCTGGTTTGGATATTGGATTTGCCGAGATTTTTGAGCGCGGGCACGGTCAACGCCGTCAAGATGCCGAGGATCGAGATGACCACAAGCAACTCGATCAGCGTAAACGCAGATGAACAACGAACGGTTTTCACAACATTACTGCTTCCAGCTTAGGACATTATCTTTATTGACGCCTACGCCAGCCGAAAGAGTGGCATCGAATTGCTTATCCGGCCCAGCGGACCAGACCATGACCTTGCCATGATAAAAGAAATTATTTGAATTGGGGGTACCAGTCGGATTGGATAAACCGTTAAAGCCTGCCGCTGAACCGGCACCGTTTTGTGAAACCGACAGTTGCGAATAGAAAATATCACTGCACTGATCATCATAATTCACATCCATTGTGATGATATAGGGATTGCCCCATGGATCGCGATAAATACCGGCACGATCCACGCCACCAGGTGGATTTGGCTGGCTTGGGGTCGCTGCCGGATCGTAGTCAGACATTGTGGCATTTAAATACTTTACCTGCTTGGGGTTCAAAACGTGCATGTTGTTTGAAGTCACCACCCCATTCGGATAGGTTTGCAAATCCATCAAAATTGCAATCACATTATTGTTAGTATCATACGAATGACTACCATTGCTGTGGGTCCAATCAACTTGCGGTGATGGGGAGACCACCAATCCCGTGGTGAAATCGTTCGTCCCGGCATAAGTTTGTTCATCCTTGGTGATGGGAAAACGCCCATAATCCGCATCGTAAGCTTGAATCGCCGTCGCGATAGCCTGAGCCTCAGTTTTGGCTCGCACGATCAACGCACGCTTTTTGGCTGCCGCCAATACGGGCAGCAGCATCGCCGCCAAAATGGCGATGATGGCGATGACCACCAGCAATTCAATGAGCGTGAAGCCCGCATCTTTCGAACGACGCTGACAGGACGAATTTGTCTTCATAAGTTTGAACAAGTTTTTGCGGCGCGCAGGATGGGGCAAAAAGGCCGGCATAGGCAATGGTTTTGTGATGGCCGCCAGCGGCAGACTGGCAGCACGACGCCACTCTATGGGCGGTTGCCAGGTGCAATCATGCCATTCCACCGGCACGGCTTGCGCCCCCAAACCAAAACCGCATGCGTCATTTGATCCCATAAAATCAAAACATTAATCACTTCAACGCGCTGTTGAGTTGCACCTGTGAACTCCAATTGCAGACCAGGTAAATTTTCGGCGAAGCCGGGGTTGAGCCGATCGAAAGATTAACCCACAAATCATAGGAGTTCGGATTATTAACCCCCGGATAAATGTAACGGAAAGGATTGCCGAAACTGGCAGGATGGTAGCTATCGTCTGAGCCGCCAACCGAAGTCACCAGATAAGGAACGAGAAAATTACCATCCTGGGTATAGTTGGTCGCCGCTGCAAATTGTGTTGATTTGAAGTTAAGGAGAAAATTCTTGGCGACCACGGCATCCTCACCCGAACCTTTGGAGCAATTAACGACGCCACCAGCGCCAGCAAATATATCAGCAAAGACTTTGGCTGGCGCGGAATACAAACCGTCCAACGTGTTATAGGTAATTGCGCCGGCAGTCTCAGATGAGGTGACTCCGCCCAATTCAAAATAAAGCTGATTTATTAAAGCATTGGTGGGGTTACAGGGGGGATACACGCCGTATTTTGCCTTGTAATTTTCCAATGCCGATTCAATCACCGCCATCTCCGCCTTGGCCGTTGAAATCTTTTTCGCCCTAAATACCCCACCCATCACCGGGATGAGCAATGCCGTCAGCACGGCGATGATGGAAATGACGACCAGCAATTCGATGAGGGTAAATGCCCCGCGTCGCCGGCCATTTTGATTTCTGAAATGTGTTTTCATGGGTTTTACTTGTCGCGCAATTCTTCTTCCATCCGCTCACTCAACCACTGCTTGACCATGCTCTGGTAATTCAAATACCGCGACCGCGCCAGCCGTTTGATCCGTGCCAGCATTCGTGGATCGAACCGCAATGTAACGGTCACCGATTCCGACGATTCAGTGGTTCCGGCCGTGGCTGCCTCCATCAAGCGCAAATCCGGCCGGTTCTCGCTCCAAAAATCCACCTCGGCCTCTTCGCTATCAAAAATTGGCACGTCTTCCCAATTGGCAAAAGTGCGCATCATATTTTTTCCAAGCCGTCCAATCCAAATCTCAAAACCGGCAATGTGCCACCGGCTCAACCGAGCGTCTGGTCCATCTTTCGCTGATAAAAGAAACGTTCTTCAGGTTCAAATGGACGTGATAGCAATACCCGCACCTGTTTGCCATTCGTCCGATATACGCTAAAAATCCCGATGCCGCCAGCCGACATGCCGAGGTTAAAAAACCGCGTTTGGACGCCAAACCTCGGGGAATCCGGCAATAACCGCACCGCAAAAGCGTCCTCGAACGATTCTTCGATTTCTTGATGCGTCAAAGAGCCAAACTCGAACGGCGCATTATTCCAATCGAACTCCATAGCAGTTCAATGAGGAATGATTTTGCCATGCAATGTAACTACTTTGTATTTACACGAAGATGACATGGTTGTCAATGGTTCTTCCCATTTTCGACTCAAAGCTGGTGAAATTCGACACTTACTCTTTGGCGCCACCGGAGTCGTCGCCACTCATGTTTTGGATCATTTGAATCAGCGGCAGGAACATCGCGATCACGATACTACCGACGATAACGGCCAGAAAGATGATCATGATTGGCTCCAGCAAGGAGGTCATGGCGGACACGGCGTTATCCACCTGCTCATCATAATCGTCGGCAATACGCAGAAGCATTTCCGGCAAGGCACCCGTTTGTTCACCGACGTCCACCATGCTGACCACCATCGGCGGGAAGACACCGGAACCTTCCAACGGTGCCGTGATGGTTTCGCCTTCCTTGACGCTTTCATGAATCTGATTGACCGCGTCCGCGATAATGACGTTGCCGGCCGTTTCCCGGACAATGATGAGCGCCTGCAAGATTGGTACACCGCTGCTGACCAGGGTTCCCAACGTACGCGTGAAACGTGAGATGGAGACCTTGCTGATCACCGGTCCGAGCGCGGGCATGTGTAATTTGAATTTGTCCCAAATATGGCGGCCGAACTTGGTCTTCAAGAAAAGCAGGAAAGCCACGACAACCAACGCCATCACCCCCATCGTCGCCAAAATATTATCCTTGATGAGATCGCTCGTCGCCATGACAAAGGTGGTAAACCATGGCAGTTTGAAACCCATGCCGGCAAAAACGTCCTTGAACTTCGGAACGACGAAGCACATCAGCAAAATCATGATGCCAACAGCGACGATCAAGACGGCCACCGGATAGAACATCGCCGCCTTGACCTTGCCCTTGATCTTCTGCGCTTTTTCAGAAAATTCCGCCAGACGTTTCAAAACGACTTCAAGCACACCGCCCAGTTCGCCGGCTTTCACCATGTTCACAAACAGACGGTTGAAAACCTTGGGATGCTGCGCGAGGGCTTCGGAGAAAGTGCTGCCGCCTTCGATGGAAACCGCCAGCTCGCCGATGATATTCTTGAGCGTCACGTTGCGCTCCTGTTTTTCCAAAACGCGCAAACCGCGCAACAAGGGCAGGCCGGCGTCAACCAGCGTGGCCAATTGGCGCGTGAACGTCGTCAACACCTTCGGTTTCACCCGCCCGCTTAAAAACGGAATCTTGATCTCGATATTTCCCGCGCCACCCTTTTTTTTGCCCTTCGCTTTGGCGGCGGGCTTGGCTTTGGCTTTTTTGCCGGCGGCCTTATCCTTGCCGGCTTCGTCCACCTTGATCGGGTGCAACTGCATATCCTTCACGCGCCCGATGGCTTCGTTCTGGCTGGCGGCTTCGACACTGCCCTTGGATTCATTTCCCCGGGCATCCAACGCTGTGTAAGTATATTTAGCCATAACGAATAAAAGTTAAGGGTTAATCAAGTGTATTTAACGACTTCTTCAATGGTTGTATCACCATCGAAAATACCACGCAAGCCATCTTCGCGCAACGTGACCATGCCCAATTCCACGGCTTTCTGCCGCACCACCACCGTCGGCGCGCGTTCATTGATCAGGGTGCGGATCGCATCGTTGACGACCAGCAGTTCGTAAATCCCTTTGCGGCCCTTGTACCCGGTGTCATTGCAGACTGAGCAGCCGCGGCCGTAATGGAACACTTTGTCGCCCAGATCATGCGGTGAAAGATTCAGCAGTCCCAATTGTTCTTCCGTCGGCTCAAACGGGGTGCGGCAATTTTTGCAGCAGGTACGCACGAGCCGCTGGGCGAGCACGCCCATCAAGGTTGACGAAATCAGGAACGGTTCCACGCCCATGTCCATCAAACGCGTCACCGCGCCGGGCGCATCATTCGTATGCAGCGTGCTCAAGACCAAGTGACCGGTCAGCGAGGCTTGGATGGAAATCTGCGCCGTTTCCAGATCGCGCATTTCGCCAACCATGATAATGTCCGGGTCTTGGCGCAAAAAGGATTTCAAGGCCTTGGCGAACGTCATGCCCGCCGCGTCGTTCACGGCCACCTGCATGATGCCTTCGATGTCAAATTCCACCGGGTCTTCCGCCGTCAATAACTTGGAATCAATCGTGTTCACCCGCCGCAAGCACGAATATAACGTCGTGGTTTTGCCGGAACCCGTCGGGCCGGTCACCACGAAAATACCGTTGGGCCGGTTGATGACCTCCGAGACAAATTCATGGATATACTTTGGAAAACCGAGCGACTCAATCTCCAGGTTCACCGACGAACGGTCCAACACGCGCAACACGACCGATTCGCCGAAGGCCGTCGGGAGCGTGCTCACACGCAAATCCACCTGCTTGCCGTTCAAGTTCAAATTGATGCGTCCGTCCTGCGGCAAACGTTTTTCGGAAATATTCAGGTTCGCCATGACCTTGATACGCGAAGTCACCGGCAAGGCCAGATGCTTTGGCGGCGGCGCCATTTCATAGAGCGCACCGTCCACCCGATAACGGATGCGAAATTCCGTTTCAAACGGCTCGAAATGAATATCGCTCGCGCGATCCGTCACGGCCTGCTGCAAAACCAGATTGACGAAGCGGACAATCGGCACTTCGTTTGCCAGCGCGGCCGCGGCCACGGCATTGTCCTCGGCGTCTTCCACTTCCCGCGCCAGTTTTTCCGGATCAAGGTCCTTCAGGATGTCGGCAAAGCCTTCACCCGAATCCTGCTGGCCGTAAAGTCGTTCAATCGCCTTCGCAATTTCCGCCGGATCCGCCACAACGACCTGGATGTCGCCGGTTTTGACGGCAAATTGGATTTCATCCGCCTGCCCCGGATCGAGCGGCTCGGATAACGCGATCTGCAATGAACCATTGCTCATGCTGACCGGCAGGCATTTATACATCTGCGCCACTTTGACCGGAACGAGTTTGAGCACCTCGGGCGGAATTTGCAGGTCATTCAACACCACGACGATGGTACCCAACGCATGCGCCTCGACTTGCAGGATGTCGTCGAGCTTCATGATGCCCATGTCCTGCAAGATTTGAATCACCGGCGTCGCATTGCGCTTGAACTCGGCGACGATGTCTTCGTATTGCAAATCGTCAACCATCCCCTGCTCGCGGATGAGCGACAGTAACGGGCTGTTAATTTCGTCAGACATGGGAAATTATTTCTTTCGGCCTTGCTCCACCGCCGCCGCCAGATCCAGCTCCTGCAACTTGGACATGATCGTCGTCGGGTCTTGCGACTTGTTGATGACTTCTTCGCGGGCGATCAATCCCTTCATATATTTGTCCACCAACCACGAATCCAGCGTCACCATGCCGTATTTGGAACCGGTTTGGATATCGGACTGGATCCGGAAGGTTTTATTGTCGCGGATCAGCGCAGCGATGGACGGCGTGTTGATCATGATCTCAAACGCCGCGACGCGTCCCGGCTTGTCAATGCGCGGGATGAGCAACTGCGAGATCACCGCCTGCAACACGGTGGAAAGCTGGATGCGGATCATTTCCTGCTGGTTTTGCGGAAACGCGTTCACCAGACGGTCAATCGTCTTGGCCGCCCCCGTGGTGTGCAGCGTGCCGAAGACCAAGTGGCCCGTTTCTGCCGCCGTGATCGCGGCTTCAATCGTTTCCAAGTCGCGCATTTCACCGACGAGGATCATGTCCGGGTCCTGGCGCAAGGCGCGGCGCAAGGCTTCGGCAAAGTTCGGCACGTCCACGTGCACTTCCCGTTGCGTGACCAGCGCCTTCTTGTGCTTGTGATAATATTCGATCGGATCCTCAATCGTGATCAAGTGGACCTCATCGCGCGTCTCGTTGACGATGTTCAGCAGCGAGGCAAGCGTCGTGGATTTACCGGATCCCGTCGGGCCGGTGACCAATATCAAACCGCGCGGCTTAAAGAGCAATTCCTTGACGGACTCCGGCAAACCGATCTGCTCAAACGTGAGCATCTTGCTCGGGATCTGGCGGAGCACCATGCCGAAATTCCCCTTCTCCTTCATCACGCTGACCCGGAAACGCGCCGCTTCGCCGAATGCGAAAGCGAAGTCCGCACCCCCGCGCTCACGCACTTGCTGGATGTGCTCTTCCGACGTGATGCTGCGCATCAATTCTTCCGAAGTTTCGGGTGTGAGCGCCGGGCCTTCCACGCGGTGCAAAATACCGTGCACGCGGATCGTTGGCGCGCAACCCACCCGCGTATGCAAATCCGACGCGCCTTCCGAGACCACCAACTGCAACAAATCAGACATCGAGTAGGACATAATAAATCAAATTTTAAATACCGAATGCCGGATGAAAAAACCCGTTCCGCACCAGCTTTTGGCCGGGCACAGAATTTTAATTTCCTTATTTTTCATTCCGGCTGCTTCCTTTTCTTTTAGGCTTCGTCACCCACGGTCGCGCGGATGACTTCTTCCGCCGTCGTCAAACCGGCAAGCACCTTGCGGATGCCGTCTTCGCGCAACGTGCGCATGCCCATCTCGCGGGCACGGGCGCGGAGCACGTTGGTCGGCACCCGGTCATAAATCAATTTGCGGCCTTCGTCATCCACCACAAAAATTTCAAAGATGCCAAAACGCCCGCGGTTGCCGGTGCCATTGCAATTATTGCAACCGCGGCCTTTTTGCGTATTGGCGTTCTTCAAATCTTCGCGCTTGAGGCCCAGCGCGCGCATTTCCGAATCATCCAGCTCATATGGCGCGGCGCATTTTTTGCAGATCTTGCGGACGAGACGCTGCGCCATCAGGCAGCGGGTGGAGGAGGCGATCAAGAACGGCTTCACGCCGATATCCGCCAGACGGGTGACGGCGCCGGGCGCGTCATTCGTGTGCAGGGTGGAAAAGACCAAGTGACCGGTTAGCGACGCGTTGATGGCGATGGATGCCGTTTCAATGTCGCGAATTTCCCCGATCATCACGATGTTCGGCGCCTGACGCAAAATCGCGCGCAAAGCCGTCGCAAAGGTGAATCCCACCAGATCATGCACCTGCACCTGATTGATGCCGGACAAGACGTATTCCACCGGGTCTTCGACGGTGATGATCTTGCGGTCGGGCCGGTTGATGAAATTCAAACAGGAATACAACGTCGTGGTTTTGCCGGAACCGGTCGGGCCGGTCACCAGGAGGATGCCGTCCGGCAGGGCGATGATCCGCTCGAACGTTGCTTGATCATCGGCCAGGAATCCCAATTCCGGCAGACCGAGCTTGAGTCCTTCTTTGTCCAAAATACGCATCACGATGCTTTCACCATGATTCGTTGGCAGGCAGGAAACACGCAAATCAATCAGCTTGCTGCCGACCTTGGATTGGATCCGCCCGTCCTGCGGCACCCGATGTTCCGAGATGACCATGCCCGCCTGGATTTTCAGGCGCGCGATGATGGCCGATTGCAATTGCTTCGGCGGCGACTTCATCTCCTGCATCATGCCGTCAATGCGATAACGCAGACGAAATCGTTTGGCGAGCGGTTCGAGATGGATATCTGACGCGCGAATCTTGAACGCATCCACGATGATCTGGTTGACCAGCCGGATCAAGGGCGCATCCGCCTCCACATCCGCACCGACGGTGCCGTCGGTGAGTTCAACATTTTCCTCGGTGAGTTCCTGGATGACATCCTTGAACGCGCCTTCGGCCATCGATTTTTTCTCGTTGCCGTAATACTTGTTCAACGCCTGCTCGATGTCCGGTTCCGAAGCGACGCGCAGTTCGATCTCGGCGTGCAGCAAATGCGTCAGCGAATCAATCGTGTTCAGGTCGGAAGGATCGGCGATCGCCACGGCGACTTTGCCATCGGTTTGAAAAACGGGGATGACGCGGTATTTTTTGGCGACGTCGCGCGGCACCAGGGAGATGACCTCGTCCTCAATTTTCAGGTTGGCGAGGTGAACCACTTCCGCGCCGAACTGTGCGGCTTTCGCCTGGGTCACGTCGGCGGGGCGGATGACTTTGTTCGCCACCAGCAAATCCACAACGCCCACGCCGGCGGCGTTGGCTTCCTCGCGGGCCTTGGCCACCACGTCAGCGCTGGTGAAACCAAGGTCAACCAAAAGGTCCAATAAATAATCGTCTTTTTCTGCCACGAGATTGATTACGGCTCCCCCGCTCTCTTGATTCAGGGAAGGCGCGCTGCGGAAAGGTTTCACTTGCCGCACAAAATGTCAACGCTGACAAATAAAATTTTGCCGAACCCAATGCCCGGCCATCCGACCCGTGAAGCCAGCGCCAGCCAGTGTATCAAAAATGTGCAAATGTTCTTGCTGGCTGAACTGCCATAAGTTTTCATGCCGCTGCTGGAATTGCCAGCCGTGGTGAAGAATTGCAAATTATCAAACCGGCCCAATCCATGAAATCTGTTGAACCGGCTCAAATCGCCTTCAGCGCCATCAGCGATATTCCCGCCATGGTCGCCTACTGGGACGCTGAACAGCGCTGCGTCTTTTCCAATGAAGCCTTCCGGGATTGCTTCGGCATCTCGCCCACTCAGATGCACGGCATGTTTATGAAAGATGTATTGGGGCCGGCGCTCTACGAACAGAATTTACCGCATATCCTTGGTGTTTTGCGGGGCGAAAAACAGATCTTCCAACGACAGATTCCCGTCGTTTCCGGCCAGGTCAGGGAAAGCAATATCACTTACACGCCCGACATCCTTCACGGCAAAGTCCGGGGATTCACCGCGCATTGCGCTGACATCACGCCGTTGCGCGAACGCGAAATCGCCTTGGAGCAAGCCATCCGGGACCGTGACGCCGCCCTGGCTGAACTACGGATTTTGCGCGGGCTGCTGCCGATCTGTTCCTTTTGCAAATCCATTCGTGATGAACACAACCAGTGGCAGCAATTGGAAGTTTACGTCAGCCGCCACTCAGAAGCGACCTTCAGCCATGGCGTCTGTCCGGAATGCTCCCAAAAACATTACAGCCAATTACTGAACCAGCCTCAGAACAAGCCGGCACACTGATCCGCTCCCGGCAAACTGACTGAACAACCAAAGCGGCGCTCCCACCCGCCCCGGCTCAAATTTCTGCGCGCCGGAATAATGTCACAGCTTGCCCTTGGTGCTCGGCAATTGGCCGGCAATGCGCGGGTCATGCTGCCGCGCCGTATCCACCGCCCGTGCAAACGCCTTGAACAACGCTTCGACGATGTGATGCGGTTCATCACCGTAAAGCAGTTCCAAGTGCAGGTTGCAGCGCGCCTCGTTGGTGAAGCCCTGAAAAAATTCGCGCGCCAGCCCGAAACGGAATGCGCTCGACATGTCCTGGCTTTTTTCCGCCGCCGAAATCTTCTTTTGCGAAAATTTATCCAAACCCCGCCAGACCAGGTGCGGCCGGCCGCTGAAATCCACCACGCAACGGGCAAGACATTCGTCCATCGGTACATACGCTTCACCCGTGAACGGATTGCGCGGATCGAAACCATAGCCGTAGCGGCGAATCCCCCGCTTGTCACCCAACGCCTGGGCGAATGCCTGCCCGAGCGCGATCCCGCAATCTTCCACGGTATGATGCGCGTCCACCGGTAAATCGCCGTCGCAACGCAACTCCAGGTCCACCGTCGCGTGCTTGGCGAACAACGTCAACATGTGATCAAAAAATGGGATGCCCGTGGCAATTCTGGATTTTCCCTTGCCCGCAAGATTCAGGCGGATGGAAATTTTCGTTTCCAGCGTGTGACGTTTGATTTGGGACTGGCGCGATTTCATCACGCAGATTAAATCAAAATCCCGGTTAAAAAACAAAGGGCAATTGCGCTGGCTTCAGGGGATAAAAAGCGGCGGTTCGAAAGCTGGCCCCCATATTTTTTGCTTCATGGCAGCGATCCGCTCCTGCAAGACCTCCGGCGTGCGGGAAACAGTTTTTGCCTTTTCAAACCAACCGATTGCCGCCTGCCAATGCCCGGCATCGTATTCGGCTTCACCCAGTTGCATGGTGATTTTTTCGTAAATAAAATTATTGGCCGCCACCGTGTCATCATCCCCCTTGACCGGCTGCCAATTTTTCGCCGCCGCGAGCCAGACATTTACCGCCCGGTTGGTATCATGATAACCCTCCTCATAGAGCCGGCCCAGTTCAAACAGGATGTCGCAACTGCCAGGATTGGCGCGCAATCCCTCCAGCAACACCTGGTTGGCCTCGTCCGGCTTGTGCATCCGCTCACGCAGCCAATATGCCGTCACCGTGTAGTTCTGGACATTTTGCGGATCAAGGTCGGTGGATAGCTTTAACCAGGGCAAAATCTCGCGGACACTACCACTTTGGCTTAAATCAGCCGCCGGCCCGCCTTCGTCAAGATGCGTATGCCGGTCAGGTAAAAAATTGCGGCTGAAGGCTTCGATCCAATCCCGCGGCGGCCCCATGAATTGTTCTTCTTCACCGTGATTTTTGCTGCCAACCGCGCCGGTATCCTCAGCCATGTGCGCGGTCTTAAAGGCTTCGTTATTGTCGAAAATCGTCGGATAAAAACCACTGTGGTAATAGGCATCGGCCTTCGTGAAAAATTCATTCGCAAACAGTTTGCGGCTGTCGCCGAGCAGAATCTTGAAGACATCCCCATCGGCCCGGCTGCCGCGCCACGCGACAAATTGTGGCTGTAGATTCGCGGCCAGGCCGAAGCTTAACGTCAGGCACGCGATCAGCAGCAGCCCATATGTGCGCGCTGAATTCATTTTTCAATTCACCGCTTTGCGCCGGAAAGCCAGGCATGCGCCAGCCAGAAAAACCGAGCTATAAGCCAGCGCGTAGAGCAACGCCAGCCCCCAGAATTTCCAGGGGATCAGCGGCCAGTTATGGATGATCAGGTCACGCGTGTCAAAAATCTCCAGGTGCGGGATGGAAAAATAAATCACCTGGGTGATGCCGCGCGCGGGTTCAGGCAACGTCAGTGCGACCTGGTCCAAATGTCGTCCCACCAGCAAAATACCGCCAACCACCACAAAGCAGATCGTGGAGTTGGACGACGGCGCGGCGAATACCAATGATCCGAGCAAGGTCATCGCCACGACCATGCCCAGCATGAACCAATGTAACATGGCGGCCTGAAAATAATCCAGCGCCGGCCATTGATGTTCGCGCGAACCGGCCAGCAGGCCAAAGAAAATATAAAAGCATAACAGCGTCAGGCCGCAGACGATCCAGCAGCCGAAAAATTTTCCGAGGACCAATTGCATCCGCGTCAACGGCTTGGCCAGCAACGGCAAGAGCGTGCGATTCTCGCGTTCCGCCGGAATCTGCCGCGCCGTCGTGGTAATGGCGATGACGAGTGAGGAAATCCAGACGAGCAGCAAACAGATTTCCTTCAAGTAACGGACAATCTTGTCGTCGTTGAAAATATTGACCGAGGCCATCACCAGGCAGATCAGGATTGTCACAATGAACAGGACGTAGAAATCCTTGCGGCGATACAATTCCTTGATGACAACGCCGGCAACGGCAAAAATATTTTTCATGGCGCGGGCTGGGTTTGAAAACCAATGATTTCGAGAAATGCCTGTTCGAGGTTGGCGTGGTGCGCTTTTTTGATTTCGTCCACGCGGCCGACCACTTTCAGTTCGCCTTGATGGATGATGGCCACGCGGTCGCAAACCGTTTCGACTTCACCGAGTTCGTGCGACGAGAAAAAAACCGTTTTGCCCTCCTGCTTGAGCCGTTGGATGATCTCGCGGACTTTCATCCGGCCCAGCGGGTCAAGGCCGCTGGTCGGTTCGTCCAGCACCAGTAAATCGGGATTATTGATCAGCGCCTGTGCCAGACCGACACGTTGCTGCATGCCTTTTGAATAGGAACGGATCGGGCGTTTGCGTGCGTGCTCCAGTTCGACCAGCTTCATCAATTGATCAATGCGCTGGTCGGCTTCCCGGCGCGGAATGCCAAAAATTTTGGCATAGAAACGAAGC
This sequence comes from Verrucomicrobiia bacterium, assembly GCA_036498725.1. GTDB lineage: Bacteria > Verrucomicrobiota > Verrucomicrobiia > Limisphaerales > UBA11358 > UBA11358. Next base: position 1,278 of record DASYEY010000014.1, on the reverse strand, counting down.
AATTCTTCCGCCGTCAGAAATTTGTAATAGTACGTCAGCTCCGGCAGATAACCAATCCGCTGGCGCGCAATCGGCTGGCGGACATCAATCCCGAACAAGCTGGCCGAACCGCTGGTGGGCGGCACAAAACCCAGCAGGACGTTCATCGTCGTGGTCTTGCCCGCGCCGTTGGGCCCAAGAAACCCGAAGACTTCACCGGCGTGAACTTCAAGGTCAAGGCCGGCCAGGGCGACTTTGGCCGCCTGACGCATTTCCCGGCTGCGATACTCAACGCGCAGCTTATCCGCTTTCAAAATCGTGGTCATTTCAGGCAAATAGCTTTCCCCTGCCAGCCTTGCGAATTATCAAATCTGACGGGAAAAACAAAGCAAAAACAAAATCGTGGCGCAGTGTAATGTTTCATTCCGGCGCCTTGCTCGATTCCCGCCATGGCTGATGTTTTTGGTAAGACTCCAGTCGTTTTTGCAAAAGTTCGATGTCATCTTTCATATTATTATTCTCGTTGGCCAGTTTGATCGCCTGCTGCTGCGTTTGAATCGCATCATCGAATTTTCCCTGTTCCGCGTAGCTCATCGCCAGCACGTCGAGCGCGGCCGGTGAACGGTGGTCGGTTAATTTCACCGCTTCGCTGGCGAGTGCATAGGCTTGGGTTTTATCGCGGACGGACGGATCTTCTGACGCCGCCAAAAGGCTGGCCGCCAAAATCATCACGTCCAAGTTGCCCGGCTCAAGCTTCAAGGCCGTCAGCAATTCTTTTACGGCCTCGGCGTCGCGTCCCTGTTGCAACCAAAGTTTTCCCATCAAAACGTGCGGCAGCGCTTTGGTGGGGTCAATTTTTGCGGCGGCGGAAAATTGTTTCATCGCCTCGTCATAACGTTTCAGCGTCACCAAAACCCGCCCATAATTTTGAAACGCATAGGGCAGCCAATTGTTCTCTTTTATTACCAGATCATAATAAACTGCCGCCTTTTCCGGCTTGTTTTCTTCCGCCAGAATTCCGGCAATATTCGCGTTCACCAGCACGGATTTGGGATTCATCCGCCAGGCGATGGCATATTCTGTGAGCGCGGCGGATCGCTGATTTCGCCGTTGGAGTTCCAAGCCCAGGTTGAGATGGGCAACATCGCTGTCGGCCACTTCCGAAGCGTGTTGGAAAAGCGTTTCGTTATCATACCAATAAGTGATTTGCCTTTCCGTGAAAGATATCAAAATGACCAGCACAAAAACCGCCGCCACCACCAGCCATTTTGATATCTTTCACGGAAAGGCAAATCACTT
>DASYEY010000013.1:0-10268 GCA_036498725.1 Verrucomicrobiia bacterium | reverse complement strand
CGCGAGGACCTTTTTGCGGACATGCTCGGGTTTTTGATTCGGCACCAGTCGGCAGGTGATTTTTGCCCGGGCCCAGGACGGCACAATGGTTTTGCTGCCTTCACCCTGGTAACCGCTGGTCAGACCGTTGATCTCAAACGTTGGCCGGGCGCTGCGTTGTTCGGTCGCCGTGAAACCACTTTCACCAAACAAGGCCGGTGAGCCGAGCAATTTTTTAAGCTGGGCATCAGTGATCGGATACAACGCGGCCTGCTGCCGTTCAAATTTGGAAAGCGGCTCGATGCCATCATAAAAACCGGGGATCTGGATGCGCCCTTTTTTATCGCGGATTTGGGCGAGCAGGTTTGCGAGTGCCATGGCCGGATTTTCCACCGCGCCGCCGAAGATGCCGGAATGCAGATCCCGCGCCGGCCCGTGCAGGGTGATTTCAAAAGCGATGATGCCGCGCAACGCATACGTCAATGCGGGATGTTTGGGGCTGGGCATGCCCGTGTCAGAAATGATCACTGCGGCGCAGTCCAGTTCGCGGCGATTTTTATTAAGGAAGCCGGAAAGACTTTCGCTGCCGACTTCCTCTTCGCCCTCAATCACAAAGGTCAGATCGCAGGGCAGGGGGGTGCCGGTTTTCAGGTAGGCTTCCACGGCTTTCAGGTGCGCAAAGTTCTGGCCCTTATTATCCGTGGAACCCCGGGCAAAAATTTCCCGGCCGGCAATGCGTGGTTCAAATGCCGGCGATTTCCACAAATCCAGCGGTTCCGGCGGTTGCACATCGTAGTGGCCATAGACCAGGTAATGCGGCAGTTTGGAATTTTTTGTGCGCGGAGTTTTGGCGACGACAATCGGGTGGCCAGCCGTCGGACGCACTTCCGCTTCCAGCCCGATCTGGCGGCAGTGAGCGACGAGCCAGTCAGCGCAGGCAGATAAATCTGATTTGTGCTGGGGCTGGGCCGAGACGCTGGGAAAACGCAGGTACTCGCAAAATTCCGCGAGGAAACGTTTTTGGTTTTTCTTCAAGTAATCAATAACACCTTGCATGGCGGGAGAGTAAGCTGGATTTGATTTTTTTTCAACCGCATAGCACGCGCCAGAATCGCCGGAATCATTGGAAATTTTCACTTGACGATTTTGGCACCCTCATTACGATTGGCTGCGTCTTTAAGTTAACTCGTCCTTTTGAACATGGTGAATCTTCAAGTGAACTTACTTGGTTCAGTGATGATTTGAAACCCGGAAGTCGGGAACATTCAGAACTGGTAACTTAGGCATCAAATCATCTATGAATAACAAACTGTTTGTAGGAAACCTTTCCTTCAACACCACCGAAAACGATTTACAGGAAGCATTTGGAGCCCACGGCACGGTTTCTGAAGCGAACCTGATGATGGACCGCATGACCGGTCGTTCCCGTGGTTTCGCCTTCGTCACCATGTCCACACCGGATGAGGCGAACAAGGCGATCGAAGCATTGCATGGCGCCCAGTTGGATGGCCGCGCCTTGACGGTCAACATTGCCCGTCCGAAGGAAGAACGTCCCCGTGGCGATCGTCCGGGCGGTGGTGGTGGTGATCGCGGACCTCGCCGTGATTTTCGCGGCGGCGGCGGCGGTGGTGGTCGTGGTGATCGCGGTGGTGATCGTTATTGATTGCTGAAAAATTATGCAGGGCGACGTTTATACATGGACGTCGCCCTGGTTTTTGCCGGGGGTTGCATGGAAGAACATATTGAAGTTGAGGGTCGGATTCAAACCGTGCTCGCCGGAACAATGTTTCGGGTCGAGCTTGATAACAAACACCAGGTGTTGGCCACGATTTCGGGTAAGATGCGCAAGCGTTTCGTCCGGCTTACGGTTGGCGACCGTGTCAAGATGGAGATGTCGCCCTACGACCTGAACAAGGCGCGGATTGTTTGGCGCATCGGTTGAAATAAATTTAATGCTCTGATCCGAACCATTCTTGGTTCGGATTTTTTACTTCTTGAACCGCTCTAATTGCCGATTTTTCGCATCAAGGCTTCCGCCTTGCTCCGCAATTCAGCCTCGACGTTCGGCAACAACAGGGTGGACAAAGTCTGGCGCGCCGCTGCCGGTTTCTGGTTGTTGAACTGCGCTTCGGCGAGCGCAAGTTGATAATAGAGATTCTCCGGTTCCAATTGCACGGCCAATTGCAGGTGCTGCTCGGCCAATGAATGATCGCCATCCCCGGCCATTTCCAGAATGCCGAATAGCTCATGCGCTCCGCCAAAGGATCCCATCAGCACGAGCGATTTTAAGAGTTCGTCATGAATTTCCTTTAGGTCGGCGGTAATGGGTTCGTTTTTTTCGACCGCCATCTGCATGAGCCGGAATTTTTTCAGGGCATAATAGTAATGCGTCAGATAACTGGCAGAACCGCGCTTGAGTGATTCTTTGAATTGTTGCAACGCCTCATCGGGTTGATCGCGCCGGATCGCCAGCAGGCCAAATCCTTCATAAGGCAGCGGGCTGGCGGGGGCCAGTTTCTGTGCGTCCGCAAAAAATGTTTTGGCCTCATCCGGCCGGTTGATGCGCATTAATTCGTCACCCAGGCGGAAATAATTTTCCACCGGGGTCAACGGGCGTGTGGCCAAACTGTGCATTTGGACGACGGCGCTTGGCAGCGGCATTTGGAGCGGGGCGAACTGGCCGCAGGCAAGATAGTTTCGCAACTGCACCTCTGTCTGCGCGAGGCTCATGCCCATGGCGTTGGTGAAAGCTTGTTCCGGAGTTTGTCCTGCGCGCAGCAAGGGTGTGAAATTGGCGAATCGTTTACGCCATCTCGGATCGTCGCCCACAAAGAGCAGGTGCGTCAGCAGCCACGATTCAGCGTAAAAAGCCCCCTGCCGGGCGCGTTCATTATATTGCGGCGAATCATGGGTGACGGAAAAAAGTTCCTTCAATGGCATCATCGGCTCCTGGGTAAGCAATCGTAAATGATACCGGATTGGTTGGGCGATGAGCGCGCTGGAGCCGCTCATTTCAAACGTGGAATAAATTTCCGCCATGCCCTCCTTGAGCCAGAGCGGCCAGATGCTGTCATTCCGGCGCAACAACAAATGTGTGTATTCGTGGAAGACGACTGACATGTCCAGGTGTTCAGTGCCGGCCGGCGGCAGGGACAACACGATCAAGTTTTCGTCATCGCCGTGCACAAAGAAGCCCGCGAGATTTTCGGGCTGCCCCTGGTACAACGGCAGAAACGGAACCATGGATTCATGGTCAGGAAAAACGATGACGACGATAGGGGGCGACGCGAGTGCTTGCGCCCCGGCGAGCTGCGAATAGGTGGCACAGAATTGTTCCAGTTCGCCGGCCACGCGGAATACCCGGGCCGGCTCGCCGCAACTGTAGATGTTGAAATGCGCTGAGCGGGCTTCGAACCAGTGCCGTTTGACCAAAGGCACGTCATCCGCCAACGTCGTTGTTGCGGTCAGGAGTCCCGCTGCCAGCCATGCGGAAAAAATCCACCTCAATTGGACGCTCATTGGATTTGGTTGGGCGACGATTATTTCAACGAAGCCATATCAATCACGAAACGGTATTTGACGTCGCTCTTCAACAGGCGTTCGTAGGCATCATTGATCTTCTGGATGGGAATGAGTTCGATGTCGGAAGCGATGTTGTGCTGGCCGCAAAAATCGAGCATCTCCTGGGTTTCCGCGACGCCGCCGATCAAAGAGCCGGTGAAGCTGCGGCGATTCAGGATCAGATTGAAAACCTGGACATCCAGCGGTTCGGCTGGAACCCCAACCTGAGTCAGCGTGCCGTCGCGCTTGAGCAATTGGAGATAAGCATTGATGTCGTGTTTGGCCGCGACGGTATCGAGGATGAAATGAAAACTGTTCGCATGCTTGGCCATCTCGTCTGCGTTTTTGGAATTGACCACTTCATGTGCGCCGAGGCGCAGCGCGTCTTGAACTTTACTGGCCGAAGTGGTGAACACAACGACATGCGCCCCGAACGCCCGGGCTAATTTCACTCCCATATGACCGAGTCCCCCCAGGCCGACAATGCCGACTTTTTTTCCTGGACCCGCTTTATGATGGCGCAACGGTGAGTAGGTTGTGATGCCCGCACAGAGCAGGGGAGCCGCCGCCGCGAGATCCAGATTTTTCGGAATAGTTACGACAAATGCTTCATCCACGACGACACTTTCAGAATAACCGCCAAAAGTCATGCCGCCGAGATGTTTATCTGGCGCATTATAAGTGAAGATGGCGCCCTTTTCGCAAAATTGTTCAAAGCCTTCCTTGCAATTATCGCAGGTGCGGCAGGAATCCACCATGCAACCGACGCCAACCGTGTCGCCGATCTTGAATTTTTTAACCTGGGCGCCGACCGCCGTCACCTTGCCCACGATTTCGTGTCCCGGCACGACCGGGTACGTCGAACCCTTCCAGTCATTACGCGCAATGTGCAAATCCGTATGGCATACGCCGCAGAAAAGGATTTGGATTTGAACGTCCTGGGGGGTGGGTTCGCGGCGTTTGATGGTGGCCAGGTCAAGCAGGGAAGTGGCAGATTGGGCGGAATAAGCTTTGGCGTTTGACATAATGTGAACAAGTAACATAGGCGACATTTTTTGCAAGCGGACTTGCAGACAGCCGCTCTGGCTGGTCCCGGCTGGCTGGGGATGCGATTTAACTGGTTTAACCTTCTGCGCCAGCGCATACTCTGGGATGACGAATAGCAAGGCTGCACCAAAAACCGCCCAACCGCCTTTAGCCGATGGACAAGTTTGGCAGATGGCCGAGCTCAACCTACAAGTCGGCATGGTCGGTAAGCTGCTCGTCCACTATAAACTCGCCAAGCCCAACGCCGTTCGTATTCCCAATCTGGTTGGCAGCATCGCCACCATCCAAAAATTTCTGAAAAAAAACAAGGCTGTTCTGTTGCCAGCCACGCCAGTTGTCGATAAGAAGAAAAAACCGGCCGCTGGAAAAGCGACTGCCGCCGTGAAAAAGAAAAAGTAACCCGCTGCTCCCGGCGAACCCCCGGTGGCCATGCCACGATCATCGCCAAATTTTCAAAACGAAAGTTAATCACTTTCGTTTTTTATTTTTTTCCGTCACCGTAATTTAACCTGTCATCCCGCCCATTCCCTTGACTCTTGAAGCATGGATTGTCACCGTGCCCGGCAGCAAGCAGGCGCAAGATTGATAATCAAGGCGCGCACATCTGCGCCACGACCATCCAGCGCACCCAATTTTCTGTTTCCTTTTAATATCAATCCTCGTCTTTTAATGAACATGAATAAATCGGGCGATTCTAATTCCAACCAACCCAATCCTTTTAATATGACCCGCCGCCGGATGCTCAAATATTCCGCGAGCATGGCGGCCACGGCGTTCGCGGCGACCTTGATGCCGCCGAATTTACGCCGCGTCCTCGCCCAGGAACCCGCGCGCCGTGCGTCCATGAAAGACATCAAGCATGTGGTGCTGTTGATGCAGGAAAACCGCTCGTTCGACCACTATTTTGGCACGCTGGCCGGGGTGCGCGGGTTTGATGACCCGAAGGCGATGAAGCTGCCGAATGGCCGTTCGGTTTTTTATCAACCGGACCCGGAGAACCCCGACGGATATTTATTGCCGTTCCATCTGGACACGAAGTCAACCAGCGCCCAAAAAATTCCCTCCACCAATCACGGCTGGAAAACCCAGCATGAAGCGTGGAATGGCGGCAAGATGGATAATTGGGTTCCGGCGCACCGCGCGGCCGATGGCGTCAAAGGCCCGTACACGATGAGTTATTACAAGCGCACCGATATTCCGTTTCATTTTGCGCTGGCCGAAGCCTTTACGATCTGTGACGCGTATCATTGTTCGCTCATGGGTCCGACCTGGCCAAATCGCATGTACTGGATGACCGGTACGATTGATCCGGATGGCGAGCATGGCGGACCGATCATCAGTAATAAAATTCCCAAACAAGGTTTCAGTTGGACGACTTATGCCGAGCGTCTGGAAAAAGCCGGCATCAGTTGGAAAGCGTATCAACAGGCGGATAATTACGGCACCAACATGTTGGAATGCTTCAATCAATTTCGTGAAGCGCCAAAAGATTCACCGCTTTATCTCAAAGGGTGTATGCGGGGTCCCGAAGGTCAATTTGAATACGACGCGATGAATGACAAATTGCCCGCAGTCTCCTGGCTTTTCCCGCCGAGCTATCAATCGGAACATCCGGATTACATGCCGGCCGATGGCGCCGCCTTCATCGCCAGTAAACTGGACGCCATTGCGGCCAATCCCGAAGTGTGGGCCAAAACGGTGTTCATTTTGAATTACGACGAAAACGACGGCATTTTCGACCACGTCGCGCCACCCATCCCGCCGCCGGGCACGCCGCAGGAATTTGTCAAAAACTGGCCGATTGGCGCCGGCTACCGCGTGCCGTGCATCATCGTTTCGCCGTGGACCGCCGGCGGTTGGGTCTGCAGCCAGCCGTTTGATCACACGTCCGTGTTGCAGTTTTTGGAAAAATTCACCGGCATCCGCGAAGACAACATCAGCGCGTGGCGGCGCCAGACTTTCGGCGATCTGACTTCGGCCTTCCGATTTGATGATGACAAGGCGGAGCAACCTACTTTTCCTGATACCTCGGGACGCTTGGAATCGGCGCTGTACGAAACCACCCACTTGCCCAAGCCAATCCTGCCCAGCACCAATCAGGTCGTGCCGACGCAGGAAAAAGGCGACCGCAAACGCGTTCCCCCGGCGAAGAAATAATTTTTCCCGGAGATGGTCAAAGGCCCGGCAGGTGTCGGGCCAATTTTCCTTTTCTTCAAGCGCGTGGCTGCTATGCTGTCGCGCTCGTTGAAAGCATGAAACGACCAGCGGTTAAATGGTTTTGCCGACATCTCGGCTGGCCGGGCTTGCTGATTCATTCTTCGACGATTTATTGCACACATGGACGCCGCACATATTAGAAATTTTAGCATTATCGCCCACATTGATCACGGCAAGACCACGCTTTCCGACCGGTTGCTGCATCGCACCGGCACCATCGCCACGCGCGACATGGAAGATCAATTGCTCGACGCCATGGATCTCGAGCGTGAACGCGGCATCACCATCAAGGCGCATCCGGTCACGATGCTTTACAAGGCGAAAAATGGCGAAACGTATGAGTTGAATTTGATTGATACGCCCGGCCACGTGGATTTTGCGTATGAAGTTTCCCGCAGCTTGAGCGCTTGCGAAGGTGCGTTGCTGGTGATTGATGCCGCGCAAGGCGTTGAAGCGCAGACAGTGGCCAATTACCATCTCGCCTCCAAGCAGAACCTCCAGATCATTCCCGTCATCAATAAAATTGATTTGCCGCACGCCAATATTCCCCAGGCCAAGCAACAGTTGGAAGACGTGCTGGCGGTGCCCAGCGAATGGGCGATCCCTTGCAGTGCGAAAGAGGGAATCGGCATTGAGGACATTCTCGAAGCCATCGTCGAGCGCGTGCCGCCGCCCAAACCGACCGGCGAGCCGAGCCTGCAAGCGCTGGCGTTTGATTCTTTTTTCGACACATATAAGGGCGTCGTCACGCATGTCCGCGTTTTCAATGGTGAGATCAAGCCGGGCATGATGGTCAAGCTCGTTCACTCCGGAAAAAATTACGAAGTGAAGGAAGTCGGCAGCTTCAATCCAAAACCTTACGCGCGCGCCAAATTGGAGACCGGTGAAACTGGCTACATCACCGCCAACATCAAATCGCCGAGCGATGTGAAGATGGGTGACACCATTACCGATGCCCGCAATCCCTCCGGCGAACTGCCCGGCTTCAAGGAAATTCATCCGATGGTGTTCAGCGGTATTTACCCGATCAACACGGCCGATTACGAGCAGTTGAAAGCTTCCATGGGGAAACTGAAACTGAACGATTCCGCATTCGTTTATTCCTCGGAGACTTCCGTCGCGCTTGGGTTTGGTTTTCGTTGCGGTTTCCTTGGTTTGTTGCACTTGGAAATCGTCCAGGAACGGTTGCGCCGCGAGTATGACATGGACATCATCGCGACATATCCCAGCGTGGTCTATAAGGTTTATCTTTCCGACGGCACGATGAAGGAGATAGATAATCCGTCGTTCATGCCGGATGTGACGTATATCGCCAAAATCGAAGAACCGATGGTCAAGGCCTTCGTGATCTGCCCGAATGAAAACATCGGCGACATGATCGCACTCATCTCGGAAAAACGCGGCTCGGTGGATCATACCGAAACCCTGGACGCCCGCCGGGTGATGTTGACCAGCCTGATTCCGCTGAATGAAATCTTGATTGATTTCCATGACCGCATCAAAAGCATCACGCGCGGTTTTGGTTCCATGGATTATGAACCGGCGGATTATCAGGAAAGCGACATGGCCAAGCTGGACATGCTGGTGAATGCCGAGCCGATGGATGCGTTTTCCTGCATCGTGCATCGCACCAAGGCCGAGGGCAGGGGACGTGCCCTGGCGGAGAAGTTGAAAGAAGTCATTCCGCGCCAGCAATTTCAGATCAAAATTCAGGCGGCCATCGGTGGCAAGATCGTTGCGTCCGAAGTCATCAGTGCCTTCCGCAAAGACGTGACGGCCAAGTGCTATGGGGGCGACGTCTCTCGTAAACGCAAGTTGTTGGAGAAGCAGAAAGAAGGCAAAAAGCGGATGAAATCCATCGGCAACGTGAACATTCCGCAAGAAGCCTTCATTGAAGTATTGAAGGCATAATCATTTCAGCGGCGCATGAACGAAGCGGCGATCACGCAATTTATTTCAACGACGTTTGCCGGCGTGGATGCCGTCATTGCTTCGGCCGCAAGCGGAGCCCCGGAAATTTCCTGGGGCGATACGTTCTTCTTTTACGATCCGGAGCGCACCGCGAAAGCCAGTCATCGCTTTCCGTTTGCCACCATTGTCACCAGGGACTACGCCGGTTTTGATCAAGCCTCAAACTTGGATCGTCCGGGCATTTTTCGTCTCAATCTCGGGGTGGACAAGGCGGCGTTTCAATCCTTGTTCGGCAGCGAAAACGTGAAAACAGGCCACGACTTTGCCGCCGTGGATACAATCATGCCGCATCCGATTTATGCGTCCCAGTTTTGGGTTTGCGTATTAAATCCCAGCGAAACGATATTCCGTAACAATGTGAAACCGTTGCTGGCTGTAGCCTATGATTTGGCGTCCGGGCGGCTGGCAAAGCGCAGCGCCGGTTGATATTCCGGCCTGAAAGCCTGCCTGTTTACTTGCTCCCGCCGAGAATTTTTGCCTTCTGCGTTTGATATTCAGCATCCGTTATTGCGCCGGCATCTTTGGCGTGTTGCAGATCAACCAATTGCTGGCCGACGGTGGTGGGCTGCGACTTGCTGGTGGAACCGCCGCCCAGTTGAATCGCCAAACATCCGGTCAACAACATCATGGCGGTGACGCTCATCAATGCGGGAGGGAGTAGTTTTTTCATAAACAGTTCGTTTTATTCTCTAGTTTGCGGAGGATTGGTTCAGATTGTACTTCCGGGTATTTAGACGGAAGAACCACCAATGGCAAGCTGTGAATCTCGACTGAATGGAGCCGTCATCGAATTCCATTTACGTTCTTGTTGCTGGTTCCTGGCGGCTTGGCCGCTGGTAAAGCCGGTGAAATTTGTTTTCATTCGACCTGAATGCGGGTATTTTGCGCCCACCTGAATTTGCCCAAATCCATGAGAATGGGGTCGAAGGGTTTTAATAATTTATGACTTTTTTCCGTTGGTTCATTTCACAGACGGTTCGCAACGCGTGTGCAGCGCGCAAACATTATCGCCGTCTGCTGGCAGCCCAAAGTGATTTGCTGTCCGTTGAGGCCCTGGGTGCGGTGCGGTTGAAGCTGGCTGAATTGACGGCGGCTATCCGCGGCGGCCATACCGGGCGCATCAATATCCAGATCGAAGAATTGCAATTCGCCGCCGAAAAATGGATCAAGCCGTATCCGAACGCGGCCTGGCGCGAAAATGTGGAAGTGCTGCTGGTGGCACTCGCGGTGGCGATGGCCATCCGCACCTTCTTTTTGCAACCCTTCAAGATTCCGACCGGTTCCATGCAGCCGACTTTATTCGGGGTGGTGGGAAAAAATCTTATCAATGACCCCGGTTTTCAGATTCCCAGCGGCATGGCGCGCTTGAAGGAATGGTTCGCCGGCATCTCTTACATTCATGTCGTAGCCCCGGTTGATGGTCATATTGAGGCGGTCGGTCCAATGCAACATTTTTTGATATTCAACATCAAGCAGACCATCACCATTGGCGG
>DASYEY010000012.1:0-1883 GCA_036498725.1 Verrucomicrobiia bacterium | reverse complement strand
ATTCCATCACGAAATAGGGGCGGCCCGTTTCCGTCGCGGCGGCATCCAAAACTTTGGCGATATTCGGATGATCCATCAATGCCAGCGCCTGACGTTCCGCCTCAAAACGGGCAATGACCTGTTGGGTATCCATCCCGAGTTTGATGACTTTGAGAGCGACGCGTCGGCGAACCGGTTCTTCCTGCTCAGCCATATAAACCACACCACAGCCGCCTTCGCCGATTTGTTGGAGTAACTTGTAACGGCCAATCCGGTCGCCGGCCTTTTCGGTGATTGGGACGGAGAGACGCACGGTGCGAGTGAAATCCAGACTGGGCGGCGGGGTTTCAAGAAAATCTTCCGCCTGTTCGTGCGCCTGGAGCAATTCCTCCACTTTTTGACGCAATGCCAAATCCCCCGCGCACATTTGAACCAAATAATCGGCGCGTTTATCGGGGGGTAATTCCAATGCGGCGTTTAGAATGTCCACTTCACGATCTGGGGGGCTGGTCATTGGATTAAGGTGTTCTCTATCATGCAATGCGTAAAAGGACAGCGAAAAGGGCAGAAGTCCGGTTGATGCAGTAGGGGTTCAGAACGGAGCGCGGCTCTGTGAGCCTCAGCATCCAGCAACGATGAGAGCTGCTGCCTATTTCGACGTGCTTCAACCGCGAAGCCGCTGCGTGCCGCAGACCCGCGCTCCATCAATTCAGGGCACTGTCAGTATTGACCTCACTTTAAATCACGCCGCGGCAGTCATCCAAATCTTGGCAATTGGCCGCGGAGCTTCTACCTTTTGCAAAATGAAAGGCATCATCCTTGCCGGCGGCGCCGGCTCACGGCTGTATCCGCTGACTTTGGTGGCGAGCAAGCAATTGCAGCCGGTGTACGACAAGCCGATGGTTTATTATCCGCTGACCACGTTGATCGAGGGCGGCATCCGGGAGTTTTGCCTGATTTCCACGCCGCAGGATTTGCCGCGGTTTGAGCGGTTGCTGGGCGACGGCTCGGCGTGGGGTTTGCAGATTGAATATCGCGAGCAGGCCAAGCCGGCGGGCATCGCGCAGGCGTTTCTCATCGCGGAATCGTTCATCGACCAGGAGGCGGTGACGCTCATTTTGGGGGACAACGTTTTTTACGGGAGCGAAAATTTTTATAAGGCGTTCGCCGAGTTCAAAAATGGGGCGACGATTTTCGGTTATCACGTGCATGATCCGGAGCGCTATGGCGTGGTGGAATTCGATTCCAAGGGCCAGGCGATTTCGATTGAGGAAAAACCGAAGAAGGCGAAAAGCAATTACGCGGTGCCGGGTTTGTATCTGTACGATAATGAGGTGGTAACGGTGGCCAAGAATTTGAAGCCGTCGGCGCGCGGTGAGCTGGAGATCACGGACGTGAATGTGGAATACATGCGGCGCGGCAAGTTGCGGGTGCATCGGTTGAGCCGTGGGTTTGCGTGGCTGGACGCGGGCACGAGCAACAGCTTGCATGAGGCGTCGGCGTATGTGCAGACGATTGAGACGCGGCAGGGTGTGAAGATCGGTTGCCCGGAGGAGGCGGCGTTTCGCCAGGGATTTTTGTCGCTGGAACAATTGGAAGCGTTGGCGGCGAAAATTCCGAAGTGTGAGTATGGCGGTTATCTGGCGGAGGTGGTGGCGGAGGCGAAGCGGTTGAAATGAAAAACCTGGTTCTTTTTTCTGCATGAATTTGTTGATTACCGGCGGCGCTGGCTTTATCGGTTCGAATGTTGTTCATCATGTGATTGACCGTCCGGAAGTGACGCGGTTGATCAATCTGGATTGCCTGACGTACGCGGGGCATCTGGTGAATCTGGAGAAGATTTCGCAGCATCCGAAATACGTTTTTGAGAAGGTGGATTTGCGGGACAAGGCGGCGGTCCTGGC
>DASYEY010000011.1:0-7281 GCA_036498725.1 Verrucomicrobiia bacterium | reverse complement strand
GGCGCAAATCAAAATAAAAAATGCCTGGGCGATAATACCGTGAAAAACTCCCAATTGGGCATTGATCAAATCCACTCTCAACCCGCCGAGAATGCCTTGCACCACAACTCCAAAAAATGCAATCACCCCCAGCCAGCGCATCCATTTGCGTGAATCCTTGAACCAAAGCCAGACCGCAAGGATGGTGGTAAGCAAGCCGATGCCTGAGGCCAGCAGCCGGTGGGTATGTTCAAAAAACGCCCCGCCCTTCCAATATTTTAACGGCAGCATGAACATATTGTAGCCGTAGCTGGTCGGCCAGTCTGGCACCGACATCCCCGCTTCATGACTAGTCACCAACCCGCCCAGCCCCAATAACAAAAACGTGGCCACCGCCGTCAGCACGGCGAACCAGTGCAGCGGACGATTCCATATGGCAGGTGCGGTTTTGTTCATTAAAATAAATGACCACCGCGATTTTTAAGAGTCGCAGCGGTCGCCCCAACTTAAATTTATTTCACTTCAAAGGCCGGAAAACTTGCGGTCACGCTGGCGTCCTTGACTTCGATCTCGAGCGTTTGTTTGCCCAGTTTCCGGTGTTCGGCGGTGATGGTGTATTTGCCCGGCGGCACGTTTTTGATGGTGAACTTGCCGCTCTTGTCGGTCACGGCAAAATACGGGCTGTCCACGATCGTTACCCAGGCAAACATCCACGGGTGAACGTCGCATTGGAATTTCATGAAATCCTCCGGTTTGTCAAACGTGTAGGTCAAATCTGCGCCGCCAGCCATTTGCGCGTCGTTATGCGGTGTATTGCCCGCCTTGGAAGTGGTGTGGACATTGTGAATGCAAGGGTCAGAGTTTTTGATAACAACCTTTTGGCCGGTCTGGACCGCTAAAATCGTCGGCACGTAAAGGCAGCCTTTTTGATCCAGGACGACGGGCTTCGCGTCCGCTCCGGTGGATTTGCCGACGACATTCAATGAAACGACGACATCCGCCAATTCGCCCTTCGGGCTGACGACGTAAAATTGCGTCATCGGCTTGTCTGTATGCAACGAACCACAGGTCGGGTCCTCTTCCAGCGGCGTGATCTCTTTTTCCGCCGGGGGCGTGCCTTTCAAAGTAATGACGCCGGTGATGTCCGCCGCCTGTGAAAGGGAAACGGTCGCCAACGCGGCCACTAAAAGTGAGAGTGCTGAAAGTTTCATAATGCGTTGGGAATTTTAACAGCCGCGCAAAAACCGGACAAGTAAATTGTGAAATTTTTCACAAGCACTATCCAAGCGTGTTATCCGAGCCCCATCCAGGCGTTATGTCATGGCCAATCGCGCCGGCCATCCGTTACCGGACCCATTCCAGCGTGCGCCAGGGCAATTCTCAATGTAAACTCTTCATCACGCGCGCCATTTCCAACGCCGTCTGCGCCGCTTCCAAGCCGCGGTTATGCTTTTTATCCAAGCAACGCTCACGCGCTTGCTGTTCGTTTTCCAGCAAAAGCACTTCGTGGATGACAGGAACTTCGTGCTGGATCTGGATCTGCGCCAGCGCGTTGCTCACGGCTTCGCCGATGTGCTGCGCGTGCGTCGTCGCGCCCCGCAAAATCACCCCGAGGCAGATGATGCCTGAAAGCGGAGCCGTGGCGGCTTGATGCGCCAATTTTGCCGCCACCACGGGAATTTCATACGCACCCGGCACGCGGACGACCTTGACCGTTCCACCGGCACGCACAATCTCTGCCTTGGCTGCATGCAACATCGCATCCACATAAAGTGAATTATATTTGGAGGCCACGATGGCAAAGCGTTCACCCGCCACCCGAATCACCTTATTTTTAACTGGTTTTAACATAATCCAAAATTACAGGCTGACCGTATTTTATAATAAATGGCCCAGTTTTTCGCGTTTCGTTTTGAGGTATTTTTCGTTGTGCGGATTGGCTTTTACCTTGATCGGCACTTGCTGGCTGATCTTCAAGCCGTAACCGCCCAAACCGACGACCTTTTTCGGATTATTCGTCAGCAAGCGAATGGTTTTCAAGCCCAGATCCGTCAGAATTTGCGCACCCAGTCCATATTCGCGCAAATCCATGCCGTAACCAAGTTTTTGGTTCGCCTCAACCGTGTCATAGCCCTGTTCCTGCAATTTATAAGCGAGAATTTTCGGGGCCAGTCCGATGCCGCGCCCCTCTTGCCGCATGTAAAGAATCACCCCCCGCCCGGCCTCGGCCACCTGCCGCATGGCTTGGTGCAGTTGCGGACCGCAATCACAACGGCGCGAACCAAAAACGTCGCCGGTCAGACATTCACTGTGAACACGCACCAGCACATCTTTTTGCCCCGCCACGTCACCGCGCACCAGGGCGATGTGATGTTGCCCGTCCACTTTGGAGCGATAGAGATGCAAATTAAAATCACCGTAATCCGTCGGCATTTTCACAACTTCAACCGGTTCAACCAACTTCTCCCGCGTGCGCCGATATTCGATCAAATCGGCGACGGAACAAATCTTCAGCTTGTGTTTTTTGGCGAATTTGAGCAGTTCTGGCAAACGCGCCATTGAACCGTCATCATTGACGACTTCCGCAATGACCCCCGCCGGACGCAAGCCGGCCAGCCGCGTCAGGTCCACGGCTGCCTCGGTGTGGCCCGCCCGGCGCAACACGCCGCCTTCGCGATAACGCAGCGGAAAAATATGTCCGGGACGCACGAGATCGTCCCGCTGCGTTTTTGCGCCAGCCAGCAATTGGATGGTGTGGGCGCGATCCGCCGCAGAGATGCCCGTGCTCACGCCGCGCGCGGCATCCACGGAAATCGTGTAGGCCGTGCGCATCCGCTCCATGTTTTGCTGCGTCATCAACGGCAGTTCCAACCGGTCAAGTTCCGCCCCCTCCATCGGCACGCAAATGACCCCGGAGGTGTAACGCACCATAAAACTGATGTTCTTGGCCGTGGCTTTTTCGGCGGCTAGAATCAGGTCGCCTTCATTTTCGCGACTGGCATCGTCCACCACCACGACCGACTTCCCCCGGCGGATATCGTTGACGACGGCCTCGATGCGATCAAAATGATTCTTCATATTGCGGGCATAAAACTAATTGCCCAGCGGCAAAATGTCACAACATTCGTAAAAATAAGAGTGTGGCCCGGTTTTTTTTCTGGTATAAGAACCAATCGCTTTTATCGTGATGTGTCTTTTTTGTGATTTCCGGCGGGGACGTAATGGAGCGGTGAAATTATGTTAAGGGATGATTTATTAGAAAAAAAATCCGGTTGCCCGGTGGCAGAAACCTCCATCGGCGCCGCTGAGTTACAAGAGAATCTTCGTCGGCTGGACCGGTTGGCAAACCTCGGCCTGGTCTCGGCCAGCATCGCCCATGAAATCAAAAATGGGCTGGTTTCCATTAATGTTTTCCTGGAATTGCTGCTGCAAAAAGGTGATGACCAGGAAATGACCGAGGTCGTGCGGCGGGAATTGAAACGGATTGACGGGCTGGTTACCCAGATGCTTCGCTTCGCCGCGCCCAAGCCAAAATCATTCGCTGCGGTGCCCATCCATGAATTGATTGATCGTTCCCTGCGCTTGCTGGAGCATCAGATGCACGGGCGTATGATCACGGTGGAACGTCATTATCGCGCCACTAGCGACTCGTTGCGTGCGGACGAATCACAATTGCAACAGGTGTTCATGAACCTGTTCCTCAATGCCGTCGAGGCGGTCGGCAACAACGGCGAATTGACCATCACCACCGAAGACGTGACCGGCGCCGACGGCACGCCGCGCCTGAAGATTTCCATCCACGACACCGGCATGGGCATCACGCCGGAAAATTTGGCGCGGCTGTTTGAACCATTTTTCACCACCAAAAAAAATGGCACCGGCCTCGGCCTGTCCATCACGCGCCGCATCGTGGAAGAACATCGCGGCATGATTGAAGTGGCCAGCCAGCCTGGCAAAGGCTCCACCTTCATCCTTTCGATGTTAATGGAATAACGGCGCCAGTGATGCTGCCAAATCGTCCGCGCGCTCATCGTCATCCTCGCCCTCGCCTGTTTGTGAAATGGTAAAAATTCGAGGACGAGGATGACGATGAGAATGAGCCGGATATAAAAGTTTATTACCCAACCTCCGCGCTTATTCGCCAACAAGGTGGTACGGATCAATGGTATCTTGATCCACATGCGAGGAAGGGCTGGCTTTCAGCGATAATTGGAAGCCGACCGTGTAATCCACCGCATTGTTTTCATCATCTTCCACCCGAAAGGTCAAAGCCGCCGTCCACGCCCGGAAATCGCGGTAGATCGTATAAAATTGCGACTGCAAACGGCCGCGGTTGATGTCGAAATTGTGCTGAAAACGCACGCCCCAATTGTCGTCCATCCGGTAAAAAAATGTACTGGTCAGATAATCGCTGCGTTGCCAGACCCCGTTGCCCCAGGCGCCGCCCCGCAGATACCAATGGCCCACCCCCCAACTCCAGCGATTGTTCGGCGAAAGCGTGATCTGGTGGAAGGCCATGTTCAGATTGCCGTCATTGATGTCGTAACGGACCTGCGAATCGAACGCGAGCCAGGTAAAAGGACGCAGCGTCAAATCGGAATACAAGTCGTTCAAGGTGGTTTGGTTCGCCTGCGGATCCAACCGCCAGTCCAGTAACATGTTCCAGTTCACCACATCCTGCAATTGGCCGTCGCGTTTGGTTTGCAATACATTGCGCAGGCCAAAACGGATGACATTCTGCGCGTCCACCGAGTCAATGCTGTTGTAATCCGGGAAATCCACCGGCAGCAACATCAAACTCGGCAGCTCACCATCGAACTGCGGCAGCGTGGCCGGCGACGGGTTCGGGTTGGGTACGAAAACATAATTCGCCGACGGCTCGATGATGTGGCGCAAACCGTCAATGTGAAAAAATGAATTGGTGACATCTGACCACAGTTGGGAGGCTTTGAAGGAAAATTCGACGCCGGTATTGAACACACCGCGATTAACATCGTTCTGCGTGGCCGCGCTGTTGGCATTTTCGCTGTAATAAGTAAAGCGCCCGCCGACTCGCGGCGTCACGTTAAGCCAGTCAAAAAACGTCTCCGGCAGCGTGAGTTGATGATAGGTATCAAAGCGGGCGGCGCTGTTCGTGTAAAAACCTTGCGACGGGTCGAACAGGTTGTTCGTCGTGTTGGCCGTATATGCGCGATATTCACCGATGGAACTCTGGCTGTCATAATAGATTGGTGAATCAAAAACCTGCTGGCGGAAACCGGTAAGTTGCACGTCCGGCAACCGTTCCACCTGACTGTAAAAACTGTCCACCCGCGGCGTTGTCAACGCATCCAGGCTCCAGTTATCCCAATATTTATTCGCCTCAAAGAACGTGTTCGGCTGCGGATCTTGCGTATATTCGCCCGGGAAGAAATCATGCACGATCAATGGGTCGGACTGATAATTGATCACCGCTTTCAAATTCAGGTTGGTTGCCGGCGTCGCCTGCCAGTCGAGATGAAACCGTTGGCGATTGCTCGCGATTTCCTTGAAGAACGGCAAATTATTGGTGCCGGTATCCGGCCGGTTGTCGTAGATGTAAAAATATTTTAGTGACGCGTCACCCCAATTACCCAGGTGCAGGTTCAAGTCCGGCCCGATCCCCGGCCCGCGTTTTGAATAATAATTGGCGCGAATTTTGCCATTCGCCACGTCGCCGTAAAACCACGAGTATGTCGCCAGCAACTCCGCGCCATACTGGCTGCGATAACCGGGGGTAAGGGTGAAATGGTTCATCCGTTGGCCAACGGTGCGTTCGTAATACGGAAAATAAAAAATCGGCACGCCGCCGACCGACATCACCGCGTTCCGCATCTTGACGGTTTGAATTTTATTGCTGCTGACCACGATGCTGACGCTGCTGGCGTGGACCCGATACGCTGGATTACTGATATCATCCGTCGTGAAGAACACGTTCGTGGCGGTCAGGTTGTTTGTCGTGCCCGTTTTCATTTGGGCCATTCCTTCCAAGTGCGAACCGCCGATGAAAAACGGCGCTTTGCCGGCACGGAACTGTTCACTGGTCATCCGGTGCGTGTAAAAATTATAATCAATATGCTCGCCCACCCACATCAGGTCGCCGGATTGGAGATGCACATTACCGTCCGCCTGCACGTCGCCGGTCTTGGCATTAATCCGCGCGCTGTCGGCAACCAATGCGCCACCATCATTCGTGACAATGATCCCCTGGCTGTAATATGCCGTCCCCGTGGTGGAATCATATTCAATCTGTCCCGCCGGATGGCCGGGCAAAATCTGATCCAGCGTCTGGATCAACCAATGCGATGACTCCTGCGATGACTCCTGGGCCCTGGCGGCGGCAGAAAAAAACACGGCGCAAACCAACAGCGCAAGAATGGCGGAAAATTTAGTCATCGGGCGCGGCCAATTAAACAGAACGCGCCGGAACTGCCAAGCGAGTTTTGCGCAAAGCACGGTGAATCAAGGGATTTGCAGTCGTTCAACCTTTGCCCGGCCAGAACGCAAAGGCCACGGCGGCGATGATGCACACGAACGCCGCGATGTGGTTCCACGCCGGCCAGGTCTTGAAATAAAAACAGGCGAAGACCACGAAGACCGCCAGTGTGACGACTTCCTGGATGATCTTCAGTTGATACGGCGAGAAATGGTTGCTGCCCCAACGATTGGCCGGCACTTGAAAACAATATTCAAACAAGGCGATGCCCCAGCTCACCAGGATAACGAGCAACAGCGGCTTATCCTTGAATTTCAAATGGCCATACCACGCGAACGTCATGAAAATGTTCGAGCAAAACAGCAGCACGATCGGGAGCCAGCGAGATTGAGTATAATCCATGCCAAAAAATGAATCTGCGCCCGGCGGCTGTCAAAAGGAATCACCAAGGAATCGCCAAGTCCCCGCACCAATAATCTGAACTGGTTCAAACCAAATTAGTTGCCGGCAAATTAAAAACCCGCCGCCGGCTCGCGGCGGGTTGGAACCAATCAACTTGTTTGACGATTATTTACTGCGTGATCGCCCGGTAAAAACGGACGCCGGAAATGGCGTTGGTATCTATGAACAGAAACGGACTGCTCGCCAGCGTGTTCGTTGCCAGCGGCAGCCACGTCGGGTTGGCGAGGTTGGTGGCATAGTCAATTTCATAGGTGCAGCCGATCGAACCGAAAAGGTTAATGCCAGAGTAGAGAGCGATGGCCAAATCCGCCGGCTGGCATGGCAAGGTAAGACTGAATATCGTGCCGTTATTTCCGGTGCCGCCTTGATACGCCGTCCCATAAAGA
>DASYEY010000010.1:0-19993 GCA_036498725.1 Verrucomicrobiia bacterium | reverse complement strand
ACCATTCAACCATTCAACCATTCAACCATTCAACCATTCAACCATTCAACCATTCAACCATTCCCTTTTAATTTCCTTATACAGCCACGCCTTGGCATGCGCCCAATAATTATCCGCCGTCCGGGCGGAAATGTTCAAGGCATCCGCCGCCTCGGCCAGCGTCATGCCGACAAAGTAACGCAGCTTCACCAGTTCAGCCTCGGTTTTATTTTGTTCGGCCAGCCGGTCCAGGGCCTCGTTCACGGCCAGCACCTCCTGGTCATCGCCCGGCGCGGCAATTTCCAGTCCGTCCAGTTCGACCGGTTGCTGGCCGGCGCCATGCCGCACCGCCCGTTTGCGCCGCGCCTTGTCAATCAAGATGCGGCGGATCGTTTCGGCGGCGGCAGCAAAGAAATGGGCGCGGTTCGCAAATTGCGGATTCTCATCACCGACCAACCGCAACCAGGCTTCATGCACCAGCGCGGTCGGCTGCAGCGTTTGATGGGGCGTTTCCCGGGCCAGTTTTGCGGCCGCCAACCGGCGCAATTCTTCATAGACCAATGGCAGCAACTCGTCGGCTGCCTTGGGGTCGCCGGCTTCGATGGATTCGAGAATATGGGTAACGTCGCTCAACGAATGATTTAGTACCAAGCATCACGGATTGGCGAAAGACAAACTCCCGCCGGCTTTTGGCGAAACGTCAACGACCGCTGGCTTTGCCGGGAATCCTTTGCGCATCCGGCTGCCCTCCAAATCGCCAACGTAAAGATTGCCCGCGCGGTCCAGCGCGATGCCGGTCGGATGATCAAACCGCGCCGCGTCACCGGTGCCATCCCTCTCTCCGGTCTGCCCCGCCTGCCCGGCCAGCGTGATCACGCTGCCATTTGGACTGATGCGGCGGATGAGATCGTTCGCCGTGTCCGTCACATAAATATTCTCGGCGGCGTCCACGGCCAACGCACTGGGACGATTGAATTGCGCCGCCCGGCCAGTGCCATCGGCGCTGCCAACACTGTAAGTTTCCCTGCCCGCCAGGGTGGTGACCTGGCCGGAATGACTGATTTTGCGGATGCCGTTGAACATGTCCAACACATAAATATCGCCTGCCTTGCCAACCGCGACACTGCACGGAGATTTAAAACGGGCGGCGCTGCCCTGGCCATCCACGGCCCCGTCATTTTCCGCCTCGCCCGCCAAAGTCGTCACGGCGCCATCCGGTGTCACTTTGCGGATCGTGAAATTGTACAGGTCGGCCACATAAATATTCCCCGCGCTGTCCACCGCCACGCTGGCCGGATAAGCAAACCGCGCATGGCTGCCATTGCCATCGGCGCTGCCAGACTGGCACGCCAAACCTGCCAGCGTCGTGACCACACCCGCCGGCGTTATCCGGCGGATTGTATTATTGCCGCCGTCAGCCACATAGATATTCCCGGCGCTGTCCAAGGCCACGCCTTGCGGATAAAAAAAACGCGCGGCATTTCCCGTCCCGTCAACGCTGCCGAAACTGCCGGCCTGCCCGGCCAAGACGGTCAAGTCTCCGGCTGAAGTCAGCCGGCAGATCGTATGGCTGCGGGTATTGGCGAAGTAGATAGTGCCGGCGTCATCCACGGCCACGCCGCGGGAATGAAGGAACCGGGCAAGGTCGTTGGCGTCATTAGCCGGATCCACACCGGCAAGGTTGGTCAAGGTGGTGAAGGTATAAGGCGAAGGCGTTGGATAAACCGACTGCCCCCTGGCCGCCACCGCACCATAAATGAAGACGATGCCAAGCCAGAGATATAGCGACAGGCAGCGCAGTGAATGTTGTTTCATAAGTCGTATAAAATTTATTTTCATAAGCTGGGTGGCCCGCAATCGGGCCGTACTTGCTTCAGTGAACACACGCAGACCGGAACCTGATTAAATACATTTTAACTTTTCTGAATAGACACCGGCGCTTTTGATTTTGTATGACTTGTTTTCTGATTGGTTCTAAATCATCTGACAAACCTGATCGGAAAATCCTTTGCCATATTTTACCGAAATACATTATGACCATCCCGCTGCCTATTCGAACTGTCCGTCGTTGATCAATGCGGAATCGCGGTAAAGAAGGCGCAAATTATTTTGAGGAAAATTGCCGGCCTGATGTTTTGGTGGTTAAGGCGGGAGCGAGGACGAGGACGACGATGAGGATGATTCACAGCATCGTTCTCGTCCTCGTCCTCATCGTCATCCTCGTATTTTTCCCCCAATTTGAGCCCAATTGGAGTCTTGTCCCCATCACTGAATCAACGCCCTGGCTTCCTGATACGCCAGCCAGCCAATCATCGTATCGTGCGACGCCACCTTGGCCTGTATCAGCGGCCGGTTCAAATCGGCCGGCAACGACGGCATTTGGGCCGCAACTTGACCAAGAAGGTTTTGAGCTTCATCGCGGTGGCCTTGCCGGAACAAACCCATGGAACGGTAGCAGCGCGCCGTGACTAAAACATCCTGATACTTGCCCGCCGTTTGTTCGGCGATCTGCAAGGTTTTGGCGGCCTCGTCAAATTGACCGCTGCGATACTGCACCAGTCCGAGACTCAATTGATACCACGCTTCCCAAGGCGTGCCCGCCCGTATTTTTAACCCTTGCCGGGCCAATCCCATGGCGTTCGTCAATTGGATTTCATCAACCGAAGGTTGCAGGCAATAAGCCTTGGCGGCGCTTTCCAACATGGGGGCGTCGCCGTTTTTGGCCGCCAGCTCGACCATCCGCAACCGGGTTTGTTCATAATCGTTGGTTTGACCGAACCACACTTGCCAGGTGGCAAGCGTCAGCCAGCCATCGGCTTCACCCTTGGGATGCGACTCACAAAATCTTTTCAGGGTGCCGATGGCTTCCCGGCTGCGCCCGGCGGCGCAGTAACATTCCGCCTGGGTTTTCACCGCGAGCTTGCTGCCGTGTTTGGCGGCCTGGGAAAAATACTTGGCCGCCTCGGCTTCATCCGGATCAATGCCATTGCCCTTGAAGTACAGAACGCCCAGGTCAATCAGCGCCCCATTATTTTTCTGCGCAGCCGATTTGCGGAACCAGCGGATGCTCTCCGGCACATCCACCGGCACGCCCTCGCCATGCAGATACATTTTGCCCAGGCTATATTGCGCGGCCGCCGCCGCCGCCGAAGTATCGCCCCCTTCCTGTAAATACAGCTTTTTCGCCTCGTCAAACTTGCCCTCTTTTTCCAGCACGTCACCGAGATCGCTCAAGGAGTCGGCGACCACGCTGCTGTCATCGCCAAACATTTTCAGGCGGATCGCCAGGGCATTGCGATACATCGTTTCCGCCTCGGACAATTTATTTTCCGCCACCAGCAATTCGCCGAGGTTGGCATACGTCTGCGCCACTTCGGCATTTTTTTGCTCGAACAATTTGCATTGCATCCCCAGGGCTTCCCGCCGGACCGGCTCAGCTTCCGTCAATTTGTCTTCATTGCGCAAGACCATGGCCAGCAGGTTCAATGACTGGGCGAGGCTGGGATGCGCGTCGCCAAACAATTTTCGTTGCGCGACCACCAGTTGTTTCAAGGTGGCTTCCTCTTCCGCGGACTGTCCCTGGATATCCAGCAACGCGGCCTTTAGTTTCAAACTGGCCACGGTCACCAGCAGGTTGTCAGCCCCCAATTTTTTTTGCCGGATGGCGATCGCCCGGCGCGCCAGGTCTTCGGCTTCCGCCGGTTTAAAACGCCGCGAAAACAGCCACGCCGACAGGTCATCCATCGAATCGGCCACTTCCAGGTCATCATCCCCCAGCACGGCCTGTTTCGTGGCCAGGGCTTCACGCAGGGCTGCTTCCGCCTGCATTTGATGGTCTTCCGTATTCAAGATGGCCGCCAAGTCCTGTAAAGCCCGCGCCACTTCCAAATTCGTGCTGCCGAATAATTCGCGTTGCAGGCCGATGCCCGCACGCGCCATCGTTTCCGCTTCCGCCAAGCTGCCCTGCCGCCAAAGGACATGGCTCAACCGGCGCATGGATTGCGCCACCAGCGGATCGCGCGGCCCTAAAATCTTTTCCCGGATCGCCAATGCCCGGCGGTGCATGGCCTCGGCATCATCCAGATCGCCGATCTCCCAATAGACTTCGCCCAGGGTATAGCGCAATTCGGCTTCGATTTCCGGTTGTTGCGCCAGATCGGTGCCCAGGCGTTTCGACGTGTTGTCCAAAATCTTCTTCAAGAGCGTTGTATCGCTGCCCATCGCCACCGCCGGGCCGACCCCATTCAGCATGTCCTCCAGGAATTGCGCCACTTCACGGCTTTTGGTTGCTTCCGCCTCCGCCTTGAGTTCATTCTTCTGCGCCTGCATCCACTGCCGGTCGGCTTCCACCCGTGCCTGATGTTCCTTGAACGAAGCCCGCACGGAAATGGCCACCCCCACCGCCAACGCCAGCAGGATTGCGCCGGCAGCGGTAAAGGCCAGCCGGTTCCGTTGCACCATTTTTTGCAACCGGTAAACGCTGCTCGGCGGGCGGGCGGCGACCGGTTCATTGTTCAGATGACGCCAGATGTCAGCCGCAAAGCCATTGGCCGTTTCGTAACGGCGGGACCGGTCTTTCTCCAGCGCTTTCATCACGATCCAGTCCAGATCGCCGCGCACGGAATGGAGCAATTGCGGCACCTCGGTTTTACGCTGATGCGCAATCTCGCTCAAATCCGCCCCCAACATCGTGCTCAAGCGCGTCGAAGGCGAAGCCGGTTCCTGTTCGCGGATCGTGCGGCGAATCTCATCCAACCCCGCCTGCAATAATATATTCGCATCGAACGGCGTCTGGCCGGTCAGCAATTCGTAGAGCAAAACTCCGAGACTATAGATGTCGCTGCGCGTATCCACGTCCACCGCCCGCACCTCGGCCTGTTCCGGGCTCATGTAGGCAGGCGTGCCGATGAATTGTTCCAGCGCCGTAAAAAAAGTTTCGTTCGTCAATTTGCCGTGCGTCGCCTTGGCAATGCCGAAATCAATCACCTTCGGCACCGCCACGCCATCCAGGGATGTCACCAGAATGTTTGACGGCTTGATGTCGCGATGGATGATCCCTTTCTGATGCGCGTGCTGGATGGCGGAGCAAACCTGTACGAACAACGCCAACCGCTCGGACGTTGCCAGGTGATTTTGATCGCAATAGCTGGTGATTTTCACTCCCTGCACCAGTTCCATCACAAAATACGGGCGCCCGGCATCCGTCGCCCCGGCCTCCAAAACTTTGGCGATGTTGGGATGATCCATCAACGCCAGCGCCTGCCGTTCCGCTTCAAACCGGGCGATGACACTCTTGGTATCCATGCCCAGCTTGATGACCTTGAGCGCAACCTGCCGGCGCACCGGCGCTTCCTGGCTGGCGCGATACACCGTGCCGCAACCGCCTTCGCCGATTAGTTCCAGCAGCACATACCGGCCCACGCGGTCGCCGATTTTTTCGGAAGGAACCGCCGGGGTTCGCAGCCGATTTTCCGCGTTTAAAATTCCAGCGGCCGGGGTTTCGAGAAAGGTGGCGGCGCGTTCGGCGGCCAGCAGAAGTTCTTCCACCCGGCCACGCAGCCCGGCGTCCCCGGCACACGCCGCATCCAAAAACGCGGCGCGTTGCCCCGGCGGCAATTGCCGGACGGCGCTAAAGACTTCTAGCTCATGATCAGGAGAATCAGGCATTGGCGGATTTAAGCTTCCACTCTGATAAAGCGTAAAACGGAATCAAAAGGCGCAAAGAAAAATAAACCGGCAAACTAATCAGGGCATAAAATGGCTGCCGATGATGGTAGGGCAAAGCTGCTGCTTTGCCCATTATGAGCCCAACGATGGCCAAGCCAGAGAAAGCAAACACATGACCACTCCATGATCAAGCGAAGATTCGAGCTGGTTTTCAAAATGGCTTTTATTGGCAACAAAACCATTTTTTGACCATAGCCCAGCCTTTCAAGGCTGGGTTGGCATCGTAGCTCGATCAAATAGTCCCGTAGGGACGGCAGAACAACTCTTTCGTCCCTTTGGGACTTGCACCTAAGAGCCTTCAATTATCCCAGTGTTAAAACACTGGACTATTCACAAAAGTCATCGCGAAATACCCTATGCCTTCAACTGCAAAAAGTTCTTCAGGATCGTCCGGCCATTTTCAGTCAGGATGCTTTCGGGATGAAATTGCACTCCCCAGATCGGCAGGGTTTTGTGTTTCACACCCATGATCTCGCCTTCGTCCGTTTCGGCCGTGACTTCCAAAACATCGGGCATGGTGTCGCGTTTGATGACAAGCGAATGATACCGTGTCGCCGGGAACGGGTTGGGCATCCCGGCAAACAGGTCTTTGCCGTTATGTTTGATCGGCGAGGTTTTGCCGTGCATCATGCGGTAATTCACCACGACTTCCGCCCCGAACGTATGGCCGATGCACTGATGGCCCAGGCACACGCCAAAGATCGGCACGCCCTCGCTGGCAAAAGTTTTGATGACTTCGTTCGACAATCCAGCTTCGCGCGGCGAGCATGGTCCCGGCGAAACCAGGATCCGTTCCGGCTTGAGCGCGCGGATTTGATCAATGGTGATCTCATCATTGCGGCGCACCTGCAACTCCACGCCCAACTCACCCAGATACTGGACAAGGTTGTACGTGAACGAATCGTAGTTGTCTAAAACCAAAATCATTTTCGGTGCCACAATCTAGTCCAAAATCACCAAAATGAAAGACCTTTCAATTTGCGATTTACGATGGCGGATTTACGATTTTTTCGATTCGCCATCGCCTTCGTTTCAAATGTCCGCAATCCGCAATCCGCAATCATAAATCGAAAATGTCTAACTAACCGATTTCGGTGATAGACGTTCGTGCGGCATCACGATTAAATTGGGACACGCATAATAAATTTTTTATCCGCATGATTATCTCCTCACGTCGCCTGCTGGGCTTAGCCGCACTCTGTTTCGCCTTAAATCTCACCGCCGCCCCCACCGATCCCCTGGCGACCGGCTTTCTCAATCCCCCGAATTCTGCCAAGCCCCAAACGTGGTGGCATTGGATGAATGGCAACATCACCCAGGCCGGCATCACCGCCGATCTCGAAGCGATGAAACAAATCGGCCTGGGCGGCGCGACGATTGTGAATGTGGATTGCGGTATTCCGCGCGGTGACGTGCCGTTCATGAGCCCGATGTGGCGCGCAGATTTTAAATTCGCCGTGCAGGAAGCGGCCCGGTTGAACCTCAAACTGTGCGTGGAAAATTGCGCGGGCTGGTCCAGCAGCGGTGGTCCGTGGAACACACCCACGAACGCCATGCAAGAATTGACCGCCAGCGAAACGCGCGCGCACGGCCCAACCCTTTTCGACGAAACCTTGCCGCAACCGCCAATGAAACTGGGGTTTTATCGTGATGTCGCGGTGCTCGCCTTTCCGGCGCCCGTGATTGAGAACGACGAGGCTGGCAATGATGTGCCGGCGACCAAAGCCAAATTGATCATCAAGCATGCAACGTATGGCGCCGACGGCGGCGCTTCGACGGATGTGACGGCTAAAATCGTCGAGTTGGCTAAGATCGGACGCAAAGCCATCATGGCGAACAGCGATGAATTGGGCGGCGATCCCGCGCCCGGCCAGGTCAAACAGTTGCATGTGGACTTCATTTTGAATGGCACGCTCGTCTCAGCCACCGTGGATGAAGGCGATACCTTGGTGTTCCCCACCAACAGCCGCCAGCTCGCCAAAAAACATTCGTTCACGAAATCATCCGTGGACCGCACGTTTGTCCAACCGCCGCCCGCCAATGCCTTCACGGATGGCGGAACGATTCCGCGCGCAGACATGCTGGATTTAACTTCAAAATTAACCGCCGATGGCCATCTCAAATGGCAAGTTCCAGCCGGCGATTGGGTCATCTTGCGCGTCGGTTACACCCCCAC
Organism: Verrucomicrobiia bacterium; assembly: GCA_036498725.1. GTDB lineage: Bacteria > Verrucomicrobiota > Verrucomicrobiia > Limisphaerales > UBA11358 > UBA11358. The sequence continues at coordinate 12,111 of DASYEY010000010.1, read as the reverse complement.
GGGCGTTAATAATCATCCCGCCCCGGCCGAAGGCGAAGGATTGGAATGCGATAAATTCAGCAAGTCTGCCCTCGACGAACATTGGAACGGCTTCATGCAGAAAATCCTCGACGATATCGGCCCGCTGGCCGGCAAATCCTTGGACACATCCCTGATCGACAGCTATGAAGTCGGCGGCCAGGATTGGACAAAAAATTTCCGCAGCGAATTTAAAAAGCGCCGCGGTTATGATCCGTTGAAATTCCTGCCCGTCTTCACGCGCCACGTCGTGGACAGCCCCGAAGTGACGGAACGTTTTCTCTGGGACATGCGCCGGACGATTGCCGATCTGTTTGCGGATAATTATTTCGGCCATTTTGCCGAACTCTGCCGTCAGCATGGTTTGTTCAATGCCGTGGAACCTTACACCGGCCCCTTTGAATCGTTACAGTGCGGCGGACCGGCCGACGTCGTCATGGGTGAATTTTGGAGCGGCAGCCAGGGGCATCCGTCCGTAAAAATGGCGGCCTCCATTGCGCATATCTACGGCAAAACGATCGTCGGCGCCGAATCCTTCACGGCGGCACCGGACGCCGGACGCTGGCAGAACGACCCGTACTCGCTCAAAACCTTGGGCGACCTGATGTATTGCCAGGGCTTGAACCGTTACATCTTTCACCGTTACGCCATGCAGCCGTGGACCAATCATTGGCCGGGCATGACGATGGGCCAGTGGGGTTTTCATTTCGAACGCACCGAAACCTGGTGGCACGATGGCAAAGCCTGGATTGATTACATTTCGCATTGCGAATTTTTGCTGCAACAAGGTCGCGCCGTGGCAGACGCCGCCTATTTCACCGGTGAAAGTGCGCCGGTGGAAATGCGTATCGGCAACCCCACCCTGCCCGTCGGTTATGACTATGATGCCGTCAATGCCGACGTGCTGCTGCATGGCGCCACGGTGAAAAACGGCCGCATCACGCTGGCCAGCGGCGCGAGTTATGCCGTTTTGATCCTGCCCGAGAACGACACGAACCTGACGCCCGACGTTTTACAATGCCTGCGTAAATTGGTCCGCGCCGGCGCCACCATCGTCGGCCCGCGCCCGCAACATTCGCCCAGCCTGATGGATTATCCCAACTGCGATCAGCAGGTAAAAAAAATGGCCGACGAACTTTGGAATAAATGCGACGGCACCCAGGTATTGGAAAATTCCGATGGCAAAGGCCGGGTCATCTGGGGAAAATCATTGAGCGAGATTTTTGCCGCCCAACGATTGGCGCCGGACTTCGAAGTTCCCGACACCGCCAAGACATCGAAACTGGCTTACGTCCACCGGGTCGCGAATGGCTCGGATATTTATTTCGTCTCCAACCAGCGGCGGCGGTTTGATTCCGTTGACTGCACCTTCCGGGTCAACAGCAAGATTCCCGAACTCTGGCATCCAGACACCGGCGTGATTGAACCGGCGCCGATCTGGAAAACACAGGGCGACCGCACCACGGTGCGCTTGACCTTTGATCCGGCCGGCTCGGTGTTCGTCATTTTCCGCCAGGCCGCCACGGGCGCAGATCACGTGATCGCCGCCAGCAGCACCATGGCGGCGCCCGCTGCCAAAGTACCGCAATTAAAGATTCAACACGCCGTTTATGGCGCGGTTGATGGCTCCGGCGAAACGGATGTGACCGCCAAACTGACTGACCTTGTGGATGACAACCAACTGGTCGTATCCGCTAACAATGATTCCATGGGTGGCGATCCCGCTTCCCTGCACGTCAAAGAATTGCGTTTGGATTACACGCTGGATGACCAACCCTTTCACAAAACGGTTGCGGAAGGTGAAACCCTGGCGATGCCGCCCATGGCCGCCGCCGGTCAGCCGCCGCAATGGGAAACCAAAGTCGCCCCGGACGGAGCGACCACGGTGAAAGCCTGGAGCGACGGGCAGATTGAACTGCAAACGGCCCAGGGAAAAACCTTGCACGCCACCGCCGCTGACCTGCCCGCACCGCAGGAAATTTTCGGAACCTGGAATGTCAGTTTCCCGCCGAACTGGGGTGCGCCACCACTGATCACCTTGGATAAATTGATTTCCTGGACAGAATACCCGAACGATGGCGTGCGTTATTTCTCCGGCACCGCCGCTTACGATCAGGATATTCAAATCCAACCGGAACAATTAAGCGCCGGACGCGAACTCTGGCTGGACTTGGGCGCGGTGAAAAATTTCGCCGAAGTTTCCTTGAACGGACAAGACCTCGGCATCCTGTGGAAGCCGCCATTCCGCCTCAACGTCACCTCCGCCGCGAAACCGGGCGTGAACCATCTGACGGTGAAGATCACCAACCTGTGGCCCAATCGTTTGATCGGCGATGAACAATTGCCATCAGATCGCGAATGGGACGGCAAGCAGCTTAAGGCGTGGCCGCAATGGTTTTTGGACGGCAAGCCCAGCCCAACGGGACGCCTGACATTCACCACCTGGCATCATTGGGGTAAAAATTCGCCGTTGCTGGAATCCGGCCTGCTCGGACCGGTGACCCTGCGCACAGCGGAAATCATTCCGGCAAAGTAAAAAACATTTAACATTGAACATTCAACACCGAACATCGAAGGAAACGGGGCGATGCCCCATTGGGCGTTGGAAGTTAAATGTTCAATGTGCTCTGTAGAAACCTTTTTGATAAAGACTGGAGACAATACGAACACAGCGTTAATTATTTTAAACCACCAAGGCACGAAGTTGGGGAGAATTTTTTGAATTAACAAAATGGACAGAATGTCAAAATCCATCACCCAACCGTGTGGTGGCGGCTATAGCTCCGTTAGGAGCGAAATCTTTGTAGTAACCAAGCCTCAAAAAACTCCAGCCCCGTAGGGGCGACATATGCCGCTCCGACGGAGCTTGAATTTCTTTATTTGGTGACGAACTACAAATATATCGCCCCGCTGGGGCTTTAAAACAATCTTTGTTCTTGAACATTCACAAGGCTTTGCGAACAGCTTGACGTCCGGATTTACCGGAGACGGCCGGATACATTTTAATTCGGTAAATTCTGTCAAAAAAGGTTTCTACAGAGCATGTTCAATGTTGAATGTTATCCACCCCCTGCTTTATGCGAGGCCATCCAAAATAGTTTCGATCAACGCCGCAGACACTTTCTGTCCCCAGACGACCTCGCCGATTTTTTTGGCCAGCACAAATTTGATTTCACCAGCACTAACTTTCTTATCGAGCTTCATCGCGGCCATCAATTTGCGTTTTTGACCAGCGTTGAGTTTGATCTGCGTTGGCAAACCGGCACGGACAAATAATTTTTCGATCCGTTGCGCATCGCCAGTCGGCAGGCCAAGAACTGATTGGGACAATCTGGCGGCGGCAACCTGGCCGATGGATATCGCTTCGCCATGCAAAAATTTTCCGTAGCCGGAACTATTTTCGATCGCATGGCCGATGGTGTGGCCAAAATTTAAGATCGCACGCAAGCCGCTTTCCGTTTCATCCTGACCAACGACATCCGCCTTGATCTCACAACAGCGGGCGACGATTTGCGATAATGTTTTGGCGTCGCGTTGCAACATTTTCGGCAGCGCACGCTCTAATTGCGCAAACAAGGCCGCATCATAAATGATCCCGTATTTGATGACTTCCGCGAGACCGGAAACAAATTCACGTTTGGGCAGCGTGGCCAGCGTATCGAGATCACAGAGCACGAGCTTGGGCTGGTAAAATGCCCCCACGAGGTTTTTCCCCGCTTTCAGGTTCACACCGGTTTTACCACCGACGGAACTATCCACCTGCGCCAACAGACTGGTCGGCACCTGCACGAACGGAATACCGCGCAGATACGTCGCCGCCACAAAACCTGCCAGATCACCGACCACCCCGCCACCGAGTGCAACGATGAATGATTTGCGTTCCAAGCGATGCGCCGCCAGTTGGTCATGACAATTTTCCACCATCGCCATGCGCTTGGAAGTTTCACCAGCCGGCACAGTGATGAGGACCGGTTCAAAACCCGCCATCGAAAGCGATTTCAACGCGGCTTGGGCGTATTTTTTGCCGACATTGGAATCTGTGATGACAGCGCAACGCTGCCCGAGTTTGAGCGCCGCGCAGTCCGCACCCAAACGCGATAGCAACCCACCGCCAACTTTAATGGCGTAGCTACGGGAACCAAGCGGAACTTGAACAATGCGCATGACGAAAGGATAAACAGCCGCGGAAGTAAGTCAAAAATAGAACTCGACCATACCGTTTCCGCAAAACTATAACCCAACCTCATGCGCGAGGCGCAGTGGAACGCGGAGCATTGCTCCGCTCGGCGGTTGACAGACCCGACGACCTGCCGATTTCAACCACCGATGAACAAGGGGGATTGACGATTTGCGAATGCGGATTGACGACTGCCGATTGCTACGCGGTAAACCTAGAGCCCATAGCCTGGAGCCTGAATTCATTTTTAGCCACAGATGAACACAGATGAAACAGGGAAAAGCGGAAACTTTGAAACGAGGACGACGATGAGGATGATGGTCTGGGACAGTGGCAAGCCAGTGGGCATCATGGAGTGCGGCGCGAAGCGCAGCGCCACGCCGCTTTCGTCCGGGTCGCGATTTTCTGAAGTAGCTTAACCCCCATGCGCATTAAAGCGGTGTCGCCGCTCTCGCTCTGCCACCGCAATCCCAGATCGCTCCAGCTTATTCCGCCTCTTCTCTGTGCGCTCGGTGGCTCGGCGGCAAAATTTGCCCTGCCCGATGAAATATGAAAAAGCAGTGTCGCGCGAAGAACACGAAGGTACGCGAAGAAGAGCCTGAAACCTTCAAGACGAAGGCGAAAGCCAATCGTAAATCCGTAATCGTAAATCGCAAATTGAAAAGAGGTCAAACCATCGTCTCAACTCATTTCTTTTATTCACTGACTTTTTCCAGCGATGCAGCCTGGCATAAAGACTCTTCCAGGCACCCACTGCCACCACGTCGCCAGCGCCAGAACAGACCGTGGCCACTACTCGATTCTCAGCCGGCGTGGCATTTTCACAATGATCGGCTACCTCTAGTCGGTCAAAACTATAGTTTGACCCCTTTTGAAAACTAACGTATCAAGCCTTTTTTCTGAGCCTCCCTGTAGAGCTCGGCTAACTGTGATGGCGTTACAAATACAATGTTTGTGCCTTTCTGGTCATATATGCGGGCGAGGTCTTCGGGGCTGAAAACCCAGGTGCTAATGCAAGCATTGACAAAAGCGGGCCTTTGGGACCGAACTTGCTCCATTATCACGCGAAAAAAACCATCTTTGCCAAATTTTTCGCTCTCGACAGTTCTGAAAAGAGGCGTGCCATTACGCAGCGAATAAGTAAGTTGGTCAATGCCTTGCTTTATCGGATAGCTTCCTGTGTTAGGAAAAATGCCATAACAGAAAGGGAGTGCCTGTGAATATAGTAACTGAATGTTGTCATCACCGCCGTTCGGGCGGACTGAGTTCATTCCCATTTCTTTCATCAAACGTGAAGTCCAGGCAAGGAAATCCGAAAATGCAACTTTTTGGTTTGAATAAGCAACGCCGTAATCCTCCGGTTCAATGTAGGCTGCCCCGGATACGTCCGCAATGAATTCAGTGTTTCGTGATGCATGTTCGTAATACCACAGCGAAACTGCAGGCATTAAATCGTGAATTGCAGGGCCCATTCCAAAAGAAACGGGGAATTTACCGAAGGCTGGTGAAGAAAAGTACTTCTTGAAAAGTGACATCCATGTATTTTGGTTATCGCCATCAGACATAATCAACGCAATATAAATCGCATTCGCATCCAATTTTGGGGCCGGCAGTTGTCGTGGTTGCGTTAAGTTTCCGACATCTACTCCACTCATGACGCATAAATTGCACAAAAAGTCGCTGCACACCAGGCCTTTTGCATAACGACTGGCAAAGGACACGCCTTCATTTTCTCCGATACCAATATTCTCCCCGCCATAAGGGAAGCCTAAAACTCCAATATTTGGATCCATCTCAGAAAAAATTCGACTCATTAGGTCGAGCTCTTCGAAATGATCAGCTCCGTATTTGGATTCGTCTTTTGGCCCGGCTATCCAAAACATGACACTGTGCCATTCAAAATCGTATGCAAAATTACAGTCTGCCAAAAGCGGAGGATATGCATACTTGCAAAGTTGATGATTCAGCTGGTTTTTGTAGTGTGACCAGACCCAATTCATTCCCTCTGCGTAAGTCTTAAACCGGTCGCGCAAGTCCATTTTTATGGGCAAGTTGAGCTCGCGAGCTAATTCAGGAGACGCAACAATTAAATCGTCACATTCTGCTATGTTTAAAGCCAGGAGATCACCGCGGTACAATTTTGTATCCGGTATTATCGCGCCCTTAAACACATTCGAAAATCTTTTAAACAAGAGTTCCGGTTTCGTAATTATTTCATAATCATCGATATATTTTTTTTCTTTGTGCCAATCCAGCCAATCCTTGTCCTCCGGCCGTCTAATTATCCAGATTTGCGGCCAGCTGCGGCTCGTCAAGCCTTGCAGGCAGGTTACGGCTATCCGTTGATCCTTGCTCAGATGTTCAACGTCAATAGCGATCAAGTGTCGTGCCGGCGTTTTAGATTTTGGCAGATAAGTGTTGCCCCAAGGCCTGGGAGTCACGGCGTAAGTTAGATTTGCGGGAAGCGGCTTCGGTTTTTCGACTTTATCGAGGCGGGCGATTTCTGATTTAAAAACTTCGGTGTTGATAAGCCCCCGCTCCAAGGCGCACCAATAGATCCCCCGGGTCAATACTTGTTTTGCAAAATAGCGGTCAGACGCATCGCTTCCCTCTGCCATTTGCCCCATCCAAACATCGCGAGCCCCATGATAATTGCGGCCCAAGTGGCGAATGAGTGCCATGCCAATTCGCTGCCTTCCGTCTATGATCATGTTGACTATCGGTATGACCTGGTCACTCGCAGCCAGCGCTTGGATATCCAACCACTGATGATTTTTTAAATCGGTAGGAAGCATGTTTTCAGTGATCCCCACTGGGTGCCCTGGGACAGTTATGCTAATGTTTTGATTGGGTTTGGGGTCGCCGTACCCGCCGGTGCCAAAACCAAAAGCATCATTTCTGATAAAACTGAGCTGACTGGGATTGGTCCATTCTTTCCATGTTCCGTCTATTTTAATGTAGGGATTAAAAAATGGGATGCTGGTTGTTATGAAGCACCCGCCGCTTTTATGGAATTTCTGCAAATTTTCGAAGGCAGCGATGGGGAAGGCATTTCCATAAGGCAACACGAGTGCAAAATATTTCCCCGAGTTGAGATTGTTGCTGTTGCACATGTCCTCAGCCGAAACCGCATGCGCCTCAATGCCCAGTTCAGTGAGCGTTTCAATAATTTTAGAAGGCGGAAAGCTGGGTATTCCACCGATCGTTGGGAATCCATCTTCTGAAAAGACCGCCACCGGAAGGATCGCCAGCGCTTTGGATGCCGAGCAAATGATCACCGCCATTTTGATCAAATAGTTCAGCTTTTTCATAAGTTTATTTTAAGCTTAACCCGTTGTTACAGTGCGCATAATATTTGTCTCGCATCTTTAGCTACGCCTTAAAAGGGTCGGTCAATAGTATTACGTTATTTTTTCATTGGTACCACGCGTGCTTTGGCTGGCTTGCCTAATTCAATTCAGTGCTTATTGAAACATTACTGGCTCATTTCTCACCTCAAAGGAGAAATGGCGCGGGCAAGGTTTAACACCTCTGGTGTAGTTTGGATAAAACCAATAATCCAAGACGGCCCACGATTCATTTGCAACCTCAAATGGCTGTTCCAGGTTGGCGCTGCCCTTTGACGACCTTACAACAATTTTGTGCTGCCCGGCTGAAAGTTTCAAATTAAATGCCCGCCAATTGTGTTGAGAATCCACGTCAAAATTCTCTTTAATGATCAAATCTCCATCGACAAACACTTTTATATCAACCGGGCTGATGGCAAAACTTTGATTACTGATATAAAGATGAAAATTGCCGTTCGGATTATTTACTGCGTTTGCGGACGGGCGCACGCTCTGAGCCCCGCATCCAGTCAGGATTGCAAGCAAAAATACAAAACACAAAACAATACTCCTAAAGAACAGTTCTTGATGAGCGCGCATAAAGGAGTTGGTCAATAGTATTACGTTATTTTTCATTGCCCCACCGCCAATATGACAGGTGCGTTCGGATTCTCGGCTCCCCCCCGTTACGCGAAAAGCGAAAATATTTGCTCAGATTCAATCGTCGCACGATGCGGGATTCTGGCTGGGACCCTTCTGCCGACACCTATTCTTTACATTTTACCGGCATGATCTAGTTTAATCGGCGCTGAATTTTTAATGAAACAACTCCGCACCATCCATCTTTATTTAGGCTGCATTTTTGCGCCAATGGTCATCTTCTTTGCCATCTCCGGCTTATGGCAGATGTTTGATCTGGGCGCGTCGAAAAAGAATGAAAACGGCTCGGTTGCCCTGGCTTATCTTTCAACCATCCACACCGGACATACCCCCAAGTCCGGGACCTTGTCCTCGCCTTACATGGAAGGCTTTGTGATCGCGATGGCCATCTGCCTGATTTTCACCATCCTTCTGGGCGTCGTGATGGCGTTCCGTTTTGGCCGCACGCGCAATGCGTTCTGGTGTTTGCTCGCGGGTATTCTGGCGCCAATCTTGATCGTGCTGCTAACCTTTAAGCGATAATGACGCTAGCTAGTAGCGGTCACTTCCCGAGGCAAAACGTACTAAAGATGGAGTCCAGCAGGTCTTCCGTCGTGGTCTTGCCGACAATCTCGCCCACGGCATTGGCGGCGATCCGCAAATCCATGGCCACCAGTTCCAGCGTGGCGTTGGTGCGCAAGGCTTCGGCAGCGTGATGGGTAGTGCTGCGGGCGCGGTTTAAGGCGTCTTGATGCCGTGAATTGATGGCGACCTGCAACATCTCGGCCTTGATCTCGCCGGTCCAGACCAGGTTTTTGATCGCATCTTTCAAGGCTTCCATCCCCTGCCCGCTCGCACAGGAAACATCCACCGTGTTGCTGGCCGATGACAACTCCAACCGCGCCGGCAAATCCGTTTTATTGCGGACCACGATCCGTTTTTTATCGGCGAACTCGGCCAGATAATTTTCATCGGCGCGGGTCAACGGTTCGCTGGCGTCGAGCACATGCAGAATAAATTCAGCCTTCGCAAGCGAAGCGCGGCTGCGGCGGATGCCTTCAACTTCAATCTCATCGCCGGCTTCGCGCAAACCGGCCGTGTCAATGAACACGACGGGCAGACCGCGGATGTTCGCCGTTTCTTCAATCGTGTCGCGCGTCGTGCCGGCTATGGGCGAGACGATGGCCCGATCATGGCCAAGCAATTGATTCAACAAACTGGATTTGCCGGCATTCGGACGGCCGATGATCGCCGCCCGGATGCCGCGACGCAGAATCTGGCCTTCGTTTGCCGTGCGCAATAGTTCGTCCATGAACGCAACGCCGTTTTCGAGCCGTTGCAATAATTTGTCCTTTGTGTCAGGCGCGATGTCTTCGTCGGGAAAATCAATGTGCGCCTCGACGTGCGTGAGCGACAACATCAGGTCATCGCGCAACTGGTTGATGCGTTGCGACAGTTTGCCGGCAAGCTGTTCATTTGCCGCCGCGAGCGCGAGTTCGGTGCGCGCATGGATCAGATCCGCAACCGCTTCAGCCTGCGCCAGGTCAATCCGGCCATTGAGAAATGCGCGGCGCGTAAATTCGCCCGGTTCGGCCAGGCGCGCACCATTGGCCAGCAGCGTATCGAGCACCAGCTTTGCGGGCAACAATCCGCCGTGGCAGGAAATCTCCACGGTGTCTTCGCGGGTGAAAGTGCGCGGGGCGCGCAGGACCGCCAGCAATACTTCATCCACCACCCGGCCGGAACGGACAATTTTTCCGTATTGGATCGTATGCGTTGGCGCGGCGGTCGGGGTCAGTGAATTTTTCCCGCCGGGCAAGAAACTTTTTTCGGCGATGGCCAGCGCGCGCGAACCTGAGATGCGAACGACGGCCAGTCCACCTTCACCGAGGGGTGTGGCAATGGCGGCAATGGTATCATCGAGCATGGATGCAGGTTACAAGTTGCAAGCGCTTGATTGAAATCTTTTTTAGCCACCGATGAACATGGGGAATTTACGATTTACGACTGGCGATTTACGCTTGCAAAACCTGCACGTTCAACCCTTTACTGGCAACTCTCAGCTTATTTTCAGCCACAGATGGACACAGATTAAACACAGATGGGACAGGGAAAATCGGAAAGCGGAAAGCGCAAATCTTGAAACGAGGAGGAGGATAAACCAGCAACTAGCAACCAGTAACTTTTAACTAATCTCAACCAAGCTCAAACATGCCGGCAATTGCCCGCCTGATTTTCTGCGTCCCGATCTTGCAGAAACAACCGCGCCTTTTCGTAGCTTTTCTTGTGCAGATAATGCAGCAATGTCGGGTCGGCATGGCGGGGCAATTGCTGGGTCAATTCATCCAGCCGGGCGAAGAGTGGCAGCAGGTTGGGCTTGGGGTTGGCGGTCGGCATGGACTTGACGGTTTCCGCCAGGTCCGTCAGCGCCACGAGCAATTCAGTTTCAACCGGAGATTTCACGGGCGAAAGATTTAATGGGCAAACAAGTGCGACAACGTGCGCGTCAGCCACGAGTTTTGGTGAAAATCCATGTAACCCAGCAAATACATCGCCGTGATGAACCGGGCCATGCCCGAAGCCAGTGCGATCACAAACATCGAGGACAAATAGAGGCCGAAGGCGTGCGTCGGGTCCGGCTCCAGGATCCGGGGTATGCCCTGGTACAAAATCCAAATCGTCAGCGCCACCCCGACAATCCACGGCACCCACGGATTGATGCCGGAGGCCGCGTCCAGGAAGTGCAGCAGGAAAATCGGGGCAAAGGCATAGGCTGTGAGCGTGAAGGCTTCCAGATATTTGGTCCGCTGATGGAAGGTCTGGCTGACCCGTAAAATAAGCAACGAACAGATCAAGACCACCAACAACATCAACGCAAATTCGATGGCTTCAAAGACCAGCACTTCATGCAGGGTGAAATGCTTGGTGATCTGAAATTTGGGCTGCCATTTGCCCCAATGGGCCAGACCGAAGCCTTCGATCGCCGAGATCACCAGCAGAAACGGCAGCAGGTAGGTCGTGAAAATATAGGTATATCCACGACGAGCCTGGGCAATCTTTGCCCAAGCCAAAGCCGGTTCAAAGATTAAAAAGAAAACTTTAATCATGCAGCCGCAGAGGATTAACCACTTTTCGGCAGTTGACAATAAAATCCGCTTTAACTTTTAGATGCTGCGCCCCAAACTTGCGGTGTGAAAGTTGATCTTGGAATCTGGAGCTGGCTCACCCAGGCCGTCATCGTGCTGGTGGTCATCGCGGTTTTGTCGCTGATTGGCATGACGTATCTGCCGCTCATCCGGCAGAACGAAAATTATCGGCGCGAAATTGACCGCCTGGATATTGCCATCCAAAAGCAGCAGGAAGTTTCCAAGGAATTAAAAAACGAGATCGAGTCCCTGCGCAACGACCCCAAAACCGTTGAACGCCTGGCCCGCGAAAAGCTTGGTTACGCCAAGCCCGATGAGACCGTCATCCATTTTGAGAGCCCGGTCACGAACCGAAACCAGTGAACCAGTAAATTTACGATTTACGACTGGCGATTTACGCTTGGCGCTCGCCCAATCCCCGCTCTCGGTTTAAGAGTTCAGGATTCAGAGTTTTAAATTTTGAGTTTTAAGTTCGGGGCATTCGTGAAAATTCGTGTGATCCGTGTCGAAATATCTTTCTTCTTCACCCGTTTCGAGTCCTTGGCGCGACCCTGCTTTTCATCTCGTCTGTGTTTCATCGGTGGCTAAAAATAAGTTGAGAGTTGCAAGTTGAGGGTTGAGGGTCAGGTTTCGCAACCGTAAATCGCCAGTCGTAAATCGTAAATTGAAAAGGTTCGCCGCGCTTGCGTTTCGGCGCAGGAACCGCAAGTATGACCCCGCAAGCAAAAATACCATTCCCATGACGAAACTTACCTGCGTCTATTGTGGCAAGCCTTTCATGGCCGCCAGCACGGCTGAAACCGAT
>DASYEY010000009.1:0-3067 GCA_036498725.1 Verrucomicrobiia bacterium | reverse complement strand
CTTGATGATATCTGCGCCGAGTTCCACCGCCTGGCGCACCAGATGCGAGATTTTGACCACGTCACCATCCACCATGTAACCACCCGCCTTCTCATTTGGTTGAAACATGAGCGGCTCGATCATCATCGGCATATTGAAATAATCCGATTGCGGTTTCAGCTTGAGGATATTCTCGATGCATTGGGTATGCACTTCGGGCGCGCCCGGGATCTGGAATAAATTCACGCAAACACAGGCGGCGTCCAGGCGGACGGCTTGCAACATGCATTCCTCCAGCATCAAACTGAAACGCTTATCAGGTAGTTCCTTCCCGTAAACGTTGGCGACATCTGTGCGCAACACGAGGGCCGGCTTTTGTTTGCCAGGAATGCTTTGCAGATGACGCGCCTGGCCGACCGTCAACTGAATGGCGTCCGGCGCCGCGGCGACCAGAGTCTGGATCACTTTCGGCATGTCCTCAATTCCCTGCAGAAACCCGGGTTGATTGAAAAATCCGTGATCGACCGCCACGTCAAAACAACGTTGCGACTTCGAGTTAAACAGACGGTTAAGGCGAATAAATTTCATTTGATAAATAATTCCGGAAATCTTCACTTCCCCAATACCTGAATCCATCGACACATACCTCAACTTTTCAACAAAAGTTCTCCTTTTTAAAAATCTTCTCAATAAACCAGAACACCTGACCGTGCCTCATGCTCCCGCGAAACGGCGGCGTTTAATCTCAAAATTCAATGCTTGAGTGAAAAGAGCCCATGAAAGAACGGAAGGCTTCCTCACTTTCCACCAGTGGTGTGCCATCTCCTTCCCATACAATCCCCATTTCACAATAAGGATGATACTCGAGATGCGCGGTGGGCGGTGCTCCGGTGACCGTGCCCTCCTTTCCCAGGTCGGGATCGATTCGCTCACCGGCTGCCGCGACGCGGTCGCATCCAGCCGCGCGGCCAACTCCACCACGTTCGTGAGTCTGGGAGAAACGACAGGATCTTTACTCATGAGGGTGTCGTTTGTTTCAGGGAATCTAGGCAAGAGCAGATTACTCATAATCGGAATTATCGTCAACGCCCGGTGGATTGCGGGAGTGCCTCCATTTGTTCTAACGGGAGCCGGATTTTCGATAGTTCTAGTGTGGTGTTAATCAAGTGTTATACATAATTCCAACGGCTGAAAGCCCGCAATGTTATAGCCTGGTTGGAGCGAGCAGTGCGAGCCGAGGCCCAGGTTTTCTGGGATGCTATGTCATTCAAGGCCTGTAATGCCGTACCATTCATGAATATAATTTACCTCACACCAAACTAGACTCCGGAAAATTCTGGAACTCACCATGTTGATCAGGACCGGGAACGGGAACCTGTGCCGGCATGATAAACTGCGCAGCTGGATGGACATCGGAAATCTGGCTTCCAAAAACATTGAAAGTTGGCTAAAAACAGTAGGTGTCGGAACCGATGCCTGATTTATAGTATGGCGTTCCTTATGAATTATTCGCGCCCACACTATGAATGGAGCTTGTGAGCCGGCATTGAATGGAAGCCGCCCAATGAAATCACCTCTGCATTGGCGCCGTCTATTTGCCATCCCGGAACTCGGCATCCTGATCCCTCTTTTGGCTCTGACGGCATTTTTCTATTGGGTACAACCGTCCATTCTAAATGGGGGAAGCATCGGGGCCATGTTGCGCGGCATGTCTTTCGTCGGCGTGGTGGGCATTGGCATGACTCTGCTGATGGTGGCGGGGGAAATTGATCTTTCGGTCGGATCCGTCGCGGGATTATGCGCTATCGTCTGTTCGTGGCTGATGACGAAAGCCGGCTGGCCGGTTCCGTTGGCGATCGTTGGCGGAGTGGGTGTAGGCGGGTTGGTCGGTTTCGTGAACGGCTGGCTGACCGTCGTCGTGGGTTTGCCCGCATTTATAACCACACTGGGCATGTTATATATCGCACGGGGGTTGAATTACCTGATCTGCGCTGGTTATCCCATCTACCCCTTGCCTGATTCCGTAAAACATTTTGGCACCGCCAACACCCTCGGAACTTCCTGGAGTTTTATTATTTTTATTATGCTGGTGTTTTTGGTGGATGCGGGCATGCGCTGGACTACCTGGGGAAGGATGATTTACGCGACCGGCGGCAATCCAGAAGTCGCCCGTTTGGCGGGCATCAGCACCACGCGGGTCAAAGTCGGTTGTTTTGTGGCCACCGGCATGCTCGCCGCGCTGGGCGGCATTTTATTGATGTCGCGGATCGCGGTGGGCCAGCCGGAAATCGGCACGGGCTGGGAATTGGAAGTGATCGCGGCGGTGGTCATCGGCGGTGTCAGCCTTTTTGGCGGCGTCGGCACGGTGGCAGGAACGCTGTTGGGCCTTGCCATTATGCAAGTCATCCGCGCCGGCTTGGTTTCCACCAATGTCAACACTCACTGGCAAACAGTCGCGGTGGGTGTCATCATGATTTTGGCAGTGGGGGTTGATCTGTTGCGCCGCCGCGCAAAAATTCACGCCTGATAAAAAACATGTGCAAAAAAATTAATCATTGGGTCGAACAACGCGTGGGACGCTTGAGCTGGCTCTGTGTGCTGGCATTGGCCAGCTTGACGGCCCTTACCGCCGGTTGCAATCGCGGCTCCAATTCCACGGACGCGAACGCTCCGGCGAAGAAAAAACTCTATTGGATTCAACCGCTCAAAGGGCATCCCGTGCATCAGATGACCCAAATTGCATTTCGCGCCGGCGCAGCAAAAGAAGGTTATGATGCTGAGATCGTGGGAACGGACAGTTTCGACGTCGGAGGAACCATCGCTTTAGCTGAGCAGGCTCTCGCACGAGGTGACGCTGCCGGGGTGGCTATTTGGACCGGCAACCCGGCTTACAATCCGCTCATCGAAAAAATCGGGCAATCAAAAATTCCCGTCATCCTTCCACACTTCCCAGTGCCGGAAGGCTCCACCCCCGGTGCCTCCGGCGTGATCAGTTGCGACCCGGGCGAATATGCCACTGAATCGGCAATGCAAATTGGAAAAGCCATCGGCGGCAAAGGAGCGGTAGCGCTTACGCAAGGCAGCTTTA
>DASYEY010000008.1:0-16833 GCA_036498725.1 Verrucomicrobiia bacterium | reverse complement strand
GGGAGGGATTTGGAATTCACATTGCAAGGGGCTGTTTTCCAGAAATTCGCTGGTATGACGGCAAAGGTAGGCTGCCAAACTTTCCAAAGTGTCGTTTTTCGGATCCACCGCCCAGACAATCTGATCCAGGGACAGGATCAGTTCCCGCGCCATTTCCGACATCTTTCCGATCTGCTGTTCGGCCTCGACGGGATTGTCCAGGCGGCGCCGCGCCATTGCGCCTTGAAATGAAATGCTTGTCAGCTTTGCGCCAAGTTCATCGTGCATGTCCCGGGCGATGCGAGTCCGTTCCTTTTCCACGGCATTTTGCCGTTCCAGAATTTCCATTCGACGATGCATCCGGCGGCGGGTAACATAACGGGAAATCCCGCCCACGATGCCCACCAGGCTCAAGACGAGCAGAAAAAGAAACCAGTCGGTTTGCCAGAAATGCGGTAGCAGGACGAGGGTGACAGATGCGCCGACTTCGTTCCAGAGGCCATCATTGTTGCAGGCGGTCACGCAAAAATCATATTGCCCGGGTTTTAAATTATTATAAAACGCCACATGCCGGGTACCGGCCTCTACCCAGGTTGTATCAACCCCCTGCAGTTTGTAGCGATACTGATTTTTTTCCGGCGCACTAAAGCTCAATGCTGCGTAATGTATTTCCAACTCCCCCCGGCCAGGCGAGAGGGTCAACTTCCCGGCAGCTTCGGGTCGGGAAAAGGCTGGCTTTGCCATTTTCTTGTCCGCGATGATTTCCTGAATAACCACGGGCGGCGGGCGCATGTTAAGGCTGATCTTTTCGGGATCCACCACGGTGACTCCCTGGGTGGTGCGAAACCACAAGCGTCCATCTTCGCTTTTGCCGGCGGCAGGCTGGGTCACATCCTGATATTGTCCACTAATCAAAACTCCGTCCGCTTTGCTGTAGCTGATGGAATCAATGGTGTTGTCCCGCCCAATGGCCACCGCTTCAAGCTGTTTCTTATTCACGCGAAAGATGCCGCGACTGCTGTCCAGCCACAAATTTTTTCGTTCATCTTCCAGGACGGCGTAAATTGAATCGCTGAAAAGTCCTTGGGCACTGGTGAATCCGGTAGTGGTGCCGCTCTGTAACCGCACCAGCCCGTGCCGCCGCGTTCCGATCCACAAGGTGTGGTCGGCGTCTTCGTATAACGACAGGATGGACACGTGCAGCAGCGGATCAGCCGCCATGTTTTTAAATTTCTGGCCATCCCATTGCATCAGGCCGTAATCGGTCCCGATCCACATCGTGTCGTTCGAGCCGCCGCATAGCGCGTTGATTTTTTTGTTGTTCATACCCGCGCAATTCTTGAATTCCTTTCCATTCCAATATAGCAACCCTTCGCGTGCGCCCAGCCAGAGGCCGCCATGAACATCTTCAAATAGAGCGGTATTGGCCGCACCCGGGTTTACCACGTAACCCTGGGCCGGGCCATAGGTGGTGATCTTGCCGTCGCGAATGCAATTTAAGGCCCCGCCATAGTCTGCGCCTGCCCATAAACTTCCGTCGTGACCCTCGGTCATGGCCATGATGAAATCTGACGACAACCCATCCGATTTATTTAAGGAGGAGATTTTGCCATTTACCCAATGATTCAAGCCGCCGCCCCACGAACTTATCCAGACGCTGCCATCCCGGCTGGGACACACCGTGACGACATTGTTCAGGGAAAGTCCGTCCTTTTTAGTGATGGTTTTAATCCGTTTTGGGGTCAAGCGTGCCAGCCCTTCCTCGGAACCGACCCAAAGATTTTGCTCCTTGTCCTCATAAATCGCATAGATTCGGTAGGAAGCTTCATCCGGCGCATAGAGATCGGTGAAAACGCCGGCGGCAAACCGGCTTAACCCGGCGTAGGAACCGATCCAAAGATTTCCGGCACTATCGCGAAAGATGATACTAATAAATCCGCCGGGTCGGCCCTCGGCTCGATCAAATCTGCGGGCCACCCCGTCCTTCAGTTCCACCAATCCGCTGCTGCTATCGCCAATCCAAAACACCCCGTCCGGATCGCGATATAAGGAGCGGGCGGTGCGGGGCAGGGAACCGGTTTTCAGGACATAGTTGGTATGGCTGCCGGCATCCAGAGGTTTTATCTGATTATCAAACAACCAAACCTGCCCGGCTTTATCCAGGCAGAAGGGCTGTTTTTCATATCTGAATTTTGCCCGCTGCTCAATTTTGCCCTTCTGCCAAATAAAAATCTGATGCGAGGTTTCAAACCAAATGCCCCCGGCCGGATCTTCATGGATTTCAAAAATTGCGGTGTCGCTTGGTTTATCAGGTAATTCCACCCGGTCAATCAAGCCGTCATGAAAATGAAACAAGCCGATTTCCGCCCCAATCCACAGGCTGCCATCTTTATCCGCCTGCAAGCACAGGATGGAAGGCTGCAGGACCCCCGGGATCAATGGAATTATCTGGAATCGTTCGCCATCAAAACGTGCCAGGCCTTCGCGGGTTCCCACCCATAAATAACCATCGTGAGTTTGAGTGATGGCTTGCACGATATTATGCGGCAAACCATTTTCCGCCTGCCATAGCCGGACATTGAAGCTGGCATCCTGGGCCGAGGCTGAAGCGAAAAGAAATGCGCCCAGGCAGCCGAGGCCAAACCGTAGAATATAATTCAGGCCCGGCGCAAACCAGCCGGAGAATACTTGTTTGAAGAAACCACAGTGCGATGCCAGCCGGCCGGGCGAATGCCGGACGCCGTGAGAGGCATCAAAGTGTGTCATTGGGCTACTGTAATTACCCGTGCTATCAGAGTCCACTGTCGTGTGCAGCGGCCAGTTGGACGCTGTCGGCTGATTGATCGGACGAATCATCCGGTCAAATTGACTGCGGCTGGGAACTCAGATTTCGCCGCTGGCATTGCCCGTCACTGTGACATTTTTTTCCGGGACGTCCGGATGGATCTGCACCATTTTTTTGGCCGCCACCAGATTATTGGCCAGCAAGACGACTTGCCTGGTCTGGCTGCCTTGCACTTCGAGATATGTCTCTGTTCCCTGCGGGGCGGTGCTGCCGCGGATCAATGCCTGTTGGGTTTGCCGCAGTTTAATGACCGGCTGGGTTCCCTGGATGCTTGCGCTTCTTAAGCCTTCAACTTCCAGATCTTTCACGTCGTCGCAAAAAAGGACCGGGCGCGCTTCATTCTCTGCGGCGCCAAACTCGAGCTGTCGCAAACGCAGCCCTTTGACGTGGCGGCAATAAAGACCATAGGCAGGCAGGCGGCCATACATTCTGGCTTCGGGATAGGCTTTGGCCACGTCCGGAATCTCCCGATTTACCCAATCGGCCGGACCGGCTTCCTCGCTATCAATACGGATATTTGAAAGGCTGACATCTTCCACCTCGAAACCCGGCAAGCCGGTGAGGGAACTAGTTAGAATGGAGCCGGTCGCGTGAATATTCTGGAACATTACGCTGCGTAAAATGCCCGGCGAACCATCGGCGCGCGCCCGTCGGATGCCGCGCCGGATGAAAATGGGGGTCCGTACGCGCTGCATGCGAATATTGGAGATCATCACGCCTTCCAAAGAGCCGCCGTCCACCATTTCCAGGGCCACGCCGGAAATCACGCGCTGGTTCAAAGCGACCTCGGCATTGAAAATCACCGAGTTGGAAAACATGATGTTTTCAAAACCACCGTAGGTGGCGGTGCCGAATTTCAGGCCGTTGCAACAGCAAGTCAGCGTGCAGTTGGTGATGGTGACATTTTTGGTGAGGCGGGCGGTTCCACCATAAGGACTTTCACTTTTGAGGCAGATGGCATCGTCACCGGTGTCAATCAAGCAATCGGAAATAAACACATTCTGGCAGCCGGTGACATCAATGCCGTCGGTATTGATGCCGAAGATTGGATTTTTGATGGTGATACCCTGGATAAATACGTTGTCGCAGTCAATCGGGCGCAAAGTCCAGCCGGGCGCATTTTTAATCTGCACGTTTTCGATGCGCAGATTTTTGCAGTTGTAAAATTCCAACATGGGCGATGGCCGGTTCGTTGCCTTCCAATCATAAGTGGCCACGTCTTTCCAGGCGTCCGCAGCGGCGGGCGCCACCCGGTTACTGGGCACCCAGAAACTCGGGCCCTGGCCGTCAATTGTGCCAAAGCCGGTGAGGATCACGTTCGTGGCGTCACGGGCATAAATCAGATGTCTTTCAGTCGTGTCTTGTTTGTCATTTCCAAAAATATCCGCTGTGGAAGTGGTATGGAACGGCTTGGGGGTGTAATCCAGAATATGCTTGCTGCCTAATAAAATGGCGCCAGCTTCCAGATACAGGGTGACGTTGCTTTTCAAGACCACCGTGCCGCATAAGTAAGTTCCGGGCGGCACATACACCAGCCCGCCACCGTTGGCGTGGCAGGCGTCCACCGCGCGGTTGATGGCGGCGCTGTCCAGTGTGCGGCCATCCCCTTGCGCGCCCTGGTCTTTGACGTCAAAAATCCGTTGTCCCAAAAATGTTGCGGTTTCGGCCGCGGCGGCGGTCAATCTGGATGCCAGACCGCCCAGGGTAACGAGGCCCGCCCAGCCGATCAATTGCCGCCGATTAAAATGATTCATTTTTAGCCATTCCTTTTTCGCCGAAAATTTTGGACTTGGAAAAGTTTTGCACGCGCATGACCCCGACGTAATAGTCATGGAATCCGCCATAGAAAAAGAGCGTGTCATTTTTCGGTTCATATAATAAGGCGGTTCCAAAATTAGGTCCCTGGTACCAGACGTTTTCGCGGGACACCGGCGCATCGGGGAGGATGCCGAGTTTTAACAGTTTCCATGGCTGTTTGCCGTCAACAATGGCCGAGATGTTGCTGGGCTCCGGCGCGCCCGTATAACCGGCAAAAGTGCAGGAGCAGGAGGCAATCAAGATGTTTCCGTCCGGCAATACCAGAGCTGACCCGATGGCGCTCCCTTTTTCACCCCAAAAATCTGTGCGCGGTGGAATCAGGGGATTGGGGCTGGCGAGGACCCAGTTAGTTAGTGTATTTGACAAAAGAATCACCGTGTGTGGCTGGGGCGCATCCGTCCAGTTTTCCGTAAACGCAATGAACCGATAAGCCTGGTCCTTGAAAGACACCGGGGCCATCTGCGGATATTTTTTAGTATCAATGATTTCCTGGATCCGGCTGTTGCCAAAAATGTCGCCCAGTTTCAAGCCCGTGTCTTTCCAGTCAGTGAAATTGCGGGAGCCGTCGCTGCTCCACCAGGGCATGTTTGCGCCACCGGGAGTGACATAGACCAAACCGTCGCCAAAGGGATCAACTAGCACATTCATGTCCCCCCGGCATTTCAGGATTTCGTCATTGATTCGTTGCCAGTGGATTCCGTCTGCCGATGACGCGATGCCGTGATAGGTATCCATGCCAAATTTGCGCCACATCATGTAATATTTTCCATCCTTCCACTTCCAAACCGCCGGGTTGCACACATCATGGGACAGGACCGGTTCCTTTTTCCATTGCCATGAAAAATTCCAATCATCCAGCGTCGGGTCAAATTTGATGTGATTGAAGCGGGCGGCGCCTCCGGAACAGACGAGCAGCGGGTGACGCGCCGCCGGCAGGTCAATCACCGTTCGAAAACTGGCCAGCGTCACGCTTTTCTCATCCTTTAAAAAAACAATCAAGCCGTTCGAATACGGCGACCAATCCATTTGCAGGCGATAGGTCCTCCCGGTTTCAATCAGCCAGCGGGGATTGACCGTGTTGGTTTCGTAACCATATTGCTTGATGAGATTGGGGGAGCCATTCGAAAACTTTCGCCACACTTCCATCGAATTATTGGCGGCATTCAAGACCGCGTAAATTTCCTGTGCGCCGTCCCTGGATAAAAATCCGATGCCCGGGCGGGCAGTCCTGGTTTCAAGCCGGATCTCCGCCGTCAGCGCCCCCTCGGCGAGAGTCCGCCATTCACCGCCAGTATCGGCTGGGTTGATGTAGATTTTGGGCGTGTAGGCGAAATTAAAATTAGTTCCGAGGCTTGCGATGGAATATTTCTCACCGGAAATGTTGGTGGTGATGACCAGGCCATTGACCGTCCAATTATCAAGACGGCCACTCTCAAAATTATCGGCGAAGCCGGACGCCGGCATCCCCCAGGCATTGATTGAGCGCGGCTCAGCATCCACGGAGTCGGTCCGATCAGGCCAGCCGGAGGTTGCCGGCAACTCGCCCACGACGATGCTTTTGAGGAAGGCGAAGGATTTGAGGTTTAATATGGCGCCCTTTTTCGGGCCATGGAAAATCAAATAAACATCCCGGACACCGGCTTGGGAATTATCCACCTGGCAGGCGACTTCGCTCCACTTCTGCCAGTCACCCGTGCTGGCGAACGGACAATTGCCCAGCAATTTTCCTTTTAAACCGCCCAGCCGGATTTCGATGGAGCCATTATTGGGTGACGCAATTTTCGCCTTGAACCCGGCGACGCCGCTATCGAAATCGTATGCCTTATAAACAGCGTAATCTCCTTCATGGATGAAGCAGAGGTTGGTTACGCCATCTTTGCCGGCTTCCAGCTTTAGGTTGCCGCTCTGCCGGTCAAAGCTGTCAGCAGCAATGATGTTAAGTGGATTCCTGGTTGTCCCAGCTTCGGCACTGGCAATGAATGCGCCAAGAATAAGCAGCAGGAAGGGGAGGCGAAATTGAGTTTGAAGAGGCATGGGAAATTTAAATGGGTGAATCTGGACGGCTGGTTTTATGGGGTGATTTAACGTGTATCGTTTCATCATCGGTAAAAAGACAGGGGGAACAAAGTCAGATGAAGATATGACATGGTTACGCTGGCGTAAATTACCTGGCAGAGATCGCAGGGTGCCATCATTGTGAAAAATCCCCTGTAAAATCAAGCTGGTTATCCGTTGATGCTGCGCCGGGGCGGTGGTAAAAAATAATTTTCTCCATTTCCAAAACCAGCCCGAATCCGGTTGTCATACGTTCGTATGACTTTCTGCGGGAGCAACCTTATGTGAAGCTCGGATTGTTCCACAACAACCCTCTACCAACTCAACCGATATATTTTTGTTATGACAAAAAAAATTGCGCAGCAATCATCCGCCTTCATTTTGTGGACTGAAAGTTTTGTGCCCCAAATAAACTCTGGTGTGCGGGTGCTGGGCGGGCTGGCGTTGATTGCGTTTGTCCTGGCGATGGCCACCCCGGCTTGGGCGGCAAATCTATATTGGGTTGGCACCACTCCGGGCGCCACGGTGGGAACGCCGGGCAATGGCAACTGGAATACGACGACTGCCGCGTGGGATAATACCACCGGCGACAATAGTAACCCGGCTAATGCGGCATATGTGAGCGGTAGCACGGCCAATTTTGGTGGTTCAGGAAGTTATGTGGCCACGCTGACGGCCACGCTGACAGGGGCCAATAACCTCGTCTATTTTAATGGCGGCACACCCACCCTGGCCGGGGCATTTACGCTCAGTGTTCAAAATACGTTAGCGATCCAAGTTGCGAGCGGGGTGACGGCCACGATCAGCAAAACCACGATTGATGTCAACACCGGCACCTATACGGTGGGTAAAAGCGGTGGCGCGTCGGCTGGCACGCTGGTGCTGACTAATGGGGCGGTACTGCGTTCCAGCAACAGCGGTTATGGTGTTGCCGTTGATGGGAACGGGATGTTGTTGGACGTATTGACTGGCAGCACTTATGCCAATACCAGCACCGGCGGCGGTGGTGGAACCCTGACCATTGGCGCCGGCAGCGGGGCGAACAGCACGGTGCAGGTGGATGGCGGAACGGTGTCGGTGGGTGGTATTAACATGGGACTTATTGTCGGCGGTAGCGGGGCCGGCACGTTAACCCTCAATACCGGTGTGGTCTCCATGCCGGCGGGCTCGGTCAAAAGTCTGACTTTGGCAAACGGCCTGTCTGGTTCCGGAACGGTGAATCTTAACGGCGGTACCCTGTCCGTCTCGAACGTGGTTAAATTCATCGGCGGCCCGGCCATTTTCAATTTCAATGGCGGCACGCTCAAGGCCAACCAAAATTGTCCGGCCTTTCTGTCCGGCCTGGACGCGGCCAATGTGCTGGGTGGCGGCGCGGTCATCAATAACAATGGCAAGAATATCGCCATTGATCAGGTGCTTTTAAATGGAACCAACGACACGGATGGTGGTTTGACCAGCTTGGGCGCCGGCACGCTGACCTTGACCGGGGCGAATATGTACAACGGTCCGACCACGGTCAGCGCCGGCAAGTTGGTGACCACCAGCGCCAGCATCGGTGGCGGTGCTTATTCCGTCGCTGATGGAGCGGCGCTCGAAGTGCAGGTCAATACGCCGGGTACTTCCTTGATGTGCAGCAGCCTGACGCTGGGGACAGCCGGCACCGCGACCTGCAATTTTACTTTGGGTGCGAATGCCAGCACAACCATCCCGGCGATTGCGGATGCTGGTGGATTGAATCTGAACGGCACCGTGGTTGTGAATGTGACGGCCAGCGGTTTAAGCGGAGGCAGCACCAACCTGTTGTTAAGTTATGATTCACTTGCCGGATCAGGACTTTTTGTGGCCGGCACGCTGCCGGTCGTGAACGGTTCCACGGTTGCGCTCGTCAATGACACCGCCAACAAACAATTGAAACTGGTGGTGATTGTGCTTCCCGTTTCGGTCCAGTGGTCGGCGGGCAATGGTAACTGGGATACCAATACGCTTAATTGGCAGCCCTTGGGCGGTGGTGATCCGACAAACTATGCGGAATATGCCTTTACCGCATTCAATGACAGCGCCAGTGGCACCAGTCCGATCACAGTGACCCTGACGGGCGATCATAATCCCAGCGTGATCAATAATACCTCCAGCAGCCTGGACTATATCTTTGCCGGTAGTGGCTATAATTTCACTGGTGCAAGTTTGATCAAGGACGGGAGCAGCACTTTGATTTTGGACAATGGCAACGGCAATAATTTTACCGCCGTCACCATCAACAACGGCACCTTGCAAGTGGGCAATAACGACGGGAGTGGCAGCCTGGGCTTTGCAGGTGTGGCCGACAACGGGACGCTGGCCTTTGACCGCACGGATGATTTGATACTGGCGAATGTGATTTCCGGCACTGGCGGCGTAACGCAGGCGGGGAGCGGCCCAGTGATTTTGAGTGCTGCCAATACTTATTCAGGAACGACGGCCATTAATGCGGGCCAGTTGATCCTTAGCAACAGTGCTGCGGTACAAGCCAGCGTGGTTGCCAATAATATCAGCAACGGACTGCAATTTGCGAGTGGACTCACAGCCTCGGTCGTGGGCGGACTGGCGGGCAGCGGAGACATTGTGCTGACCAATGCAGACAGCGTGGCATTCAATTTGATTGTGGGCGGCACTACCACCAATACCTACAGCGGCAGATTGCAGGGTGGCATTCTGACTCAAACCAATACCGGCACGCTCATTCTCGCAAACGATAGCGCGATCGATAGTTTTGGCCTGGGCAACGCCATCGTCAGTGGCAATGTCGTTGTCAGCAACGCGGCCTTGACCGTAGGCAACGGAGCCGGTGACAGCCTGATTATGGGGAGTGGAAACGTGTCGGCGGCCATGACCGGCACCTTGAATGTTTCCGGTTCCACGGCATTTACCGTCAATGTGGGAACTTTAGCGATCGGCACCAACAGTGCAAATTCGGGTGGCAATCCCACCGTCTATAACACCACGCTGAACTTGGGTACGAATAATACCATCACTTCGGCAACGGCAATCGTGGTTGGTGATAGTGCGGGCATCATCATCACCTCGCCCAGCCAGCAGAAGGCCATCATCACCACGGCGGCTGGCGGCAACACAGCCATCCTGACGCCGGCGTTTAACTTGGGCGGCCGAAAATTCAATGCGAGCTTCACCTTGGGTAATGGAGCAGCACTAAATCTTGGCAACGTCAATAATCGCAGCAGTTTGGGGGTCGGAAATGCCGCGCCGTTTGGGCAGAGCGGAACGAGCAGCAGTTTTTCGGGCACCCTTGATTTATCCGCCGGGGTATTTGCCGGTTATCTGAGCAGTCTGGCCGTTGGCACGATCAACAACAATGGCACCGGTGGTGAAACCGGCATTCTGACCTTGAGCACCAATCCGGCTAATCATTTGGAGATCAGCGGTGCTGGCAGTGTGGTACTGATTGGAACTAATGCCGGTGTTAATACCGCCACGGCGACCGGGACGGTGACCATTGGCAATCTTGATGGCACGAGCCGCGTCACTTCCACCGATGACAGCCCGGCGATTTTATTGGGGGCAAATCTTCGCAGCACTGGCACATTGAATTTAAACGGCGGAACTTTGACGATTACAACCGCAGGACCGGGTATTGCAGGCGGAACCGGTGTGAGCACGAACAACCTGAACGGCGTGACCCTGCAGGCGGGTACAAATAGCGCAGCGTTCATCAGCGGGTTGACGGCGGCAAATGTGTTGAGCAACGGCGTCGTGGTGAACGATGGAGGATACACTGTGGCGATACCGCAAGCCCTGGCGGCAGGAGACGCTTTTGGCGGCGGCTTCGTCAAACAAGGTGCCGGTACTTTGACCCTTTATGGCGCCAATACTTACACTGGCGAGACGGTTGTCAGCAATGGCACGCTGCTGGTCAATGGATCTATTGCGGGTGATGCGGTTGCGGCGGCTGGGACCTTGGGCGGAAATGGAATCATCGGCGGGTCAGTGGTGGTCAATCCGGGCAGCACGCTATCGCCGGGGATAACTGGCAGCGATGCGCTGACGATTAGCGGCAATCTGACCGTGAATGGCAATCTGGATTTTGCACTAAATAAATCGTTGACCCCGTCCAACAGTCTTTGCCTCGTATCGGGAACGATTAACAACGCCGGCACGGGCACATTGACCATCACCAACCTCGGCCCCTGGCTGGCCGTGGGTGACAAGTTCACTTTGTTCAACCAGCCGGTGCCTAATGGCGCCGCCTTGACCATTGTTCCGCCCGGCGGCGTGACGTTCACCAATAATCTGGCTGTGGATGGAAGCATTCAAGTGTTGTCAGCCCCGGCCACCGCCGCTAACCCGACCAACCTTGTGCTGAATGTGAGCGGCAACACGCTGACGTTGTCCTGGCCAGCGGATCATCTTGGCTGGATCGCGCAATCTAATAACGTGAGTCTGACGGCAATTGGCAGTTGGTATGACATCCCCGGCTCTCAGAATGGAACCAACTGTTCCATTACTGTGGACTCCAGCGAGCAAAATGTATTCTACCGTTTGCGCCATCCCTAACGGACAAATGACGCGCGATATTTGAGCCTTAATTAAAATTGGCAGTATGAATAATAAAAAACCCAACGGCTTTACGCTGATTGAACTTCTGGTCGTCATTGCGATCATCGCCATTCTGGCGGCCATGTTGCTGCCCGCCCTGGCCCGGGCCAAACAAAAAGCCAAGGCGATCCAATGTGCTTCCAACCTGAAACAAACCGGCCTGGCCTTAATCATGTATTGCAACGACTTCGGCGATTACTTGCCGGGAAAGCAAACCCCCTGTCTGGTGGGAAACGGTTGTGCCTATATGTACACCGGACCGGCGCCTGGAAATGCGCTGGGCGGCACGGATATGCTTGCCTTTTATCTCTCCACTTATTTGGGCGGCAAGGATCCGATCAAAATGAGCGGCAACGAAGTTCAGTATTTGCGGGCGATGTTTTGCCCGGGCTTTGGTGACTTTTCAAAAGATGCGCCTAATATCGCCATGTCGCGCCCGGATTATGCCGTTACGATCGCATACTCAAATGCCGTGGTGAATGTGCCGTTTGGCAAGATGCCGTTTGGTTATTATACCCAGCCATCGCCCGGGTCTCAGAAGTTGAGCACGGTGCAAACCTTTGGTCCGTTGTCCGCCGTTTATGCCGTTGGCGACTTGGACACGAATTTGTTTACTGGGGGATGGGGCGGGGTCGCCGGCAAACCGGTCCACGGCACGACCCGCAATTTTCTTTATTTTGATGGCCACGTGAAATCTTTCAAGGGCGACAAGCTTTCCGTCCTGGATTTTTAAGTCCATGCCCGGCGGTCAATGGAAACCCAAACTAATTGAAATAACCAGCGATCCGGTCCGGTTGATTGTCGCTCGCATAACGCTTTGTCTAAACGTTTTTCCCCCAATTTCACCCCGGCGTCCATCTTGATTCGCCTGCCAACGTTAATCAGCGCCCTCGCTTGTTTTGTGACGATGGCCTCGGCGCAAAATCTAATCTGGACGGGAAATGGAACCATTGAGGCTCCAGGCAATGGGGTTTGGAATGCTACCATTGGTAACACGGTTTGGAACAATGGGACGGGGTTGACGGGCACTACGGCCTGGTCGGCAGTTGCGGGGGGAACGAACGCAATTTTTGGCGGGGCGGACGGCGTTTATGCGATCACCGTCGGCAGCGGGGTGAATGCCTCCAACCTCTGGTTTCTCAATTCTGGTTACACGCTTTCTGCCGCCAGTGCGCAAAGCATTACTTTAACTTCAGCTTCTGGATTCAGCATGCCGCAAATCCAGATTGCGGCTGATAAGATCAATGTCATCAGCCATGATGTCACGTTGCAATCCAGCCAGTCCTTGCTCGTGGGTGCCTACGGCGGCGATGCCGGTGGCACTTTGATCCTGACCAATGGCGGCAGTATCCAGGAAATATCCAGCGGCCGCAATTTGGCAGTGGATGGCGGGGGAACCATCATCCAGGTCCAGACAGGCAGTGCATTTCAAATCACCTCCACCGGCAGTGGCGGGGAAACCCTGGGGGTTGGCCTGAACACCGGCTCCAGCGCCACCTTGAGTGTGGAAGGGGGAACGGTATCAACTGCCGGCCCGGCGGGAGTAATGAACGTGGGAACCAGTGGAAACGGAGTCCTGAATGTGAACAGCGGCCTGGTGAGTGTGGCGGCGGGCGCAGCCGGCATCGTGTTGGGAGGCAGTGCGACGGGCAACGGCACGATCAATCTGAACGGCGGCACGATCACGACCTCCGGACTCGCCAAAGGCGCGGGTGCCAATGCAGTGGTGAATTTCAACGGCGGCATTTTGAAGGCGAATGCGAGCAACCCAAATTTCATCGCCGGTCTGACTGCGGCCAATGTGCGTAATGGCGGGGTGACGATAGACAACGGTGGCTGCACGATTACAGTGGGCCAGTCGCTGCAGCACAGTCTCATGGACGGAGATAACGAGATTGACGGCGGCCTGAAAATGTTGGGCGCGGGGACCCTGACCTTGAACGGAACGAATACTTACACCGGCCCCACCCTCATCAATGCCGGACGTTTCGGTGGCACGGGTGTGATCAGTGGTTCGGTGACCATCGCGACCGGAGCCACTCTGTCACCCGGAGCCGACGGTATTGGTACGTTGACCATCGGCGGCAATCTGGCATTGCTCGGTAATCTTTCGTTTGATGTGAATAAATCTGTTAGTGCAGCCAATGATTATTGTGTGGTGAATGGAACATTGTACAAAGGCGGAAGCGGCACGCTGACGATCAACCTGCTCGGTCCGGCGCCCGCAGCCGGGGACAGTTTCACCCTGTTCAATAAAGCGGTTATGAATGGGGGCGCTTTAACCATTGTCAGTTCCGATCCAGACGTGGCGTGGACGAACAAGCTGGCAATCAATGGCACCATTCAGGTAATGCCGGCACCCGCAGTGCCCCCGGTCTTCTTCACTGCGATTAGCGCAACGGCGGCCTCGGTTTTCACCGGCGGTTCAGTGACCTTCTCCGGCAGTGCTGCGGGAACGCCGCCGATCAGTTATCAATGGCAATTCGACGGGGTGAATATTCCCGGGGCCAATGGTTCGATGTTGACGTTGACGAACCTCAATACTGGCGACTCCGGCAATTATTCGCTCGTGGCTTACAATGCCTCCGGCACCGTTACTAATTTGTTTTCGTCGGAGTTAAACGTCCTGAACCTGGCGTTGACTTGCGCGCCGGTTGCTGCCGGTATCAATGTTTCCTGGGATTCATCCACGGCCTACCAGTATCAACTATTGACGACCAGCAATCTGCTGGCGGCCTGGAGTGACAGCGGGAGTGCGATGGCCGGAACCGGCGGACGGTTCTCGGTGGCGTTGCCGAACACTAATTCACAGATGTATGTCCGCGTCCGTGCCACGCCGGTCAACGACCTGGCCGGGGCAACCTTGCCGGCGCAGAATTGGGGGAATATTCAATGGAATGATCCCGGGGGATGGACAACCGTTAATGTGAACAGCTATGGGCTGTCCGCCAACAGTCCGGCCATTAATGCGTCCGTTGTCGTCTCAAACATTTTGCAGAGTACGGCCTATTTGGGGCGGCGGCGGCTGTATTTTCCCGCCGGCACCTACTATTTCAGTTCTTCCCTGGCGATTTATACCGGTGACCTGTGGCTTGCTGGTGCTGGCCGGGACAATACTGTTTTTTCACTTACCGCACCGGGAAACGCCAATGCCACGCTGGGGTTTTATGGCAACATCAGCGGCGATAATATTCCGGTGACGAGCCCGTTGGCGGCGGGCGCCATTGCCCTGGCAGTGGCGGACGCGAGCAGCTTCAGCGTCGGCGACTTCATCCAGCTTTATGCCGCCACCTCACCGTTGACCAATGGCGGTGCGGCGTGGTCCGGGTTGCCATTGACGAACAGCCTGCCGGGAAGTCCGACCACGAGATATCAATGTTACAGTCAGATTCTTCGGATCAAGGCCAAAGCCGGCAGCACCCTGACCGTGGACATGAAAGTGTTGCTGGATTACCCGGCATCCTATACGCCGGTCGTGAGAAAACTTTACCTGTTGCAAAACCTCAAGCTGTCTGATTTTAAGTTTCAGCGTGTCTTTCAGCCGACCAACCAGGCTGTTCCAAATTTCCAATTTTTTCAGGTCAACAATTGCTGCGTGGAAGATTTTGAGTCCAGTTTTTCGCAGCGCGAACACCTGTCTTTCAACAATAGCCGGCAGGTCGTCCTCGAATCAAACTACCTGCATGATTGCTGGGTGCATGATGTCGGGGGATACGGTTATGGTTATTCGCTCACCAGTTGTACGGATTGCCGGATCAGCAACAATCGGGCGGCGCGTTTGCGTCATGAAATCATCCTATCAGCCGGGTCATGCCATAACGTGCTCAGCTATAATTCCATTGAGGCACCCTACGATTATGATGATTTGTCCGTGTGCCACGCCGGCTTCACCTACATGAACCTGATTGAAGGCAACTCATTTTATGAAAGCACTTCGGATGGGGCGCATGAAGGCGACCCCAGCATTGACGGACGCGGCGGACCCGGTAATACCTGGTTTAGAAATCATTCAAAGTCACTGGCGGGATACGCTTCGCGCCTGGGGCCGCGTGATCAATATTCCTTCTATGACAATATGATTGGCAATGTGACTCCCGCCATTGTTTATCCCGGTGTGCTATCCTACGATACGACGGGAACTGAATTTTCCGGGGCCAATGACATCAATGGCACCATCACGTGGGGACAGCTTCCGGTCAATAGCGTCGTGCCGGTGTCGCTTTATCTAACCAATCGGCCCGGGTTTTTCCCTGTCACCACGCAATGGCCGCTCTATGGTCCGGGTATCTCAGGTTGGGGTGCCACCAATGTGGTCCCGGCGGCAACTTTGATTCCGGGATCATGAGCCAGGGCCAGTAACGACAGGTTTAATGCGCTCATGGCGAAGTGATGCGGAAATATCCGTTCGTGGAATCAGGCGCCAGATTGTTGGTGAATGTGACTGGATCGTTGCCAAAGATGCCGCTGCTCACGATCAGCCAGTTGGTCAGCGGTATGGTCAAATCAGGCGCGGTCAGGATTTTGTAAGGTTCACCACTGACACCACTGAAAGTGAATTGCAATTGGTTGCCGCTCACCGTCAGGTTGCCGGAGAATGTCGCTGGAACCAGCACGGCGAAATTTGCCGTCACGCTCAGGTTGGCGGTCACGTTGGTATCCGTGCGCGGATTGGCGGTGCCACTATCGCTCCAATTCGCAAAATAATAACCGGTATTTGCCGTCGGGGTTACGGGACTGCCGCTGGCGGCATAATTCACAATTTGTGTGGTCGAGCCGGAAAGTGAACCGTTCGCGCCGGCACTATAATTCAGGGTGAATGTGAAGTTGGTGACGGAAAGAATGCCGCTGGTTGCCAGCAGGTTCGTGTTCCAGTATAAACCGGTGGCCAACGCGGGTAGCGTCAGAGTGGCAAAGGATGTGCCCGCGTAAGTGGCGGCGTTAAATAATTTAAAACTATCGCCGCTGGCCAGCGCACTCACGCCAATGTTGGTGACGATCAAAGTGCCGCCTTCGGTCAGAACGCCGGTAACGAATGCGACGTCGTTAGTGGTCACGCTGCCGGTTTTGCTGACGGCCATCAATGCGTTGCCTCCGAGAACCAGATTGTTGCTGATGGTCAAGGTGCCGAGGCCGTTGTTACCGGGTGAAAACATGCCGCCGGCTGAGATCGTAACCAGACCGCTAATGTGTCCGCTGCCGCCGAGCGTGGCGTTCGCGGCTACCGTTGTGTGGTTCGTGCCAAGCAGGCCGTTCACCAGCAACGTGCCCGCACTGATGGTCGTTATGCCGCTATAATTATTGGCGCCGTACAAAGCCAGCGTGCCGGGGCCGACCTGAATCAGGCTGCCGCTGCCGGAAATCCGGTTGGTCACGGATATTGTATCCGACCGGTTGAACGTCAGCGTGGCATTGTTGGTGATAATACCATTGCCGAACGAACCATTGGTGCCCCCGTTACCGATTTTCAACGTGCCCGCACTGATGGTGGTCACGCCGGTATAACCATTCGTGCCAGTCAAAATCAATGTGCCGCTGCCGTTTTGAAT
>DASYEY010000007.1:0-32566 GCA_036498725.1 Verrucomicrobiia bacterium | reverse complement strand
TGCAATTGGCCGGAAACTGCCGGACTCATTTAATGCAAGCAGGCGGCGTGATGAAGACTGATACGGTGGCGGGCTGTGTTTTCTCAGCCGGCTTACCATCCCTTTCGTGACTTTGCCTTCGTCAACTTCGATCATTTGGAACGCCGCTGATTATGCGGCGAATTCCGCCGTGCAACATGACTGGGCGCGCGAACTTATCGCCACCCTGGATTTACGCGGAGACGAACATCTACTCGATGTCGGCTGTGGTGATGGAAAAATCACGGCCGAAATCGCCCGTGCCCTGCCCCGCGGCTCTGTGGTTGGTACGGATGTTTCGCCCGAAATGATCGCGTTCGCTCGCAAGAAATTTCCCGCACGTGAAATCCCCAACCTGGAATTTCAAGTTGAGGACGCGCGAAGGATCAGTTTTGCCAAAAAGTTTGACCTGATCTTTTCCAATGCCGCCTTGCATTGGGTGGATGAGCACAAACAGTTTTTGCGCGGAGCTGCCGCCGCTTTGAAGACGGGTGGACGACTCATCGTTTCTTGCGGCGGGCAAGGCAATGCCCATGACGTTTTTCGCGCGTTGCGCCCGGAAATGCGCCAGCCGCATTGGCGGAAATTTTTCCGCCAGATGCCGGTGCCGTATTTTTTTTACGCGCCAGCGGACTACGAAAAATGGCTGCCTGAGTCTGGTTTTCAAGTTCGTACGCTCCGGCTGGTACCGAAGGACGCGACGTATGACGGGGCTGACGGTTTTGCTGCGTGGCTGCGCACGACCTGGATCCCCTACGTTCAGCGCGTGCCAGAGCCATTGCGTGAAGAATTCATCGCCGCGGTCATCCGGCGTTATCTCGCCCAACATCCGCCGGATGCAGCAGGGAAAATTCCGGTCCGCATGGTGTGGCTGGAGCTTGAAGCGGTGAAAATTTGAATTTTCAGACTCAAGAAATTTTCGTGTAGTTCACGGGTTTCGTGGTTAGATTTTTAAAAAATGAAAATGTCGTTCAAAGCAGTGTCTGGTTCCATCGTTGCGCCCAAGGGGTTTCGCGCCAGCGGTGTTTTTTGTGACATCAAAAAACTCGGCACCGGCAAGGGTTCCAATAAAGGTCCGAAGCGCGACCTCGCGCTGATCGTATCGGAAGTGCCGGCGACCGTCGCCGGCATGTTCACCACGAATCAAGTTTGCGCCGCGCCGGTAAAGATTTGCGTCGAACGCATGAAGCGCGGCACGGCCCAGGTCGTGGTCGTAAATTCCGGCAATGCCAATGCTTGCACCGGCAAACAAGGCCTCGCCGATGCGCGTGAAATGGTTTCATTCACGGAACGTTCGCTGGATTTGCCCAAAGGCTCAGCCCTGGTCGGCTCTACCGGCCGCATCGGCGTGACCATGCCGATGGATAATATCCGCACCGGCATCATCGAGGCGGCGATCCTGCTGGGTTCAGCCACGGAAAATGCCGATCACGCGGCGGAAGCGATCATGACCAGCGATTCCCGCTCCAAGCAGATCGCCATTGAATTTAAGCTCGGCGGGAAAACGGTCCGCATCGGCGGGATCTGCAAGGGTGCAGGCATGATCCAGCCCGGCATGAGCCCGACCGGGGCGCGCCCAGCGACATTGCCGCACGGTGGATTGCACGCCACGATGCTCAGCTTCATCACGACGGATGCGGCGGTGGACGCAAAAGTTTTGCAGACCGCCTTGAACGAAGCGATCGCGCACAGTTTTAACCGCATCACCGTGGACGGTGATATGAGCACAAATGACACCGTACTGGTGCTGGCAAATGGTTTGGCGGAAAACAAACCGTTCAAGGTCAAAAGCCCGGAGTTCACGATTTTTCAAAATGCGTTGAACTACGTCAGCCTCGAACTCGCGAAGATGATTGTGCGCGATGGTGAGGGCGTTCACCGCGTCGTGACCGTGCGCGTGAACGGAGCCAAAACCATTCAAGACGCCGATGTTGCAGCACGCGCCGTGGCAAACAGCGCCCTGGTGAAGACCAGCTGGCACGGCGGCGACCCGAACTGGGGCCGCATCATTGATGCAATCGGCTATTCGGCAGCGACGGTGGTGGAGGAGAAAATTGACATCGGTTATTCGGCACTCGGCAGCAAAAAGATTTTGTGGAGCCTTAAACGCGGCCAGCCGACGAAGGCGACGTTCCCGGAATTGTGCGCCGCTGCGGCCCCCAAAGAATTTGAATTGCACATCCGCCTGAACCTCGGCAAGGCGGACGCCGTGATGTATGCCGCGGATTTGACCGAAGCCTACGTTGATTATAATAAGGGCGACGTGACGGATCCGACGACGTTGGGCGGATGAGGCTTGGGTATAAAGATTTGGCCCGCAGATTCCGCCGATTATCGCAGATTAAACAAATCCTGCATAATCCTGTGAATTCTGTCTAAAAATCGGCAAGGCGGCTATGAAACAATCCCCCGCAAATCTGCGATGAAGCCGTCCACATCTTCAGTTGTCGTATCCCAACTGCACATCAGGCGTGATTCACCGGGGGTGATGACCCCGGTATAAAAATGCCAGCCGAGCGTGTGCATTTTTTGCTCCGCTGCCGGTGGGATTTTTGCGAATACGGCATTGGATTGCACAGGATACAAAATTTCAATTCCAGGAATGCTTCCCAAACCAGTGGATAGCCGGGTCGCCATTGAGTTCGCATGCCGGGCGTGCCGCAGCCACGCGCCGTCCTTCAACATGCCCAGCCAGGGTGCGGAGAGGAACCGCATCTTTGACGCAAGTTGGCCGCCTTGCTTGCAGCGATAATCAAAATCCCGCGCGAGTTCACGGTCGAAAAATACTACGGCCTCGCCCAGCGCAATGCCGTTCTTGGAACCACCAAAACAAAGGACGTCCACGCCCGACCGCCAGGTGACGTCCGCCGGTGAAACGTTGAGCGAAGCGACCGCATTGGCGAAACGAGCGCCGTCCATTTGCACGCGCAAGCCGAATTTTTTTGCCGTTTCCGTGAGCGCCTGGATTTCAGCCAGCGAATAAATTGTGCCAGTTTCTGTAGCCTGCGTCAGACTCAAGGCGCGCGGTTTGGGATAATGGATATCCGTGCGTTTATTGACCGCGCCGGGAATGTGGGCTGGATCAATTTTTCCCGCTGGCCCGTCCAGTAGCAAAATCTTGCTGCCGTTGGCAAAAAATTCCGGCGCGCCGCATTCGGAGGTTTCGATGTGCGCCAGTTTATGGCACAAAATGCTGTGGTAAGACTGGCACAAAGATGCGAGGGAAAGTGAATTGGCCGCCGTGCCGTTGAACACAAAAAATACGTCGCAATCGGTCTCAAAAATGTCGCGCAACCGGTCCGCCGCGCGTTGCGTCCAAGTGTCATTGCCGTAGCTGACTTCATGGTCATTGTTCGCTTCGTTCATCGCCGCCCAGGCTTCGGGGCAGACACCGGAATAGTTGTCGCTCGCAAAATGACGGGTTCGTTTCATATTCAAATCAATTGCCGCCAAGATACGCGCTCTTGACCTGTGGATTTTGCCGCAATGCCGCGGAATCGCCCTGTAATGTAACCTTGCCGGTCTCCAGCACGAAACCGGTATGCGAAATCTCCAGAGCACGGTTGGCGTTCTGTTCCACGAGTAAAATCGTCAAACCGCGCTTCTGGTTGATCTCGACAACTTTTTCAAAAATTGTTTTCACCAGCAGGGGAGCCAGACCAAGGGAAGGTTCGTCCAGCATCAAGAACCGGGGCTGCGACATCAGCGCACGGCCGATCGCCAACATCTGCTGTTCGCCGCCGCTCAAGGTGCCGGCGATTTGTTTTTGACGCTCCTGCAAACGGGGAAATGTCGCGAAGACAAATTCCAGTTCACGGCGGATGACATTCTTATCGCGCACCAGAAACGCCCCCATCTGCAGATTCTCCTGCACCGTAAGATTCGCAAACACCATGCGGCCTTCGGGCACATGCGACAAACCGCGCTTCACAATCTCATGCGGCGGCAGGCCGGAAATATTCTGACCATCGTAAATAATCTCACCTGATTTGGGCTTGAGCAGGCCAGAAACTGTCTTGAGCGTGGTCGTTTTGCCGGCGCCATTGCTGCCGATAAGCGTGACGATGCTGCCGGCCGGCACGGACAAGGAAATGCCGTGCAGCGCGGAGATCGCACCATAACCAACGACCAGATTTTTAATTTCTAACATTGCTTCAAAACCGGATTCATCCGCAGTTCAGGCTTTGGTTTATTCACCCAAATACGCGGCGATCACTTTGGGACATTGGCGGATTTCCGCCGGCGTGCCTTCGCCAATCTTCACGCCATAATCCAAAACGGCGATGCGTTCACAGATGCCCATGACCAGTTGCATGTCGTGTTCCACCAGCAAAATGGCGATGGAAAATTTTTCACGGATGAAACGGATCAGCCGCGTCAGCTCGACCTTCTCGGTGGCATTCATGCCGGCCGCCGGTTCGTCGAGCAGTAATAATTTGGGCCGGGCGGCCAAAGCCCGGACGATTTCCAACCGCCGTTGGTCGCCGTAGCTCAAACTTTTGGCAGGTTCATTCCGAAATTTTCCAAGCTGAAAAATTTCCAGCAGCTCCAGCACACGGTCGGCGATGTCTTTTTCTTCCGCGTGATAGCCCCGGCCGCGCCAGAGTGCATGCCGCACATCGCCTTTCAAATGCAGGTGAAAAACCACGCGGACATTGTCAAAAACCGTCAACGACGGAAACAACCGGATGTTCTGAAAAGTCCGGGCAATCCCGCGCGCGGTGATATGATACGGCTTGCTGCCGACAATAGTCTGGCCATCGAAAAGGATGTTCCCTTCCGTTGGCTGATAAACGCCGGTGATGAGATTGAACGCTGTCGTTTTGCCAGCGCCGTTCGGACCAATGAGTCCGACCAGCTCGTTGCTGCCGATCTGTAACTCCAACGCGGATACCGCCGTCAGGCCGCCGAAGCGGATCGTGGCTTTATCGAGTTGAAGCAAGGGCGGCATGGTTATTTCAGCGGGGATGTTTTCTTCAAACTGAATAAGCCTTGTGGCCGCGTAAGCATCAAGACGATCAGCAAGAGCGAATAGATGATCATCCGGGTATCACCGATCCAGGCCAGCGGACGATCGCTGGGGATGCCGGGCAAATGCTGAATGCCGGATAACATACGCAACCCTTCCGGCAACAACGTCAACAGGATCGCCGCAAGGACGACGCCGATGGTATTGCCCATGCCGCCGAGAATGACCATGACGACGAAGGCGATGGATTGCATGAAACCGAACCCGTTGGGGGTGATGAATTGTTTTGAATGCGCGTAGAGCCCGCCCGCAATGCCGGCAAAAAAAGCGCCGATGACGAAGGCCGTGACTTTGTATCGCGTAGGATTGATGCCCATCGCCTCAGCGGCGACTTCGTCATCCCGCACGGCGATGAAGCCGCGGCCATAGGTGGAATTGACGAGTGAGGCGATGACGTAAATCGTCACGGCCGCCAAACCAAACGCCCAGAACAGATTCGTCCAGCCATGCATGACGCTCAAGCCGCGTGCACCGCCGACTGCTTCGGTGTTCTGCACGATGACCCGGATGATTTCACCAAAACCAAGGGTGACGATGGCCAGATAATCGCCACGCAACCGCAGCGTGGGCAGGCCGACGAGCAGGCCAGTGGCAGCAGCAGCCAGTCCACCCGCAAGCAACGCACCAGCGAAAACTCCGTTAGCCGCAAAGACATTCAACTCGCCAAATTTATTGGTGATGACGGCGGCCGTGTAAGCACCGACTGCCATGAATCCGGCGTGACCCAGGGAAAATTGGCCGGTATAGCCATTGATGAGATTAAGGCTGACCGCCATGACAATCCCAATGCCGATGTCATATAGGATATAAAGCCAGTAAGGATTGATCTGCCTGGAACACAACGACGCCAAAAAACTCAGCCCAACCGCGCCGAGTAAAATCATTTTGGCGTGCCGAACGTTCATACTTTCTCGATCTCCTTTTTACCCATCAAACCGGAGGGTTTCACGAGCAGGATCAGGATCAAAATGACAAAGGAGATGGCGTCCGCCCAGGTCGAATAGCGCGTGCCTTTCACAAAAGTTTCAACCACGCCGATGACCAACCCGCCGAGCGCCGCTCCGGGCAGGTTACCGATGCCGCCGAGGACAGCCGCAATGAAGGCCTTGAGCCCCGGCAAAATGCCCATCAACGGATCAATGGCCGGATAATTGATGGACCACAAAACTCCCGCCGCCGCCGCCAGCGCAGAACCCAGGGCGAAGGTGAAAGAAATAACGACGTTGGTGTTCACGCCCATGAGCGCGGCCGCTTCGGGATTGAACGAAACGGCGCGCATTGCCGTGCCAATTCTGGTTTTTAGCACGATGTGGCGGAGTGCGATCAATAATAAAAGCGTGACGAGAATGACGACGATTTGATTACTGTTGAAACTCAAGCCGCCGATTTTTGGGATCGCCATCATCGGCAAAATTTCGGGAAATTTTTGGGGTGCCGCACCAAAAATGAGTTGCCCGGTGTATTCTAAAAACAGCGAGATGCCGATCGCCGTGATCAGCATGGTCAACTTTGGCTGTTTGCGCAGCGGACGATAAGCCAGTCGTTCGATCACAACGCCGAGCGCTGCGCAAATCGCCATGGAAGCTCCAAGAACGATCACCGCGCCAATAATCGAGGGCAACGGCACGAGCGCCGCAATTTTGGGCGCCAGGTAAAAGCCGGCGAACGCGCCAAGCATGAAAATATCACCATGCGCAAAATTGATGAAACGCAGGATGCCGTAAACCATCGTGTAGCCCAGCGCAATGAGCGCAAAAATGGAACCAAGCGCCAGGCCGTTGATCAGTTGCTGCAAAAATTCAGTCAATGGTTGAGGGTGGTTAGTTGAGAGATTTTTTCAACTTTAAACTATTGGCTCACTTACGGTGCAATGGTTTCGACGTATTTGAAGACGCCGTTTGTGATCGTGAGAATGACGGCGGATTTCGAAGCGTTGCGATCGGCATCAATTGTAATTTGACCGGTTACGCCGGGGAAATTTTTTGTGGCAGCGATGGCGTCGCGAACCTTGGCCGGGTCCGTCGAGCCGGCACGCTTGATCGCGTCGGCCAGAATCATCGCCGAATCATAACCCAGCGCGCCCATGCAATCCGGCATCTCATCGTACTTCGCCTTAAACTTTTTCACAAAGTCCTGCACCACCGGCGAATTTTCTTCCGGGGAATAGTGGGTGGAGAAAAAATCACCTTCCAACGCCGCGCCGCCGATGGGCACCAACGAAGAAGATTCCCAACCGTCACCGCCGAACAACGGCACGCTGATGCCGAGTGCGCGTGCCTGCGATGCAATGGAACCGGCTTCGGTATAATAACCGGGGACAAAAATGCCATCGGGATTTAACGCCTTGATGGCCGTGAGTTGCGCGTTAAAGTCCTTGTCGCCACTGCTGTAACTTTGTTCGGCGATGATCTTTCCACCCATCTTGGTAAAGCTATCAATAAAAAACTTGGCCAGGCCAAGGCTGTAATCACTCTTCACATCTTTCAACACCGCGACATTGTGCAGGTTGAGTTTCTTTTGGGCGAAATTGGCCATGACCGTGCCTTGGTACGGATCAATGAAACAAACGCGAAAAATATAATCGCCGACCTCGGTGACCTTGGGGTTGGTGGAAGCGGGCGAAATCATCGGAATCTTATTTTGCTGGCAGATCGGGGCCGCTTCGAGCGAGCGAGAGGATGCCACTTCGCCCAGGATCGCCACGACTCCATCGCTGGAAATCAGCTTGCGAACAACGGTCGCCGGTTGGCCGGCTTGGGATTGGTCGTCCTCGGTGATCAAATCAATTTTTTTACCGAGCACACCGCCCGCCGCGTTGATCTCATCCACCGCCAATTGCGTGCCATTATGTGATTGCTGGCCGAAGGTGGCTTCGCTGCCGGTCAACGAGGCAAATTCACCGACTTTGATCGTGGCGCTGGGCGCACCGGCATCCGACGCTGATTTGTTACAACCAGCAAGCAAGGGTAAAGCCATGACCATGGCGGCAAAGATTTGGCGATGTTGGATTTTCATAAAATGCTCCGTGTTTTCGAATTAAAACCGCGCTCAGCCTAAACGTTTAAACGCAAGTTTCAAGCCTGTTTGCCAGAGCTTGGGCATACGCGTGCCTCGCAAAATCATAGCGATTGCTTGGTTTACCTGCGCATTTGCCACCCGGCTTAAATCCATTTCGTTATTATGAATTCATGGGGCTAATTGCGGCAGCAGACGGCTAAAACAACCATTTAACAATGTTTTATGTGTGAAAATTAATTTCAAACAACAAATTTAAACAGCTGTTTGACACCAGTCAAAAGATGATTTATTATGACTACCAGTTCGCGGCGTATGAATTTCGCGCCGTCGTAAAACGATTTCAATCCCAAGAAAAATATGAGCGATAACGCACCCGCTACGCCCAATCCCGCGCCTACTGCCCCGCCGACCCCACCCGCCGCCGCAACTAATGGCAAAAGCGATTCGCGCGGCACATTGGCGTCGCCGCTGTTTCTCATCGCGCTGACGATCGTAATCGCGGCGCTGCTGTTTGTGGCACTGGATTACATCATGGACGCGATGACCCACGAATCCACGGACGATGCGTTCATCGCCGGGCATATCGTCTCCGTTGCCCCGCGCATTTCCGGCCAGGTCGCCGCCGTTCATGTTTTGGATAATCAAGTCATCCACTCAAATGATCTACTGGTGGAAATTGACCCGGCAGATTACACAACAACGCTCGCGCAAAAACAAGCGGCGGCGGATTCAGAAAATTCCAGCTACAAGGCGGCCATCGCGGCTTACGAACTGATGGGCGTAAAAGTGAAAACGGCGGAAGCCGACGTCTTGACCTCCCGGGCCGACGTCGTCGCGGCGCAATCCACGGAGGTGCAGGCCAAAGCAGATTTTGAGCGCGCCCAGAAGTTGCATCAAGACCAGACGATTTCCGCGCAGGAATTTGACCAGGCCAAGGCCACGGTGGACAAAGCTGAAGCCGATTTGATTTCCGCGCAGCAAAAAGTGGTGTCTGACGAATCCAAGGTCAAGGAAGCCGACGCGCAAAAAGAGGCCGCCTACGCCGAAGCCGGCTCAGTCCTCGCACAATTCAAACAGGCGAAAACGGCCATTGATTCGGCAAACTTGAGCGTATCTTACACCAAGATCTACGCGCCGTGCGACGGACGCATAACGCGCAAGCAGGTTGAGACCGGCGATTTCCTGCAAACCGGCCAGCAGATCCTGTCCATCGTGCCGTCAGAAGTCTGGGTCGTGGCAAACTTCAAGGAATCACAATTGGAGAACATGCGCAAAGGCCAGTCGGTGCTCGTCGAAGTGGATGCGCTTGGCGGCCAAAAATTTCGCGCGCACGTGGATAGCGTGCAAGCCGGCAGCGGCGCTCAGTTCAGCCTCTTGCCACCGGAGAATGCGACCGGCAATTTCGTCAAGGTCGTCCAGCGGGTGCCGGTGAAAATCCTTTTTGACGAAGCCCTGCCGGAAGGTCACACCCTCGGACCGGGACTTTCCGTGACGCCCAGCGTGCAGGTCAATTCCTTTACGCTGCCGAAATTCGTCCTGATCATTGCCGCTGCGGTTTTGGCGCTAATCATCGTGGTCGTACTCCGCTTGATTTTGAACCGGAAGAACGGCGCGAAGTAATCGCATGGCTGACGCCTCACAACCAGCCTGGCATCCGCGCCATAATCCGTGGCTCATCACCATCAGCGTGATGATGGCGGTGTTCATGGAAGTGCTGGACACCTCCATTGCGAACATTGCCTTGCCGCACATCGCCGGCAGCTTGTCCGCCACGACGGATGAAGCGACGTGGGTGTTGACCAGCTATCTGGTTTCCAATGCCATCATCCTGCCGATGACCGGCTGGCTCGGAAATTATTTCGGGCGCAAAAAAGTTCTCATCTCGTGCATTGTGATGTTCACCATCGCCTCGGCGTTGTGCGGGTTGGCCTGGAGTTTGCCGACGTTGATCATGGCGCGCGTGTTGCAAGGCGCCGGCGGCGGTGCGATGGTGCCGATCGCCCAGGCCATCATGCTCGAAAGTTTTCCGCCGCAGAAACGCGGCCAGGCGATGGCCGTGTTCGCGATGGGGGTCGTCGTGGCGCCGATCTTGGGACCAACCGTCGGCGGGTGGATCACCGACAATTATTCCTGGCGCTGGATTTTTTACATCAACCTGCCGGTCGGCATCGCGGCCGCGATGATGTCGTCATGGGCCGTGGAAGATCCACCCTATATCAAGCGCAACGAAAAGGCGGACATTGATTTCGTCGGATTCGGCTTGCTGGCCATCTGGCTGGCGACCTTGCAAATCATTTTGGACAAGGGCCAGGAAGCCGACTGGTTCAGCGCCGATTGGATCTGCTGGTTTGCGGCCGTTTCCGTCGCTTCATTCATCGGTTTTATCATCTGGGAATTCCACACGGAACATCCGCTCGTGGATCTGCGCGTATTCAAAAACCGGAACTTCACCGTCGGCGTCATCCTGATGACATCCCTCGGCGCGATTCTTTACGGCACAACGGCGCAATTACCGCTCTTCCTGCAAACATTGATGGGCTACCCCGCGTTGCAAAGCGGCTACGCGTTGAGCCCGCGCGGGATTGCAGCGTTCATGACCACGCTGGTCGTGGGCCGGCTGGTCGGAAAAATCCCGATGCGGTGGATGCTCGGTTTTGGTTTCGTCATGCTCGCCACCTCCTCGTTCATGCTGAGCAATATCAATCTTCAGGTAAGCCAGATCAATGTCATCTGGCCGAGCGTCATCAACGGCATCGCCATTAGTTTTATTTTCGTACCGCTGACCACCACCACCATGAGCCAGTTGGCGCAGCAACAGATCGGCAACGCCAGCGGCCTTTACAATCTCATGCGCAATCTTGGCGGCAGCATCGGCATCGCGTTCGTTACCACCATGCTCGCCCGCGGCGCCCAAGTACACCAGGCACTCATGGTCGGGCACCTTACGCCGACCGACCCGGCATTTGCACAACGCCTTGCCGCCACGCAGCAGGCGCTGGCACAACACACCGATCCCGTGACCGCCAAAACCCAAGCCTATGCCGCCATCTACAATACGCTTGACCAGCAATCCCACCTTTGGGCCTTCGTGGATGTCTTTACCTTGTTTGGTTTCCTGGCGCTGGCCGGCATTCCCCTGATTTTTCTGTTCAAAAAGGTCAAAAACGCCCCGAAGCCGCCAGCCGGTGCGCATTAATTGCGCGTCATTTTCCACCGAAAATTTGAAACGATTTTACTGCTATCCCGTCTAATACCGTTGAATATGAAACATTCATTTTTAATTAAAACTGCTTTAATCGCCGTCACGGTACCGCTTTTTGCGGGCTGCGCGGAACGGGTCGTCTATCGTGACCGGCCGGTTTACGTCACTCAACCAGCACCGGTCTATGCCACACCGGCGCCCGCTTATGGCGCGCCACCGCCTGCCACCGTGCCCGTGGCGGTTCCCAGCACACCAGCACCGGGCGCACAGGTGGTCGTGCCCCCAACCCAGACCGTCCCGCAAGCTCAAGTCGTCTACAATGACCCGACCGCCTTGCCCCCGGCACCGGTGGAAGTCATCCCCGTCCAACCTGATCCGACGTATGTCTGGGTCGGTGGTGGTTATCGTTGGTATGGCGGGCGCTGGGTCTGGGGTCCGGGCTATTGGGGACCACGCCCGCACGCCGGAGCCGTCTGGGTTGGCGGCGGCTGGGCCTATCACGGCCATCGCCGGGTCTGGGTGGATGCACACTGGCGCTGAGCCTCACGCCTGAACTTTCATGAGCGCGTCCGCGACGATGTCACGGGCGCGCTTTTCCATTGCCGCTTCGGCATAGCAACGAAACTCCGGCGCATTGCCTGACGGGCGCAAATGGATCACTTCCTCATTCTCAAAGACAATGCGCAAGCCATCGGTGCGATTCAAATTTTTGACGCGCCCGCCAATGTCGCCGAACATTTTTTCAATCGCCACCCGGTCAGCCGCTTCGTCGCCGGAATTAAACCGCGCCAGGATTGCCGCGCTCTTTTCCGTCGCAAAATTTTTGATGCGGTCGCTCGCCGTAAATCTTGCAGGCAGGGTTGCTGCCAGTTCGGAAACTGATTTACCCTGCACTTTGGCGAGCAGCAAAATCCCCAGCATCACAATGACGGCATCACGTGTCGGCAACGCACGTAATTTTTTGCCACCCCGCTCAATATCTGAATTCAGCAAAAATCCGCCGTTCGCTTCGTAACCGACCACACGTTGCGCGCCCGCCGCCGAGGCTTCATTCATCGAAGCCACCACAAAGGGCGAACCAATCCGCGTGCGGCGGATCGTTTTGAACCAGCCGCATT
Source organism: Verrucomicrobiia bacterium (assembly GCA_036498725.1). Taxonomy (GTDB): domain Bacteria; phylum Verrucomicrobiota; class Verrucomicrobiia; order Limisphaerales; family UBA11358; genus UBA11358. Next base: position 20,181 of record DASYEY010000007.1, on the reverse strand, counting down.
TTTCCACCGCCGTGTTGCAACTGACTGGCGTGCTGATGGAATCTGCACCCAAAAATTTGGCCGCCAGAATGCCCGCAATGTCACCCCGCAACCAGTTGCCCTGCTCATCGCTGACCAGCGGACGGTCGCTGTCGCCATCGGCAGAGACAAGTGCGTCGAAGGTATTTGATTTCGCCCAGGCCGACGCCAATTCCACGTCTTCGGGTCGGATTGCCTCGGTATCCACCGGAATAAATTTATCCGAGCGGCCCAGCGGCGTGACTTCTGCCCCAAGATGCGAAAAGATTTTCACCAATACATCGCGGCCAACGGCGGAATGCTGATACACGCCAACCCGCACACCACGCAACGCGTCATGTGCAAAGAAATTAAGATAGCGCATCACATAGTTTTCCCCGGCGGCCGGTGACATTTCCGGCAACGGGACGGGCTTCGCAAAGTTGCCGTCCGCGCCAAACAAGGCGTCATCCAATTCCACGACCTGGCTGCTCATGCCGCGCTCGTCGTCCTTTAAAACTTCACCGGCCGGCTTGTTGAACTTGATGCCATTGCGGTCATCGGGAATGTGACTACCCGTGACCATGATGGACGGGATTTTATTTTCAAACCCAAACAGTGCGACGGCAGGCGAGGGAACTTTGCCGCAATTCACTGCCGGATAGCCCATGTCGTCGGCCGCGCGACAAACCGCCGCCATCACCCGGTCGCTGCTCGGTCGAAAGTCACCGCCCACGGCCACACGCTCACCAGCGCGTTTCAATTCGCCGATGGATTCAAGGTATTGCAGAAAGCCGCGCGTATAGGCATAACAGACTGAATCTGTCATGGCCGTCGCCAGTCCGCGCGCGCCGCTGGTGCCGAAGGCCACACCGCTGCGGGCCATGAGTTCCTGGATGGAAATTTTCATCATTAATTTGTTTTCGGAATCATCGGACTACTGTTGGTATTTGCTTTACCGTCGTAAAATGTTTTCAATACGTCAAACGCCAGCTTCTTCTTGCCATCATGCCCGATCAAGCCCTTGATGTTCCAGCCGTCCTGCACACCGGGCAGCAGGCGGCGGGGCGAACGAAAATCACACAAAATCCATGGCGTGCAACCGCTGAAGCCGGGGATCTTTTCCAGCATTGGCAACGTGCGGCGATAGACTTCCGCCTGATATTCCTCGCTGAAACGGGTGTGGGCGTCCGCATGAAAACCTTGTTTTGCGTCCGCACCAAATTCACTGATAAACACCGGCTTCGCGTATTTTAGCGACCAACTGAGCTTGTCAATTTTCTCCGGCGTGCCGTCATACCAGCCGACATATTCGTTAAAACTCAGCAAATCGGTGTATTGGCCGAACGGATCATCCACGATCTTATGCGTCGCATCTTTCGGATCGGCATGAAATTCCATGGCAGCGGAAACCAGCCGGGTGCCGTCCAGTGCGCGGGCTTCATTCACCAGTGATTTTAAAAATTGCGTGCGCGCGTCGCTGATCGGCGTCTCGTTCGCCACTGACCAGACCACCACGCTGGCACGGTTCTGGTCGCGGGCGATGAGATCGCTTAATTGCGCCTTGGCATTGGCCAGCGTCGCGGGGTTGGTCCATTGGATCGTCCAATAAACTGGGATTTCCTCCCAGACCATGATGCCCATCTCATCGGCAAGCCGCGCCATGTGTTCGTTGTGCGGATAATGCGCCAGTCGTACAAAATTGCAGTTTAAGTCCTTCGCCCAACCGAGCAATTGTTTGGCATCAGCGTCGGACCAGGCGCGGTTTCCGCGCAGAGGATTTTCCTCATGGATGGAGATGCCGCGGAGAAAAATTGGCTGGCCATTCAACAGGATATTCGTGCCACGGGTCGTGATCGTGCGAAAACCGATCCGGTCTTTTAATTCGTCTTCGCCACTATTAACCACCACGTCCCGCAACACCGGGTTGGTCGGCGACCATAACGGCAGATTCGGTGCGGACAATTCAAGTTCGGCCACGCCATTTTTGTCTGCCTGCGCGTCTGCAGTCAGCCCCAGTTGCGGCAGGGAGATTTCCACCGCCTGCCCGGCTTTCGCACCATCAAGCTGCACATTGGCTTCGATCTGGTTCGTGGTGCCGGGCTTCAATCGGACACGGAAATTGGCAATGAACGCCGCCGGAGTTTCCACCAGCAAGACATCGCGCGTGATCCCGCCGTAATTCCACCAATCCGTATTAATCGTCGGCACAGCCTCCGCGTGACGATTATTATTCACCCGCACAACCAGCGAGTTGTTTTTCGCCTTTACCAGTTTGGTGATTTCATACGCGAACGGCGTGAAGCCGCCGACATGCTGGCCCAGTTTCCTGCCGTTGAGATAGACATCCGCCTCATAATTTACCGCGCCAAAATAAATGAATAAACGTTCAGTGGACACAGCCTTCGTCACGTCAAATTTCCGGCGGTACCAGACCGAACCTTCGTAATAAAACAGTTTAGGGTCTTGTGAATTCCAATCACCCGGCACATTCAAAGTTGGACTGGTGTCAAAATTGTATTCGATCAGGTCCGTTTTATCCCTGGCGTGCGCATCAAGGGAAAAGCCGCCGGTGATTTCGGCCGCGGCATCGTAAGGTTGATGGCGATAATCAAAAAAGCCCGTGTCATATGGGTCCACAATGGCGTGCCATTTTCCATTCAGGTTCACCGGTTGCCGTGCGAATACGTCACCAATGGTGACCGGCGCGCCGTGAACATTAAACATGGCCATTGCCAGGGCACTGAGACCAACTAGGAGGTAATTTCTCATGGCTTTGAATTTTTTGCTCGCGGCAAATTAACGTATCCGCAAAACCGAAGGAACAATTTTAATGCTGATGCAATAATTCCTTTGCGCCGCCGCCACTTTGCATGAAAATCAAGTGTGCGCGCGCAATTCCTCCTCGGCCCGGCCGGCAGCGGCAAGACTTTCCGCTGCCTGGCGGAAATCCGCGCCGCGTTGCACGCCAATCCCGCCGGCCTGCCGCTGGTTTTTCTTGCACCCAAACAAGCCACGTTCCAGATCGAACGGCAATTGTTGACTGCCGTTGATAGTGATTCCCTGTCGGGTTTCACCCGTCTGCACATACTTTCCTTTGAACGCCTCGCGCAATTCATCTTTGAACGCCTCAACCTGGCGCCACCGAAAATCCTTTCCGCCGAAGGCCGGGTCATGGTCTTACGCGCCCTGCTGTCGCGTCATGCAGATGATCTAAAATTGTTTGATAAAAGCGCCCGGCGACCAGGATTTGCGCTGGAATTAAGTTCGCTGCTGGCGGAATTGCAGCAGCACCAATTCACACCTGCCAAACTGCGCGCGTTGATCAAAGCCAAAACCTTGCGCGCAGAACTTAAAAATAAACTGCTCGATCTCGCGTTACTATTGGAAAAATACGAAGGCTGGCTGGCGGAACATGAACTACAAGATTCAAACCGTCTGCTGGAGTTCGCCACGCAGGCGTTGCGCGCGGAAACGCCGGCGAAAAGTTCAAAGCTGAAAATTGAAAATTTGTGGTTGGATGGCTTTGCCGAGATGACGCCGCAGGAATTGGATTTTCTCGCCGCCATCACGCCGTTTTGCACCGGGGCAACGCTGGCGTTCTGCCTTGAGACCGCGGCCGCGGCCGAAGGCTCCTGGCTTTCCATCTGGTCCGCCATCGGTAAAACGTTTCAACAATGCCGCGCCCGGCTGGCAAACTTGCCGGATTGCGAAATCAGCATCGTCACGCTGGAGCGCACGCCGCCAATGAATCGTTTCCCGGAAAATCACGCGCTGGCCCGTTTGGAAAGAAACTGGGCGCAGCCCAATCAGTCCCCGGTGGCTGGCTCCCAAGATCCCGAGCCGGCGTTCCGCCTGATCGCCTGTCAAAATCCTGAAGCCGAAGCCGTGTTTGCGGCACGGGAAGTTCTGCGCTTCATTCGCGCTGGCAACCGGCTGCGCGAGTGCGCCGTGCTCGTCCGCAATCTGGATGATTATCATAAACCGCTCGCGCGAACCTTTCATCGCTACGGCCTGCCATTTTTTCTCGACCGCCGTGAAAGCGTCGCCCATCACCCGCTCGCCGAGCTCACCCGCAACGCGCTTCGTACTGTGGCTTTTGACTGGCAGCACGATGACTGGTTCGCCGCGCTCAAGGCCGGGTTTTGCCCCGCGAATGAATCGGACATTGACCGGCTGGAAAACGCCGCCTTGGAATATGGCTGGCGCGGCAAAGCCTGGCGCGAACCGTTGCCCGATGAACCGCTCGAACAACTGCGCGAAAAAATTGCGCCACCGTTCAAACATCTGTCCACGCAATTGACCAAATCAAACTTTCATCCGACCGGCGTGCAACTGGCCGGATTTCTCCGCGATCTTTGGCAGGACTTGAAAGTAGAAATGATCCTGGAACGTTGGACGACAGATGAAGAAACCGCGATGACCGGCGATCAACATTCCACCATTCATACCACTGTTTGGGAACAGATGAATTCCTGGCTGGATAACCTTATCCTGGCATTCCCGCAGGAAGCATTGGATTTACGCGATTGGCTGCCAATTTTAGATGCCGGCCTTGCGGGCTTAACCGTAGGTGTCATTCCGCCGGTACTGGATGAAGTCCTGATCGGCGCCATTGATCGGGCACGCAACCCAGATCTGAAATTGGCCCTCGTGCTAGGCGTAAATGAATCCGTCTTTCCAGCTGTGCCGCGCGCCCCAACCATCCTGACAAATTCCGACCGCGACGAGTTGGAGCAGCAAAATATCGCGCTGGGCCCGAATATTTTTGATCAGCTTGCCCGCGAGCGCTACCTCGGCTACATCGCCTGTACCCGCGCAAATGAAAATCTGGCCGTAACCTTTTCGCGACAACGTGGTGACGGCCGCGCACAAAATCCATCGCCATTCATCGCGCAGTTCCAAAAGATTTTTCCCGGGCTCCGGGTTCAAGAATTTAGTGTCCAGCGCCATTGGCACGATGCCGAAAGCACGAATGAATTGATCCTGCCGTTGGAAAAAATTGTCAACCGGTCAGAGCCGGCACCGCCGGACGACCAGACGATCAAACACTGGCAAAAATTACTGACCCTGCCCGCGCTCCGATCGCTCGCAGACAATTTGCAGCAATTGCACGAACCGGAGCCAACGGAAGATCTGCCGCCCGCCGTCGCCGAAAAGCTATATGGCCCGGTTTTGAAATCATCGGTCAGCCGGCTTGAACAATTTGCCCAGTGCCCGTTCCGCTTTTTTGTCCATTCCGGACTGCGCGCCAATGAGCGGAAAATGTTCGAATTGGATGCCCACGAACGCGGCACGTTTCAGCATGAAATCCTTAAAACCTTTCATGACCAGCTCGTAGCAGAAAACAAACGTTGGCGCGATCTCGTGCCGGCGGAAGCCCGGGAACGCATCGCGAAAATTGCCACGGAATTGCAGCCCACCCATCGCGGTGGCTTGTTGAATGTGGATGCGCAAACCCGTTTTGACGCGCGGATTTTGACAACCGCGTTACAGGATTTTGTCGGCACGCTCATCACCTGGATGCGCGGGCAATATGAATTTGATCCAGTTAAAGCGGAGTTCGCATTTGGGCAGGAAACAGCGGCGCCCGCATTGGAAATTGATCTTGGTGGCGGACAGCGACTGGCACTGCGCGGCCAGATTGATCGAATAGACCTCTGTCGCGCCGGTGATTCCACGCTGGCGGTGGTGATGGATTATAAATCCAGCCAGCGCAAGCTGGACCCGGTTCTGATCGCGCACGGTATCCAACTGCAATTGCTGGCGTACCTCACCACGGTGCGGCGCTGGCCTGAGTCGGTGCTGGGGGTCGGGAAAATTATTCCTGCCGGCGTTTTCTACGTCAATCTGCGCGGGCAGCAGGGCAACGGTGATTCGCGCACCGAAGTATTGAGCAATGCCGATGAATCGCGGCGCGAGTCGTACCGGCACTTGGGAAGATTTGACAGTGGCGCGCTGGATAAATTGGACGCGGCAAGTGCGGCGGATCAATTCAAATTCAGCCGGAACAAAGATGGCTCCATCAGCAAAAATTCGAAGGAAGCCCTGCCGCGGGCGGAATTTCAAAAACTGCTTGATCAGGTTGAAGATCAATTGCGCATGATCGGGCAGAACATTTTTTCGGGCGCGACCCAAGTGGATCCTTATCGTAAAGGTAGTGTAACGGCGTGTGATTATTGTGATTATCGCCCGGCCTGCCGGATTGACCGCTGGACACATCCCTTCCGAGTGCTGCGCACGGAAAAAGCTACGGAAACCGTTTCGTAACGACAATAATTAGAACCGTCAGATTGTGGCAACATTCGTTGGTAAAGGTTTACGGATGACGGCGAAACCGTTTATCATCCTTCCATGATTCATCATTTTTCTTTGAAAGGGTTGATTGCCGCACTGTTGTTCGGCGGCCTGGTCACTGAGTCATTGGCCGACAAAACGCCGGTGGATTATGCCAATCCATTGGTTGGTACGGCGTCGCTGGATAATCCAGTGTTGTTGGGAAATGCGCCGCCGCCCGGCGAAGAAGCGTATTCGGGATTTACCTATCCCGGCCCGGCTCTGCCCCATCGCGATATTATTCTTGGCCCCATCAATAAGGACCTGACCGAAGCGGCGGGCAACCATGGCATCATTTTTCCGTACGTCCATTCACGTCGGACGATGCTGGGCTTTTCCGCACCGATGCCGGGGTTGACGATCATGCCGGTGGTGGGCGATTGGAACGTCCCGCCGGACCGCACCTACGCGTCGCCTTATGACAAGGACATGGAAAAAGCGTCACCTGGATATTACTCGGTGTTTTTTCCCGACAGCGAGGTTCGCACCGAACTGACCACCACGGAACGCACGGGTTATTATCGTTTCACCTTTCCCAAATCCGAACGCGGGGCCGTGTTGATTGATTTGGGCGCAGGTGATAACAGCATTGAAATCGTGGGGGATCACACGGTCCGCGGGCGCGGTGGCCGTGCCTTTGTTGCGGAATTTTCCAAGCCGTTCAAGTCATTCGGCACCTTCCGCCAAAATCAACCGCGACTGGAAGGTGCGCGGGTCCGACGCGACGACTCGGTGCGGGCTGGTGCGCGCTCTATTTCCGGCAGTTACGCTGGCGCCTATCTCGAATTTTCCACGACGGCAGCCGAACCCATCCTGGTCCGCATCACTACTGGACGTTCCTTTGAAAGCGCTCAGACCCAACTCAACGCTGATCCCGCTGATTTTGATCGCGTACGGGAAACCGCCCAAAATCTCTGGCGCGAAAAATTAAGCCTAATCGAGGTCAAAGGCGGCACGGAACACCAGCGCGAATTATTTTACTCCACCCTCTACAACTCATTGCTCACGCCGCGCCTCATCACCAAAAAAGGCACGCCATCACATGGACGTAATGCGGATGGTCAGGTAGCCGAATACGACCGCTACAGCCCGATCGCTTTCTGGGATACCGGCCGCAATCAGATCGTCCTGCTGACGTTGCTGGAACCGGAGGTCAAAACCAATATCCTCCGCACGCACCTGGAAATGGCGCGCGAATCCGGCTGGATGCACACTTCATTTTATGGCGATCACGCCGTGTTCATGTACTTGGGCGACTGGGAACGCGGCCTGCCTTTTGATTATGCCTCGGTTTATGAATTTCTCCGCAAGAACGCCATGGACCCTGCCGGACCGCGGGGCGATCTGGCGGAATATCTGAAGAACGGCTGGGTCCACGATGATTTCATGGAACACCCCAGTCCGCCGGAAGCCGGCGGCCATGCGGGCGTGGATAAAACTCTGGAATATAGTTGGGACGATTATGCGCTCGCTCAATTCGCGAAAAAGCTCGGCAAAGATGACGATTACAAAATGTTCCTGGCCCGCGCACACAACTACACCAACGTGTTCGACCCCTCGACTGGTTTCATGCGTGGCCGGAATCCTGATGGTTCGTGGATTTCGCCGTATGATCCCGTGGAGCCTTACTACAACTACATGAGCAAGGAAGCCAGTGGCTGGCAAAATTTTTGGCTCGTCCCACATGACGTGCAAGGCTTGATCAATCTGGTCGGTGGCCGCAAAAATTTTCTTAAGAAACTCGACACCTTTTTCAACACGCCTTACGCCCCGAAAGGCATCGCCCGCGATGTCACCGGCATGATCGGCATGTACTGCCAGGGCAACCAGCCGGATCAACAGACGGCTTACTACTACGATTACGCCGGCCAGCCGTGGAAGACACAGGAACTCATCCGTAAGATCCTGGCCCTTATGTATGGCAGTGATAAATACGGTTTGGCGTATCCCGGCATGGACGATCAGGGTTCCACGTCGTCCTGGTATGTTTTCAGCGCGATGGGATTTTATACGGTTGATCCGTCCAGCCCGGATTACATCATCGGTTCGCCCATCTTTGACGAAGTCACCGTTCACATGGGCAACGGCAAAGACCTGGTCATCCAGGCAAAGAATAATTCCGTAGACAATTGCTATATCCAGTCTGCCACACTGAATGGCCAGCCGTGGAACAAACCGTGGTTCAGCCACGCTGACATCGCCAATGGCGGAAAATTTGTTTTTGAAATGGGACCAAAGCCAAACCCGCAATGGGGTAGCGCGCTCAATGCTGCGCCACCGTCCATGAGTTTGGCGCAATAATCTAGCATCTGATTCATCGTCGGCCTCATCCTCATCTTCGAATTTAACCGGTGAGGACGAGGATGACGATGAGCATGAGGACGATTTAGCAGCAGTTTTAGCCAGCCTCTACCGCTGATTCGCCACTGCGCGATAAATCCGCAGCAGGCCGTAATCATATTTTTCGCCCAGCAATTCGCGCGCGCCCACGAGATTGCCCCAGCCAGTTTTCTTGAAAGCGGCGGCGATTTCGCTTTGCGCTTCGACGCTGGCAAGCTGGTTTAAATCAATATTTTCTCCGGATTCAATCACCGTGGCGAGGTGGCCAAAAATCGTGCCTGCCGTCAACCCCCGGCTGGCGGCAATCTGCGCCACGGATTCACCGGCCTGAAAACGGCGTAACGTTTCCCGGGCGGTATCGCCCAGCTTGGAACGCTGCGACATCGGCGGAACATACGTTTCTTCCGCAAATAGCTGGCGCGGATTCGCTTGTAAATGCGCGGTGATTTCGCCGAGAAACAGATCGCCAAACTCGCGCAATTTCTTTTCGCCCACTCCGCTGATCCGCGCGAAATCAGATGCACCTTGCGGATAATTCCGCGCCATCTGCCGTAAAGTGACGTCGGAGAAAATGATGTAGGACGGCACATCGCGTTCGTCCGCCAGGGTTTTGCGCAACTGCCGTAATTTTTCGAACAGTGCCTCGTCACAGGTGATTTCCCCGGCACGATGCACTGGCGCCTCTGGCACGGTCACCGGTCGGGTCAATGTCACTTTCGTACGCTGTTTGAGGATCGTCGCTCCGGCGTTCGTAAGTTCCAGCACACTGAACTTTTCCGTCGTCTGCCGCACGAAACCCAACCGCACCAATTCGCGCCCAATAGCCCCCCATTCCGGCCGGCTGTGCTCCTTGCCGATACCGTAGGTGGATAACTGCGTGTGCTGCCATTTGCGGATCTTATCCGTATCGGCCCCGGTGAGCACTTCGACCACATGGTTTAGCCCAACACCAAAACCATTTTTTTCGCGAATACGAAAAACGCACGACAAAAACTTCTGCGCCGCCAGTGTGCCGTCAAATGTCGCTCGCGGTGAAAGGCAATTATCACAGCCGCCGCAATTGTCCTCGATTGGGCTGGCCGATTGGTCAGTCGCGGCACGGAAATTTTCCCCGAAATACGCCAGCAATTCACGGCGCCGGCAACTCGCACATTCGGCGTAGTGCACCATTTGTTGTAATTGCTCGCGCGCGATTTTTCGCTCATCTGGATTCGGCTTTTCATCAATGAATGTCGTTTGCTTCACCACATCGCCTGCGCTAAACAACAGCACGCATTCGCCCGGCAAACCATCACGGCCAGCCCGGCCGGTTTCCTGATAATAACCCTCAATGTTCTTGGGTAGATCGTAATGGATGACGAAGCGTACGTTGGGCTTGTTGATGCCCATGCCAAACGCGATGGTGGCGCAGATCACGCGCACCTCATCACGCAGAAAAAGTTCCTGATGATCGGCGCGTTGCTTGGGTGTAAGGCCGGCATGATACGGTTTCGCCCGGACGCCATCTTCATTCAAACGGTCGGCGACGCTCTCCGCCGCCTTGCGTGATTGGCAATAAATGATGCCGCATTCCTTGGGTCGCGCCCGGACATAGGCAAAAACCTGGTCGTAAGGCTTGCTTTTTGGCAGCACACGATACGTCAGGTTCGGCCGGTTAAAACTGGCGACATAGCAGTTCGGCTCGTGCAACTGCAAATGTTTGATGATGTCTTCGCGCACGCGCGTGGTGGCGGTCGCCGTAAGTGCCATTACCGGTACGTTGGGAAAATGGCCGCGCAAGGACGCGATCTGGCGATATTCCGGACGAAAATCGTGCCCCCATTCGCTGATGCAATGCGCCTCGTCCACGGCGATCAGGCGCACATTCCAGCGTTTCAGATCCTCAAGGAAGCCGGACAACATCAGTCGCTCGGGTGCGGCGTAAAGTAATCGAAATTTTCCCGTATGCAAGCCGCGCAACCGCTCGCGGGATTCGCCCGGAGCCAGCGAAGAATTCAAAAACGTCGCCGCGATGCCGCTGGCTTGCAACGCATCCACCTGATCTTTCATCAACGCGATGAGGGGCGAAACCACGACCGTCAAACCATCCTGCGCCAGCGCAGGTAATTGGAAGCAAAGCGATTTACCGCCGCCCGTCGGCAACAGTGCGAAAACATCCTTGCCTGCCAGCACGTCACGGATGATTTCCGCCTGCAAGGGGCGGAAAGAAGCAAAACCGAAGTATTGCTTGAGCAGTGGGAGCAGCGCGGGCGCTTCAGATTTCATCATAGGCAAAGTAAACGATGAGTTTATTTGTCATCACTGAAATCTTTGAGATGAAATGAATATGAAACCTGAACATCGTCATCACCGCATAAGGTAAATCCCGAAGTCGCCAGCAGATTCGTCGCGACCTGAAACGTGAAAATTTTTGCGCCTGCCAGCGGTCTATGGAAATGATTGGTCATAGCCATGTAATATTCATTTTCAAACATGTTATTCCAACCCGTTTTTAAACTGCCTGATAACAGGATTCCATCAACCGCGCACTCTGCCAAACGATTGGTTTGGTCATAAATTTCAAGAATACCTTGGGAACTCGAATTCGGGAAATTTCTTTGCGGTAAAAGGACCACCTGAAAATCACGGATGTACGGATTAGGATCTCGTTCAGATTGAATGAGAATATTCGGATAGGACTTCATGTCAGCCGGTTTCAATTGGATGAAATAAGCGAATGCGAATGCTGAATAAAAACCAGACAAAAGAAACACAAAACAAAGGACGCGCTTAATTTTCATATCATCTAACGAGTCCGTTTCTCATCGCTATATTTTGCCGCAGCCGCTCCCGGCGACCATTCAGTGTTTTCGAGCAATTTGACGCCCGGCTTCAGAAATTCAATGCGCCGCGTTTTGTATAATTTGCCGAGCGCCTGTTTGAACGCCTTTTTGCTGACGTTAAATTTCTGGCGGATCAACGCGGGTGAACTGTCGTCGTCAAAATTCAGCTTGCCACCGTTTTCTTCAAGTTCTTTAACGATCAATTCCGTCAGGGGCGCGACGCGTTTATAGCCAGCGGCATCCAGGCTCAAATCAATCTTTCCGTTGGCGTTAACCTTGCGCACAAAGCCTTTCAGCTTGGCGCCGATCTTGAGCGCGGCGAAAAGATTGTTTTTATAGAGCAAACCACGATGGGCATTTTCGATGATGGCGGTGTAGCCCAGCGGCGTTTTGCCCGTGATGAAAAAATTGACCGGCTGTCCGTCACGATAAGCCGGCGTGTCCCGGCTCAGATGCCAGCCCAGACGCGTGCTCGCGATGATGCGGCCGCTCTTCGTATCAACCCCGACATAAACGACCACCCAATCGCCGATTTGCACCGGAAATTCCTGTTCACGAAAAGGCAGCAACAAATCCTTCGCCAGACCCCAATCCAAAAATGCGCCCACTTGTTGATGCACATTGATCACTTTCATGTAGGCAAATTCGCCGACCATCGCGTTCGGAGTTTCCGTGGTTGCCACCAGGCGGTCTTCGGAATCGCGGTAGACAAAAACATCAAGCTTCTGTTTGGGCGCAATGTCTTTAGGGATGTAACGGCCAGGCAGCAAAATCTCGCCCAGCGGGCCGCCGTCCAGATAAAGGCCGGGCTGGGAAGCGCGCACGATGGAGAGAATGTTACGTTTGCCAAGAATTGCCATACCACTGGAGTTTAAACGATGTGGAACGTTTTGAATAGTGGCCGTCGCATGATTTGATAAACCACCTGATTTTTAATCATTTTCACCCGCGCATCCTGTCCGCATATTGATGGGCCAATGTCCGTGGAACTTGACGAAAAACTTTTTAGCGAAGCCGCCGGTTGGGACGTGATGAAACAAGCACGCGCCTATCTGGCCCAAGGCTACGTGCTGAGTTCGCATTGGGCACCCCCATTATTGCGTGGCGTGGTACAGGGCGGCGGTGAGTCGTTCCGGGCGTCGTTGGTAATCCATAATCGGGCCAGCATCGAGAATCTTTGCAACTGCCGCGATTCCAGGCAATGGGGAAAAATCTGTGTGCACGTTGTGGCGGTCGGCCTGCACTGGCTCAAATCCCAAGGTGGAACCATTAAAACTGCGGCTGAAACCCCGGTGCCGGCAAAATCTCCTGCCAAAAAAGTTTCCGACCTCCGCCGCGCTGACGGTGGCGAAGCTGCGGAACTATACCTGATCCTGCCGCCAAATTTTGACCAAGCGGTGGCGCGCGGCAAAATCATGCTTGTGTTCGAGGCAAAATGGAGCGGTGGACGCTCGCCTTTGAACGTATTGCCAAAAAATCGCGCGTTCACGTTTTCTGCCTCGGAGAATGCGATCATGGATCATGTCGAAACCCTGACGCGGGGCGAGACTCCCGCCATCCTGCAAATAGAAGAGGTAAAAGATTTCGCCTCCTTGCTCCCGCTGCTGGCGGGGTTTGAAAATTTGACCTTGGGGAAAAACCACCCCGTCACTGTCACCAAGACACCATACCAGTTGCCGTTGCGCGCCGCTTTGGAGGTGAATGGTGAAATCGTTTTGTCATTAAAAGACCAGACTTCATCGCCAATTCTCGTTGGTGATTGGATCTGGCAAAAGCAGACGTTGCAACCGCTCGGCTTGCCCCCCGTGGCTCGAGATATTTTTCGGGCCCCCGTCCGCGTGCCGCGCGCACAAATACCGTCATTTTTAAGTCAACATTGGCCGCAACTGCTGGCCAACGGCATTGAAACTAATTTCAAGCTGGAAGACTTCACGTTGGAACCGCAGGCGCCACGCTTTCTTCTCGCGCTCAAGGGCGGGCTCACGCAGTTGAGTGCGCTACTACAATGCGCTTACGGTCCGCGGATCATGACCGCCGGAGTGACGGCGGCCGATGAAAATGTATGGCTGCCGGATCCTGAAGTGTCCACCCGCTATTCCACGCGGGATTTTTCCGCCGAAAGCGCCGCCCGGTCACGATTGCAACGCAGCGGCTTTGCCGCCCCCGATGCCCAGGGAAAAATGCAACTGACCGGACAGAGTGCCGTGCTGAATTTTCTGGCGCGCGAATTTCCAAAATTGCAGCGTGAATGGAACGTTACGCTCGACGAACAATTGGAAAATCGCACGTTAAAAAATATTGAACGGGTGGAACCGCAGTTTCAGATCACGTCATCCGGCGTGCAATGGTTTGATCTCGGCGTCGTGTTCAGTGCCAGCACAGGTGAAACCTTTTCGCAGGCGGACATCCAGCGGTTGATCTTGTCCGGCCAGAATCATACGCGTTTGAAAAACGGAAAAATGGCGGTGATCGATACCGGTGCCGTTGAAGAATTACAAGAAGTCCTGCTGGATTGCGCACCGCAACAAAACGCGACTGGCTATCGTATCAACAACGTGCAAGCCGGGTTTTTAGAAGCGACCTTGCGGCAGCATGGTGATTGGAAAGTGGCTGCGCCCAGCGCCTGGCGTGATCGCGCTGCCAAACAAAGCGGTGAAGCGAAACTGGCATGCCCGCCGTTGGGCCCGCTCGAATCCGTGTTGCGTCCTTACCAAAAACAAGGTGTGGCGTGGTTGCAATTTTTACGAACGAACGGTTTCGGCGGCATCCTGGCCGATGAAATGGGTTTGGGTAAGACGCTCCAAACCCTGGCATTTTTACATTCATTGCGGAATGGCGAATGGGGAATGGCGAATGCAAGCTCACTCGCGTCCAACTCCAATCCGCAATCCGCAATCTGCAATCCACATTTAATCGTCTGTCCCACCAGCCTCGTTTTCAACTGGGTGGCAGAAGTTAAAAAATTCACGCCGCACTTAAAAGTGCTCGCCTTGCATGGCCCGGAACGGCACGCGAAATTTGCCGGCATCGCCACCAGCGATATCGTCGTGACGAGCTATGCCTTGATCCGGCGCGATGCAGAAAAATATCGCGGCCAGGAATTTGATACCGTCGTGCTCGATGAAGCGCAACATATCAAAAACCGCCAGACCCAAAACGCGCAAGCGGTCAAGGCCGTGAAATCGCAACACCGACTGGTGCTTACCGGTACGCCGATGGAAAACTCAGTATTGGATCTATGGTCCATCTTCGATTTCCTTATGCCGGGCTATCTGGGATCAGCCAAAGATTTCCGGGAACGTTACGAACTGCCAATCGCCAAAGAGAAAAACAAGGAAGCGCAGGCACGATTGGCCCGACGCCTGAAGCCATTCCTCTTGCGCCGCCTCAAAAAAGAAGTGGCAGCAGATTTACCGGCCAAGTTGGAACAGGTTTCTTTCTGCGAATTAACCTCCGAACAACGCGGGGTCTATCAGCAAGTCATCGAAGCCAGCCGCAAGGAAGTACTCGAAGCGACCGGCGAACAAGGCCTCGCCAAAAGCCGGATCGTCGTGTTGACCGCCCTGTTACGGCTGCGACAGATTTGCTGCGATTTGCGATTATTGCAATTGGCGGATACCAAACCGGCAGGCGCTTCCGGAAAATTAGAATTATTTGGCGAGTTGCTGGAAGAAGTGATCGACGGCGGCCATCGGGCGTTGGTGTTCAGCCAGTTCACCGGCATGTTGGCGTTGCTGAAAGAAAAACTCACGGCTGAGAAGATCGAATTCTGTTATCTCGACGGTTCGACGACCAATCGGGCCGCCGTGGTGGAAAAATTTCAGACAAACACCACAATCCCAATCTTTCTCATCAGTTTGAAAGCCGGCGGCGTCGGCCTGAATCTTACCGGGGCGGACACGGTGATCCATTTTGATCCATGGTGGAATCCGGCAGCGGAAGATCAAGCCACCGACCGCGCGCACCGTATCGGCCAGACCAAGGTGGTGACGAGCTACAAACTGATCACGCGCGACACCGTGGAAGAAAAAATTCTGGCGTTGCAAAACCGCAAACGCGAAATCATTCAAGCCACCATCGGCGGCGAAGAAGAGTTCGCAGCGGCGTTAAGCTGGGACGAAATTCAGGAATTGTTGGCGTAACAGATTGACTCACTCTGATCTTGTAGGAGACGACGTGAGGAGTCTCTAACTAAAAAATACAGACAAAAACAAGGACGAGCATGACGATGACGACGAGGATGAAGACACTCTTCGCATGCTCGCCGATTACCTACGAGCGGCGAGAATTTCGTTCAATATCCTCTAGCCACCGGCGAAGACCGGCCGAAAATTAGCCTCAGTCAAAATCCGCGCCACTTCTTCCCGCTTGTCGCCCTGGATTTCAATCTGGCCGTCCTTGACCGTGCCACCCGTACCACAAGCACGCTGCATGGCTTTCGCGAGTTTTTCTTTTTCCGGAAGGCCGATACCCACAAAATTTTTGACGACGGTCACCGTTTTACCACCGCGTCCCGCGGTCTGACGAATGATGTCCACCCGACCACGATTTTTATTGGGCACAGAGCGACCCGTTTTGACTGTTGGACTAGGCGGCGATACAACCTCCGGCCCAGCCGCAAGCCCTTCACTGGATAACGCGGCAAATGGCTGCTGGCTTAAAGCGGTTCCGCCATCAGTAGGAATACGTTCCCGGCTGCTCATATTTTTCCCGCAAGGCTCATGATCAAAGTTCGCTTAAATACCAAAGCTCAACTTTTTGTCTCGCCCAAGGCGTTTTACGCAAAAAAGTCAGGCTGGATTTGAGGGTAGGATTGAATTGAAAGCAGCGAATTGGAATGCGTTGGCCCATCGCCAGCCAGCCATGCCGCTCGACGAGCGTGGTGACGACCGTTTCCAACGTGACGCCGTGCAGTGGATCGCGCGGATGGATGCGCGGCGGCGAGCTGCTCTTTTCGGCGGGCGCCGCCGCCGCAACTTTGGCCGGTGGCAACGGTTTGGAAAATTCTGACATGTCCGAAATTAATGCCGGATGGCTTGGCTGTCAAAATTAGTCCATCAGGCCCAATCGCTTCAGATCGGCGGTCAGAGATATTCCTGCAACGTCTTCACTTCGTAGCCGGATTTTTTCAACGCGGCAATACCACGCGCGGCGGCTTTGGCGCCGCTCAACGTTGTCGCGATCGGTGTGCCGGTATAAACGGCGGTGGTCCGGATTTTCACTTCGTCCTCGCGCGGCGCGGCGCCACTGGGCGTGTTGATGACAAATTGGATCTCTTTATTTTTTAAAAGATCGAGCACGTTGGGACGGCCTTCCAATACTTTGAGCGTGCGCTCCACTTTCAAACCGGCTTTTTCCAAAACAGCCGCCGTGCCGCTGGTGGCCACCAGTTCAAAGCCGAGCTTGGCAAATTCGCCCGCTACCGCAGCAGCTTCGCCTTTGTGCATGTCGCTGACGCTGATGAATACTCTTCCGCCCAGTGGCAGCGGCGAGTTCGCCGCCATCTGTGATTTCGCATAGGCCACGCCGAGATCGGCATCGAGCCCCATGACTTCGCCGGTGGAACGCATTTCCGGCGAGAGCAAAATGTCCTGCCCATGAAAACGATTGAACGGGAAGACCGATTCTTTCACCGCCCAATATTCCGGCCAGATTTCCTCGGTGAACCCAAGTTCTTTCAACGTTTTTCCGGCCATCACTTTTGCGGCCAGTTTCGCGAGCGGTTTGCCGATGGCTTTGCTCACGAACGGCACCGTGCGCGAAGCGCGCGGGTTCACTTCCAGTACATAAACCGTGTCACCTTTGACGGCGTATTGCACATTCATCAGGCCGACGACCTTCAATTCCTTCGCCATCGCGTGCGTGTAATTACGGATCGTGGCGATGACCGTTTTCGACAACGTATGCGGCGGCAGCACCATCGCGGCGTCGCCGGAATGCACGCCGGCAAATTCGATGTGTTCCAACATGCCGCCGATTACAATCGTCCCGCCATTCGGCAGGCCGATGTCGGTGATGCAATCCACGTCCACTTCCGTCGCGTCTTCGAGAAATTTGTCCACGAGCACCGGACGTTCCGGCGACGCCTCGACGGCAAATTTCATATAATGCTGTAGCTCCGCGTCGGAATAAACGATCTGCATCGCGCGACCGCCCAGCACGAAGCTCGGGCGCACCAAAACCGGATAGGTCAGGCGCTTGGAGATGACCAGTGCTTCTTCCGCATTCGTTGCGAGCCCGTTCGGTGGCTGCGGGATTTCCAGCTTGTTCAACATGGCCGCGAAGAGCTTGCGGTCTTCGGCAATTTCAATGCTCTGCGGCGAGGTGCCGATGATATTGACGCCATTTTTTTGCAGACCCAGCGCGAGGTTCAACGGCGTTTGGCCGCCGAATTGCGCGATCGCACCCCAGCATTGCTCGCGTTCGTAAATGTGTAACACGTCCTCGAGCGTGAGGGGTTCAAAAAACAATTTGTCGCTGGTGTCGTAATCCGTTGAAACCGTTTCCGGATTGGAATTCACCATGATGGTTTCAAAACCATCTTCCTTGAGCGCAAACGCCGCGTGCACACAGCAATAATCAAATTCAATCCCCTGCCCGATCCGGTTCGGACCGCCGCCGAGGATCATGACTTTCTTGGCGACATTCTTTTTGACCTCGTCATCGCCACGATCATAGGTGGAATAATAATAAGGCGTGTAGGCTTCGAACTCCGCCGCGCAGGTGTCCACCAGGCGATAGCTGGGAACGAGGCCAATTTTTTTGCGTTCGGCGCGCACGGCATCCTCGGTGGAACCGGTCAAATGGGCGATCTGGCGGTCGGAAAATCCGAGCGACTTGGCTTGGGCGAGTTTTTCAGCGTTGAGTGATGACATCGGCGAAATTAAATTCGCCATAGTAAGCCGAAAAAATGGCACAGTGTCCAGCGTATCGTTTGGCAACGGACCGCCGCCGCTCCGTTCAATTTGAGACATAATTAACCAGATGATGCAGGATTCATTTTATTTGGTTAATTCGGTTAATTTTGTGAAAAATGCCTGCCCGACTGGTAATTTGGTGTCTTGGTGGTTTAACCCATCCAGGTGGCGCTTTTCCTCTTACTTCAGCTCTTTTCTTCATTTAAAAGGCGCTGAATCCCCTTGCTGATTTATAGCTTTTCCGTTACGAAAAACCCCGTGGAAAAAATTGTGCGCACATTTTTATGGCTGGCCCTGCTGCTGGCTCCGATTTCTGCGTGGGCACAAATTGACCCAGTCCAGCGCGACCTGATCCAATTTGGCTATAACGGCGCTTACGAAGGCCGCCAACCGATCGCCGCCTACGCGTTTTATTATCACAACCAGCCGGACTTCTTACGGACAAACTTGACCTTGCGCCTCGCTGTGGCTCCGGTCTATTTGGATTCAGAATTGGGATTCAATCATCTACTCGGGCCGAACACCGATCTGGGCATCGGCATGGCTGGAGGCGGCTTTGCGGATGATTACAACGAAATTCGTCAGGGGAAATATCTGCCGGAAGAATCATTCGAAGGTGATGGCGCGGAAATCTCGGCTAATATTTATCATCTATTCAATCCCAGCGACCAAATCCCTTTGAACTTGGTTCTGCGCGGGGCCGCCCATTACACATTTTACAGTCGCAATGACGATACCGCGCCTAACTTTCAATTACCGAACGACCACGCCGATTTCAGCGTTCGCACCGGCTTGCGTTTTGGCGGCGTGGAACCAACCTTGTTTCCGCCGCTCGCGATGGAATTGGCCATCTGGTACGAAGGCCATCTACGCACCGATTCCGGCAATTATGGTTACAACGGCGACCGCGCGCTGAATGAAGGATCTCATCTGTTTTGGGCGGATGCAGCGCTCGCCTACACACTGCCCGAAAGCCAGCAAAGTTTTTACATCCGCCTAATCGCCGGCACCAGCGTGGATGCCGATCACATCAGCGCCTACCGACTCGGTGGTTTTCTGCCTTTGAGCGGGGAATATCCGCTGTCGCTGCCGGGCTATTATTATCAGGAAATCAGTGCCCGTCAGTTCGTGCTATTGAATTTCAATTATCTGTTGCCCCTCGACAAAGCCAAACGTTGGAACTTGGATTTCAATGCCGCGACAGCCGCCGTGGATTATCTGCCCGGCGAAAGCCAGGATGGCAACTGGCTCAGCGGTGTGGGCGGCGGACTCTTGTACCATGCGCCTTCTGATCGCTGGCGCGTGATGTTGACGTATGGCTACGGCTTCGATGCCATCCGCGACCATGGCCGCGGGGCGAGCAACATCGGTTTCCTCTTTCAAATCGATCTCGGTAAATTCAACAGCAAAGAATTTCAATCCGCGCAGCCCTGGCACTGGAACGGATTCGTTCGGATGTTCAACTGATCGGTCCAGATGGTTGGAAAATCGCCTTGCGTTTTGCGGCGCAGATTGCTTTATTATGCGTCCTAGTGCGCATATGGTGGAATTGGCAGACACGCTACTTTGAGGTGGTAGTGCCGCAAGGCATGCAGGTTCAAGTCCTGCTATGCGCACCAAATAATACTTTCGTGATTTTCGCCGCCAAGCGGCGATGACGTGTTGGGGGTGGAAACGTTGGAGATTGGCATGGAGGCCAATAACGACGGGACGAAATCGTAAGGCTCGGAAAAAGAAAGGGAAACGGTTTTGCGCGAAATGAGGCGGTT
>DASYEY010000006.1:0-11720 GCA_036498725.1 Verrucomicrobiia bacterium | reverse complement strand
CCAAAAGATATCGGTTAGAGTTAGCAATACATTCAAGAATAGTTGTTTTTCCACTGTTGTTTGGTCCACAAATGACGTTAATTTTTTCGAGTCCAGTAATAGTTGCACTCCTCAGCCCTTTGTGAGGTTGAAGTTGAATATGTCGTAAATGTGCCACGTTTAAATTAATATAAGAGTTATGAAAGCCGTTCCCGCCATCTTGCCAGTTGCTTCGCGACTTCTTTTGTTCCCGGTGCGCCGGTCAAATTACGTTTCGCCATTGCCGTTTGCAAGTTGAAGACGCCGAGCGCATCGCGCCCGAAGGTCTTGTCCACAGATTGCAATTCAGCAAGCGTCAGTTGGTTCAATGGTTTGCCGGTCTTTTCCGCCAACGCGACGACGGCGCCGACGACGTGATGCGCGGGCCGGAAAGCCATGCCCTGGCGCACGAGATAATCAGCGAGGTCGGTCGCGAGCAGGGCCGGATCGCTCGCGGCGGCGGCGCAGGTGGCGGCATTGATTTTCGTATTCGATAACATCGCCGCCATCAGGCGGGTGGTGGCGCGGACAGTGTCGGCGGTGTCGAAGAGGCGTTCCTTGTCCTCTTGCAGATCTCGGTTGTAAGTCATCGGCAGCCCTTTCAACAGCGTGAGCAGCGACATCAGGTTGCCGAAGACGCGTCCGGTTTTGCCGCGCGACAATTCGGCGATGTCCGGGTTTTTCTTCTGCGGCATGAGCGACGAGCCCGTGGTATAGGCGTCGGCGATCTTGATGAAATTAAATTCGGCGCTGGCCCAGAGGATCACATCTTCAGCCAGGCGCGATAAATGCATGGCAATCAATGCTCCGGCGGCGCAGAATTCCACGGCGAAATCGCGGTCGCTCACAGCGTCCATGGAATTTTGCGTGAGTTGAACCCGGCCGCTGGCGTCCACGAAATCCAAGGTTTTCGCCACGAACGCGCGATCCAATTTCAGGGTGCTGCCGGCGATGGCGCCACTGCCGAGCGGGCAGATATTCACGCGGGAGTGACAATCCCAGAGCCGTTCGCAATCACGTTCAAGCATCTCGACGTAGGCGAGCAGATGATGCGCAAAATAGACCGGCTGCGCACGTTGCAGATGCGTATAGCCGGGGATGATGACGGTGGAATTTTTTTCGCCGAGACCGACAAGGGCGCGCTGCAACCCGGCGATTTCGCCGAGTAACGCTGTGATCTCGTCGCGCAGCCAAAGCCGCACGTCGAGTGCAACCTGGTCATTGCGGGAACGGGCAGTATGCAATTTTGCCCCGGCGGGAACGCGTTTGGTCAATTCCGCCTCGATGTTCATATGGACATCTTCCAGTTCGGGCTTCCATTTGAACTGGCCGGCCTTGATCTCCCTGGCGATCTGGTCGAGGCCGCGAATGATGGCCACCTCTTCGGCCTGGGTAAGCACGCCGATTTTTTTGAGCATGGCGGCGTGGGCGAGCGAGCCGAGGATGTCATGTTTCCAGAGCCGCCAATCAAAAGAAATGGATTCGGTGAACTGGGCGACATCCGCCGCCGGGCCGCCGGCAAAGCGGCCGCTGCGGGAAACCGGAGATTTTTTATGAATGCTCATCGGCATGTTTTTAACGCAAAGGCGCGGAGAGGCAAAGGTATTTTGCATGCCACCTTTTTCCCGCCGGCTTGCCCGCATCAAAATGCGATCAAAGTCACGTTGCAGTGGGGCCATAAATGTGGAATGTTTGGGGGGCATGAGCGAATTCAAATATGCCTGTCCGGTCTGCGGCCAGCACATGAAGTGTGATTCTTCGCAGGCCGGCTCGGTGACGGATTGTCCGACATGTTTCCAGAAGATCGTCATTCCGCAGGCGCCCGCTGATGCCAACCAGAAATTCATCCTGACCGGCACGCAACTCAGTGACCGTCCGCCATTGCCCCGGCCGGAAATCAATCCGTATGTCGTCAAACCGATGCCAGGATTTTCCGGCGCGGTGGTCGTGATGATTATTTTTATTTTTATCGGCTTGGCCGTGGCCTTCGTCTATCGCGGCACTATTTTCAAATCGTCCCATTCCCCGACGGCGACCAATCAGATCACCGCTGCGTCACCTCGGCCGGTGGTTGCCACGGCCAGCGATACCAATTGGCTGTTGAATCTCAGTGGCGCGGACATTCCGGCGGCATTGCCGATGGGGCGGATTCACGGGCAGGATTTCGCCGCCGAACGCGCCGCGTTTTCCAATGGTTCACTGTTTTTTCGTGACAACACCCGCGGACCTTTAAAATTTGGCATTTCGATCAATTTCAATGGCGCGCTGGCGGAATCACTGGCGGGCAAGACGATCAATGTCATGACCAACGCGGACGCGGCGGCGCGGGTGACGTTGCATTGGCAGGCGGACACAGAGTCCGGCAAGGAAAGTTTCAACAACGGTTACGCCATGCGCCTGGAATTCGGCGCGCTGACGAATAATCATCTTTTGGGTAAAATTTACCTATGCCTGCCGGATGCCAGCAAAAGTTATCTCGCCGGTACTTTCAACGCGGAATCGCATAAGCCAAAACCTAAGAAATAAATAATTTCTTTGGCCGACTTCGCTGTTATCTTCACAGTTGGCTGTGTCATAAAAGCCAAAATAAACATTGACTGGATAAAAAACTGCGCCAAGTTGTCACTCTCAAGCACTGATTTCATCAATGCCAGCAATCAAATCCAGTTTTCTCGATAAAGTACTTGGCCGGATCGGCCGATTGGATGCCGAAGGGCTGCAAACTGTCGTCCAACGGCTTGCCCGCGAGCGTAATTTTCTGGAAACGCTTTTCAATACGATCGAGGACGGCGTGTTGGTGACGGACGAGCAAGGGCGGGTCGTTTATTTTAATCAGGCAGTCACGCGGCTGATTGGTTTGCAACCGGCGGCAGAAGATGTCCAGGTGGCGGATATTTTGCCGGAGGTGGACTGGCCGAAAATATTTCGGGCCGATAACGAAGGGGGCCCCCATGTCACCCGGCATGAATTTGAGATCCATTATCCGCGGCCCCGTTATCTCCGCCTTTACGCCGCGCCGTTGGATGGCGAGGCGACGGGCAGTTCCGGGGTGGCTTTAATTTTACACGATGCCACGGAAGCGCGGCAGAGAACCTTTGAAGCGATTGAGAGCGAACGCGTTCAAGCCTTGACGTTGCTGGCCGCGAGCGTGGCGCACGAAATCGGCAACCCCTTGAATGCCTTGCACATTCATTTGCAATTAATGGAGCGCGAGGTGAAGAAATTGAAAAGCGATTCCTGGCCGGCGACCCGGGAGCAGCGGCGGACATCCAGCCCCCGGTCAACGGGGTTGCCTGACGCCACCGAAATCGCCCAGAAATTGACCCAATACCTTGATGTCGCCAAGGGCGAGATCAACCGGCTGGATTATATCATCACCCAGTTTCTCGGGGCGATCCGGCCAGCCCCGGTGCAATTGAAGCTGGCTTCCTTGAGCGAAGTGGTGGAAAAGACCCTGGCACTGCTCGGGCCGGAGATTGAGAACCGCGGCGTGCGGGTGACGACCAAACTGGCGCATAATCTCACGGCGACGCCGATTGACGCGACCCAGTTGGAGCAGGTTTTGGTGAATCTAATCAAGAATGCCATGCAGGCGATGACGACCGGTGGTCAGTTGACGTTGCAGACCGGAGAAACCAGCGACAGCGTTTGGGTGAGCGTGGCGGACACCGGCGGCGGAATACCGCAAGAGCAGGTCAACCGCATTTTTGAGCCATTTTATACCACCAAGAAAAAGGGCAGCGGCCTGGGCCTGATGATTGTGCAGCGCATCGTGCGCGCCCACAATGGCCGCATCGAGCTGGACAGCCAGGTCGGGCGCGGAACGACGTTTCGGATCTGGCTGCCCTTGCACGAGCGGAAGCCAAGGTTATTGGAGGCCAAAAGCAAAGACTGACTTCAGTGCGCCGTCTGCGGCCAGCGCTCGCTAGAAAATGAAACCGACACTTTTGATCGTAGATGACGAAAAGCCAACGCGCGAAGGGTTGCGGGCGGCGCTGGAGGAACGTTACGACGTTTATATCGCCGAGGATGCCCAGGTGGCGATGGATCTGTTGGAAGGCGAAAACTTCGATGTGATGCTGACGGATTTCAAGCTGCCGAACGAAGATGGTTTGAAATTGATCGCCCGGGCAAAATCATTGCCGAAGCCGCCGGTTTGCATCCTGATGACGGCTTACGGTTCGGAAGAGATCGCCGTGGAGGCGATGAAACGCGGAGCGGACGATTACATCGCCAAGGGCCGTTTGCAGATTGATGAACTGGAGATGCGCATCGCGCGGGCATTGAAGCAGCAAAATCTGGAAGTCGAAAACGTTTCGCTGCGTAAACAACTGGAGACCAAGTTTGGCCTGGAAAACATCGTCGGCCAGTCGCCGGTGATGCGGGAAATTTTTGAAGTCGTGCAGCAAGTGGCGCCGACGCGCGCCACGGTTTTGGTGACGGGCGAAAGCGGCACGGGCAAGGAATTGATCGCCAAGGCCGTGCATCAACTGAGTCCGCGCGCGAAACAGCCGTTTGTGACGGTGCACTGTGCGGCCCTGGCGGCGACATTGCTGGAGAGTGAATTGTTCGGGCATGAACGCGGCGCGTTCACGGGCGCGCACGAGCGGCGCATCGGCCGGTTTGAACTGGCGCAAGGCGGCACGCTGTTTCTCGATGAGATCGGCGAGATTGACCAGACGGTGCAGGTGAAGCTGCTGCGCTTTTTGGGTGAGCGGACGTTTGAGCGCGTCGGTTCGAACAAGACCTTGAGCGCGGATGTGCGACTGGTGGCGGCGACGAATAAAAATCTGGAAGAACTGGTCAAGGCGGGGAAATTCCGCGAAGATTTGTTTTTTCGTCTGCGCGTCATTGAGATAGAGTTGCCGCCGTTGCGCGGGCGGGCGGGCGACATCCCGCTGCTGGCGCAAAGTTTTTTGCGCGAGTTCGCCCGGGAAAACGGCAAACCGGTGAACGATTTCACGGCGGACGCGCTCGAAGCCTTGATGCGGTTTTCCTGGCCTGGCAACGTGCGTGAATTACGGACGGCCATCGAGCACGCAGTGGTTTTATGCCGGGGCGAACGGATTTCGCTGCGCGACCTCCCGGCTTCAGTGCGCGGGGGCAATTCCGTGGATGACGCAAAATTGCTGGCTGGAAAAGATTTGACGGTGAAGGACGCGGAGCAACAATTGATTCAGCGGGCCTTGAAGGAAACGGCTGGCAACCGTACGCGGGCGGCGCAAAAGATTGGCATGAGCCGGCGGACGTTTCATCGCAAATTGCACGAATACCATTTGGAAGGATTTTAATTTATTTATGTTTCTGCCTGAACGTATCCAGTTGTTGATCCATGATTTGGATGAGGGTTATATATCGCGTTGGCTCAGGTACTTGATGCTGGCGGCCATTGTGGGGGCCATCGCCGTGATTTATGACCTGCGCGCATATCGCAATTTTTCCACCCAGGAGGCCATGGACGGCGCCCAAGTCGCGCGCAATCTGGCCAACGGCCATGGTTTTTCAACGGATTATATCCGGCCCTTCAGCCTCTATCTGGTGCAACGACATAATCGTATGAATCCGGCGGGAATGGGGACGAACACCACCGATTTGGCGGAGGTTTACACCCATCATCCCGATCTGGCAAACGCGCCGGTATATCCGCTGGCCCTGGCGGGTTTGATGAAAATATGGCCGCCGGTCGTGAAGGTGGAAACCAAGAAGCCATTTTGGACGGAGGGCGGATATTTCCGGCGGTACAAACCGGAATTTGTCATTGCTGTATTTAATCAGATTTTATTCGTCGGCGTGGTGATGTTGACCTTTTTTATCGCGCGAAAAATCCTGGATTCCACGGCGGCCTGGCTGGCGGCCGCGTTGACGGTGGGTTCGGGATTATTGTGGCGCTTCAGTGTTTCGGGCCTTTCCACGATGTTGTTGCTGGTGTTTTTCATGGGGCTGGTATTGTGCCTGCTGAAGGTGGAAGAACTGGCGCGTGAAACCACACCCAATGCCCGAAAACTTTTCCTGCTGGCAGCCGTCGCCGGCTTGATCATGGGTTTGGGGATGTTGACGCGGTACTCATTCGGCTGGGTGATCGGGCCGGTGGTGGCTTTCCTGGTATTGTTTGGCGGCCCGCGGCGCCACGGTTTGGCCGTGGTGGCCAGTTTGATTTTTGTCCTGGTGGTTTCGCCATGGATTGCCCGCAACGTTGCGGTGAGCGGCACGCCCTTGGGCACGGCGGGCTATGCTCTGCTGGAAAATACGGATGCTTATCCGGGTGCAGTTTTGATGCAATCAGTCAGCCCGGACCTTGCGATAAACTGGGTATTTCCGGTGGTAAAAAAAATGGCGTTGAATGTGGGTGAGATCACCCAGAACAGCCTGACCCAGCTGGGCAGCAGCTGGATCAGCATCCTGTTTTTTGCCGGTCTGTTGCTGAGCCTGCGCAATGATGCCGCCCGCCGACTGCGCTATTTCCTGCTCCTGTGCCTGGCGGTATTTGTGGTCATCCAGTCGGCGGGAGCCACGCAGTTGTCCACCAGTTCGCCGGAGGTGAACTCAGAAAATCTCCTCGTAATATTCACGCCGCTGGTGATCATTTTTGGTGTGGCCTTTTTCCTGACGTTACTGGAACAAATGCAGTTGCCGATCATCCAGATGCGGCATGCGGCGATGATCCTCCTGGGCGTCATTATCTGGCTGCCGCTGGCTCTGCCCCTGGCGGTGGCGGCGACTTCGCCGGTGGTTTATCCCCCCTATCATCCCCCGGAAATTCAGCGCTTCAGCAATTGGATGGATAAAGATGAACTCATGATGAGCGATATCCCGTGGGCGATCGCGTGGTATGGCGACCGCCAGTGCGTTTGGTTGACCAGAAATACCACATCCGATTTTTCAGAGATCAATGATTTTATCAAGCCCGTCAACGGATTATTCCTGACCTTGAATACGCTCGATGCGCGGTTGTTTACGGATTGTATCAAAGGCGAAAAGGGCAGTTGGCCATCGTTTGTGTATCAAACCGTGGTTGCAAAAGATATACCGTCGAATTTTCCGTTGCGGCAGTCGCCTTATGGTCTCTCTTCCGGGCTGTTTCTGACGGACAAGCAACGTTGGAAAACCCAATGAAGGGCTGACGACTGAGGTTACGCGGCCGCCCGTTGCAAGCGGTCGGCGATACCGGACCATTCTGGCATCGCCGGCGGCGCTTCGACGACTATCCATTTCACGCCGGCGGCGTCACAGCGATGCAGCTCGGCATAAAGGGCCCGCGCAAAGGCCTCTGCATCGTGTGGAATGACGCTCACGCCCGCAAAATCTCCACCCGCCGGAATTTTTGTATGAGCGATGATGTGGCTGGCTTCCGGGATAAATTTTAAATTTTTGATTTTCAATTCCAATTCCGCCTCGTCATGCCAGTCCAGGACCACCAATTTTGCCTTGGGTGAATAATGTTTCCGCAACAGGCCGGGACTCTTCAAGGTGGAAGAATGGCCGGCGGATATCAGCGGTTGAATATTACCAGTGACTGCCACCAAGGATTCCATATGGATCATTCCCGGCCGCAAAATCCGGGCCGGGGAAACTGTCAGATCCAGCACCGTGGATTCAATTCCCACCTGCGATTGTCCGCCGTCCACGACCAGCGAAATTTTCCCGTCAAGCTGTGCCCGCACGTGTTCCGCGTTCGTCGGCGAAACCTGGTTTGATAAATTTGCGCTCGGCGCTGCCAGGGGAAACCCGCATTCCCGGATGACGGCCTGGATGAAGGGATGGCTAGGCCAGCGGATACCGACGGTTTCGCCTCCAGCCGTGACGATTTCAGGAATGGTTTCCACCCGTGGCAGAATCAACGTCAGCGGACCGGGCCAGAAGGCCTGGGCAAGGTGTTTCGCCTGCCCAGAAAATTCCGTCACACACGCTGCCGCCATTTTATTGCTGGCCACGTGGACGATGATGGGATTATGAGCTGGACGACCTTTGATCTGGAAAATTTTTGCGACCGCCGCCGCGTTCAGTGCATTCGCTGCCAGCCCGTAAACCGTTTCAGTTGGCAGCGCGACGACTTCGCCCGCCCGTAACAATTCTGCCGCCCGACGTACCGCTTGCAGAAAAAGCTCCGGCGTATGGGTTGAAAGGATTTCTGTTTTCATCCGACTGATATCGCATCCGGGAAAACAAAGGCACGCGGTTTTATCGCCACGCGCTCATCCCGTCTGCTAACGGCTTATTCATAACGCAAAGCATCGATCGGGTCGAGTTGGGATGCTTTCCAGGCAGGATAAAAACCGGAGATGATGCCGATGACGGCGCTGGAAGCGAAGGCGATGCCAATCCAGCCAAACGGTGTAACGGTCGGCATGTGTTGCCAGTAGCCGACGACGTCCGAGATGATCACGCCGCCCGCAATGCCAATGCCCCCGCCAATGGCGCTGAGCGTCACGGCTTCGATCAAAAATTGCACCAGGATGTCCGCCCCGCGCGCACCAACCGCCATCCGGATGCCGATCTCACGCGTCCGCTCGGTCACGCTTACGAGCATGATGTTCATGATGCCAATGCCGCCGACAATAAGTGATACAGCCGCGACACCAGCCAGCAGGAAACCCATCGCCCGCGAAGTGGCCGTGACGGTCTGCATCAATTCCAATTGGTTGCGCACGGTGAAATCTTGTTCCTTGCTCCGATGCCGTGAGAG
Organism: Verrucomicrobiia bacterium; assembly: GCA_036498725.1. Taxonomy (GTDB): domain Bacteria; phylum Verrucomicrobiota; class Verrucomicrobiia; order Limisphaerales; family UBA11358; genus UBA11358. The sequence goes on along the minus strand of DASYEY010000006.1, from coordinate 3,019 downwards.
CAATAATTCGGTGATGTCGGTTTGCACATTGTCGATGACCTTGTCATTTGCCGCCTCCACCAAAATGGAATTTACAAACGTGCTCGTGGTGATGCGGTGCATGTGGCTCGAATACGGCACGACAATGGTGTCATCCTGATCCTGCCCGAACAGGTTGAATCCCTTTGCGCCCAGCACGCCGACGATCTGAAACGGCAGGTTGCGGATACGGACCGTTTGCCCCACCGGGTTTTGATTGGGAAATAATTCATCTGCCACGGTCTGGCCGATGACGGCGGCTTTCGCCAGGCTGCGCACATCTTGATCGGAAAACATCGCGCCGCTGGAAATTGTCCAATTGCGGATTTGGGGATAATCCGGCGATTCACCCATCACCTGGGTATTCCAGTTCAAACCGTTGGCCAATACTTGGGCGCGGGTGCGGACTTCCGGGCTGACGGCGACGACATTGGGCAATTTGGCGATGGCGAGCGCATCCGCCACGGTCAAGGTCGGGGCGCTGCCCCAGCCGCCGCGTTGCGCGCCCTGGGTAAAATTGCCCGAAAAAACTGTGACGACGCTTTCGCCTAGGCTGGCGACCTGGTCTTCGACCTGTTTCGTCGCACCGGATGTCAAGCTGACGGCGGCGATGACAGAGCCGACCCCGATGATGATGCCCAGCATCGTCAGCAGTGAACGCATTTTATTCCGGCGCAAGGCACGGGCGGCGATTCGAATGGAAGCAAAAATTCTCACAAAATTCGTCCTTCATCCTTTACAGCTTCACTGCCTGCTGCGCTTGCCGGAGAAGTTCAAGTTCTTTCTCGGCGACGGAACGTGGTTGTACTGGTTCATCGGTCACGACTTTTCCATCGCGCAGGATGATCATGCGCTTGGTGTAACGCGCGACGTCCAGTTCATGCGTGACCATGATGATCGTAATGCCCTGGTCGTTCAACTTCTGGAACACGCCCATGATTTCAATGCTCGTCTGGGTGTCGAGATTTCCCGTCGGTTCATCCGCCAGCAGCAATCGCGGGCGGTTGACCAGGGCGCGGGCGATGGCAACGCGTTGTTGCTGGCCGCCGGAAAGTTGGTTGGGATGATGATCGAAACGTTTACCCAGGCCAACCAGCTCAAGCGAGTGCATCGCCCGTTCCCGTTGTTCGTGGGCGGGAATGCGTTCCCGATGATACAGCATTGGCATCTCGACATTTTCCAGCGCCGTTGTCCGGGATAAAAGATTGAAGCCCTGGAAAACAAAGCCAATTTTTTCGTTGCGGACATCCGCCAGTTCATCGCGGTCGAGAGTGGAAACATCAATGCCGTCCAGCCAATAATGGCCGCCAGTGGGCCGGTCCAGCGCGCCGATCATGTTCATCATCGTGCTTTTGCCGGAACCGCTGGAGCCCATGATGGCGACAAATTCACCGGGCAGAATATCCAGGGAAACGCCGCGCACAGCGTGGACGTCCACTTCGCCGGTATGGTACGTCTTTTGGATGGCGTCGAATTTGATGACGGGATTGATGGCCACAGGAAATTCCTCAACAGGTTAAATCAATGCATTCTCGGAAAACCGCCCGCGCGCGAATTGGATTTTCCTGGCGTGCCATCGGGGGTGGCCACGCTGGTGACGACCTGCGCGCCTTCATCCAAACCGGAAATGACTTCGGTGGCGATGCCGTCGCTGATGCCGGTCTTGATATTCACCGCCTCCAGCTTTGCGGTTTCACCGGAACCTTTCAGGACATAAACGACATGGAAAACCGGACGTTCACCGGCGGGACGATTGCCGTGATGATGTTGTCCGTGGCCGGCGGCGCTGTTGGTGGCGGTCGAATTGTCCGTGGCCGGCGCGTTTGTGGCCACCGCGCCGTCTGCCGGATGAAAACGCAGCGCGGCGTTTGGAATGTTCAAAACATTGAACCGCTGCGCGATGATGAAGGAGATGTTCGCGGTCATGCCGGGTTTCAATTTATAATCCGCGTTGGTCACGCCGATCACGCAATCATAAGTGACGACATTGTTCGCATTGGTCGGCGAATTGCGGACCTGGATCACGGAACCGTTGAAGGTGTTATACGGATACGCATCCACGGTAAAATCCACCGCCTGACCTTCCAGGATGCCGCCGATGTCCGCTTCGGCCACGCTGGAATCAATCTGCATCTTGGTCAAATCGTTGGCGATCTGGAACAACGTCGGCGTATTGAAGCTGGACGCCACCGTCTGGCCCAAATCCACCGAACGGGAAATCACGATGCCATCCACTGGCGAGCGGACGTCGCAATACCCGAGATTGGCCGTGGCGGTATCCAGCACCGCCTGTTTGATCTGCACATTTGCTTCGGCTTCATGCAATGTCGCGATGGCGGTGTCATAATCAGAATGGGAGATCAGCTTGTTGGTAAACAGCTCGGCGCTGCGCCCGGCCTCGACTTGTTGTAATTCCTGGTTTGCCTTGGCGTTGGCCAGATCGGCTTGCGCCTGGGCCAGGGCCGCCCGATAAGTTGAAGGATCAATCTGCGCGATGATCTCGTTGGATTTTACGATGGAATTAAAATCCACGTTCAATTTGTTGATGATGCCGGAAACCTGGCTGCCCACCGTCACGTTCACCACCGGGTTTAGCGTGCCGGTTGCGGTGACAACCTGCGTCAGATCGCCACGGCTCACCGTCGCCGTTTCATACTGCAGGGCTGCGGGTTTTTTATTTTTGTAATACCACCCGCCGGCGGCGGCGCCGGCGATCAATAACAGAAGAATCACCCATTTCAACCACCCGCCACTTTGTTTAGCTGCCATATAAATTTTTTAGAGAGAAAATTGTCCCAGATGAGACGAAATCGCGCCGCACAAGTTACGAAATTTTCCGCGCTTGTCCACGCCCTTTCAGTTTTTCAATGCTTTCGCCGGAATCGAAAAAATTGTCAGAATACTTCTGAACACTTCCGGGCGGAGCATGTCCATTCTGAACCGGGATGAAATGGCCGCCCGCCGGATAACTCCCGCCGGATAATTTTATGACACCACCACA
>DASYEY010000005.1:0-53192 GCA_036498725.1 Verrucomicrobiia bacterium | reverse complement strand
ATTCGCAGTGGCGATTTGGTTGCATTGGACACCGCGGCGAACATCTCGCCGCTCGATAAAATCATCGTCGCCTTCGCCGGTCCGTTGTTCAGTTTGGGGCTGGCATTTGTGTTTGCGTTTATTGTCTGGGGCGTGGGCAAGCCGGAAAACAAGGCGGATGACACCACGGTTGTGGGTTGGGTGGATCCTGCCGGCCCGGCGGGTCTGGCCGGGTTGCGGCCGGGTGACAAGATTATCGCGGTGGACGGTCATCCGGTGAAGAATTTTATGCCGTCAGGCGCTTTGTCTGATAGTGTCAAATGGCGCATCATCACCAGCACGGGCACCAATATTCCCATCACCTATATCCGGGATAACCAGGTGCTCAAGGCCTTTCCCGTGCCAACCAACCTGCCGACGAAATGGTACGAACGCAAATCGCTCCGGCAGATCTCCATAAGTCCGAAGGAGAAGATCATGATCGGCGAAATCGCCAGCAACAGCCCGGCGGATTTGGCGGGCTTGAAGCCGGGGGATGAAGTGGTCGGCATGAACGGTCAGAAGATTTACAGTTTCAACGCCGTGCTCACGGCCCAGGATGCCATCAGCAACAATCCAACCAAGGCCATCACTCTTTCCATCAAACGCGGCGGCGAATCATTCGAGCGCAGCCTATTGGCCATCAAACCCGTGCAGCCGACGAATATCCCGCCGTTGCTGGGCATCATGTCCTGGTATGGCGATACCAACGTTACCATTGGGCATCCCAACCCGCTGGAACAGATCAGCGCCAGTGCTTCGCAGATCTTCAGCACCATTGGTGCATTGTTTGAACCCAAAGGCCAGGTCAGTGTGCAACAGCTGGGCGGCGCGGTGATGATCGGGCGCGTTTATTACAGTCTCTTTCAGGACGATCAAGGCTATCGCCGTGTGCTGTGGTTCAGCGTGATCTTGAACGTGAACCTGGCGCTGCTGAATTTATTGCCGTTGCCGGTTTTGGACGGCGGGCACATCACGTTGTCCTTGATCGAAGTCATCCGTCGCCGCCCGGTCAGTGCGCGGGTGATGAATGCCATCCAAAGCGGCTTCGCCATCCTGCTGATCGGCTTCATGGTTTACATTGCCTTTTTTGACACCGGGGACTGGATCCGCAGCGCCCGCGCCAACCGCGAGGAGCATATCATTTTTGCGCCGGCCAATCCAGCGGCTCCCGTGTCGGCGGTTGAACACGGCCAGGTGATCACCATTCCTCCGGCGAAATGATTTCTATGCGCTACTGCGAATCCCCATTTTTTTATCAGCGCCGGGCAACCCGCGAAATCGTCATCGGCGACCCGGCGAACGGCGGTGTCATCATCGGCGGCAATCATCCGGTCGTGAAGCAATCCATGCTCACGTGCGATACGATGGACACGGCGTTGTCCGTGAAGCAAACGCTCGAACTCGTGGCGGTCGGCTGCCAGATCGTCCGCATCACCGCGCCGACCGTGAAGGACGCGGCGAACCTGGAAAACATCGTCCGCGAGCTGCGTCAACGCGGTTGCCATGTTCCCATTGTGGCGGACATCCATTTCAAGCCGGAAGCCGCGATGGAAGCGGTGAAATGGGTGGAAGTCGTCCGCGTGAATCCCGGCAATTACGCCGACAAGAAAAAATTCGCCATCAAGGAGTACACGGACGTTGAGTACGCCGCCGAATTGGAGCGCATCGAAGAAGCCTTCACGCCCCTGGTGCTGGAAGCGAAACGGTTGCAACGCTGCCTGCGCATCGGTACCAATCACGGTTCGTTGAGCGACCGCATCATGAACCGCTATGGCGATACGCCGCTCGGCATGGTGGAAAGCGCGCTGGAATTTGCCCATATCTGCCGTAAGCACGATTTTCACAGCTTCAAATTTTCGATGAAGTCATCGAACCCGAAGGTGATGATCGAATGCTATCGCCTGCTTGTGGCGCGGCTGGAACAGGAAGGCGCAGATTGGAATTATCCCATCCATCTGGGCGTCACCGAGGCTGGTGAAGGCGAAGATGGCCGCATCAAGTCCGCCATCGGCATCGGTTCGCTGTTGTGCGATGGGTTGGGCGACACGATCCGCGTTTCGTTGACGGAAGATTCTCCGCGCGAAATTGAAGTTTGCACCGATCTGCTGGCGCAGATTCCGGCGTTGACCAACCACGATGCCCGCTTCAACGATACGACATTTCCCTTCGATCCGTTCCATTTTGAGAAACGCGAAACCCCGGAGATCGAACTTAATGAGCAGACGAAATGCGGCGGTGAACAGCTTATCCGGGTTGTCGTCACCCGCGCCACGTTCGACAAGGTGGCGCCGAAAATCCGTCCGAAAGATGACGTGAAGCCGGAAGCGGTTTACGAAGACCTGAACGTGGCGGAGATTGATCCGACGCAAGATTTCGATGTCAATTGCGAGACGCAACTCGTCACCGTGAAAGACGGCGTAACGTTGCCCACGATCACCGCCTTCCGCCTGCTGGTGGCGAAATTGAAGCGATTGGGCCGCAATAATCCGATTTTGCTTAAAGATTGCCTGGGCTTTGAAGCGGTGCCCTTGGAACCAAAAATCGCGCTGCTCCGCGCTTCAGTGGTCATTGGCTCATTGTTGGCAGACGGTATCGGTGATGCGATCCTGGTGCGCGGTGAAGCGGGCGGCGGGCAAAGCCTGCGCCTGGCCTATAATATTTTGCAGGCGGCCGGTTGCCGTAGTTTCAAGACGGATTACGTCGCATGTCCGAGCTGCGGACGGACCCTGTTCAATCTTCAGACCGTTACGGCCCGGATCAAGGCGCGCACCGAACATCTCAAGGGTGTGAAGATCGCCATCATGGGGTGCATCGTGAACGGTCCCGGCGAAATGGCGGACGCCGATTTCGGTTACGTTGGCGGCGCGCCAAATAAGATCAATCTTTACGTCGGCAAAACGCCGATCAAGTTCAACATCCCGGAAGCCGAAGCCGTGGAACGCCTGGTGGACCTCATCAAGGAACACAACAAATGGGCGGAGCCGGAACCGCAGGAAGCCGTGGCGGTAAATTGATTTATTGCATTTATTGCGGAGGCTAATCACCCCAAAATTTGTTTGGCAGTTGAGCCCAGACAGCAGCCGTGTTGATAAACCTGTGTTGATAAGCCTTGCCTTCGACCGCCGCTCGCCTAAACTAGCCGACCGTTTTTTAATTTATGCACATGAATCATTTTAGTGGCTTTCTGGCCGATACCGCTGCTCCGGCGGCGGCTGGAACTTCTGGCGCAGCTGGCGCCCCGGCGCAAGGTTCACCACTGGGCATGTTGGTGCCGATGGTCCTGATCTTTATCGTGATGTATTTCCTGATGATCCGCCCGCAAAGCCAGCGCGCGAAGCAGCAGAAGAAGATGCTTGAAACCTTGAAATCCGGCGACAAAGTCGTCACCGCCGCCGGCATTGTCGGCGTCATCATCACGGTGAAAGATAATAGCGTTTCCCTTCGTTCGGCGGATTCAAAATTTGAAGTCACCAAATCCTCCATCACGGAAATCATCGAATCGGCAAACGCCGGTGCAGTAACCGCATCCTAAACGGCCATGAAGCAAAACAATCTCGGAAGATTCATCCTCGTCATCTGTATCGTCGCCTGGGCGCTCTTTGAAGTGTATCCGCCCACTTCGCGTGACCTGGTCCAGGAATTTAACAACCGCGCGCAAGCCAAGGATGCGGTGTTCACCAGCATCATGGCCGAAGTGGCCACCTTGCAAAAGGCCGGCACGAATGGCAGTCAGTTTGAGTTGCTTACAACCGCCATTGGCACGAACGACCTGCAAAAATATTTTCCGTTCTACACCAGCGCGGCGAATCAGGACAAACCAAACCTCTACATCCTGAACCATCTGCAACGCGACGCATCGGGCAAGATCAAGTTGGGCATTGATTTGCAGGGGGGAACCTCGTTTCTCGTTGAGATGAACACCAATGCGCTGCTTGCCAGCAGCACGAATGGCGCCCAGTCACAAGTGATGAGTGCAGCCTTGGATCAGGCCGTCAGCGTTTTACGCAAACGGATTGATAAATTCGGCGTTGCCGAGCCGGTGATCCAGTCACAAGGAGATAATCGGATTTTAATTCAACTGCCCGGTTTATCGCAGGCAGACAAGGAAAGCGCCAAGGAACAGATTCAGAAATCCGCCTTCCTGGAATTTCGTCTGGTGCATGACCGAAGCTCGCAGATGGTTGACTTGAATACCGGCCAGATCCGCGAACCGATTCCGCCGGATTATGAAGTGTTGAAAATGCCCAAAGTATCGGCCAGCGGCAAAAGTTCCACGGAATATTATGTCGTGAAGAAAAAGGCGGAAGATGGCTTGTCCGGCGACATCATCAATAGCGCGCGCCTGGGTTACGATAATACCGGCCATCCAGAGATTGATTTCGAACTGAAACATGATGCGGCGTTAAAATTTGGTGATTTCACCCAGAAATATTCGCCCGAAGGCAACACTTATCATCTTTTATCCATTGTTTTGGACGGCCATCTTTATTCTGCTGCCCGGATCATGGGGCCGATTTTAGGTGGCAATGTTTCCATCAGCGGCAGTTTCACCCAGGACGAAGCCCGTGGCTTGGTGAATGTGCTGCAAAATCCATTGCGTGCGCCCCTGAGCATCGCTTCGTCTTATGACGTGGGTGCAACGCTGGGTAAAGATTCGATCCAGAGTGGTGTCCGGGCCGCGATTTACGGCGTCATTTTTGTCTGTGCGTTCATGTTGGTTTATTATTGGGTGGCGGGTATCGCTGCGAACATCGCCTTATTGACCAACGTCATCATTGTGCTGGGCGTCATGTGCGCTGCCGGTTCCACGTTTACCCTGCCGGGTATCGCGGGTGCTGTCTTGACCGTCGGTATGGCGGTGGATGCAAACGTGCTGATCTACGAACGTATCCGCGAAGAATTGGCCAAGGGCAAATCCTTGCGTGGGGCGATTGACGCCGGTTATGCGCGTGCCTTCGGTACGATTTTTGACTCCCACGTCACAACGTTGATCTCCTCCATCATCCTGATCTGGATGGGCACGGGTGAAATCAAAGGGTTCGGTGTGACCTTGACCATCGGTGTGGCGGCAAGTTTGTTCACCGCCCTGATTGTCACCCGCCTGATCTTCAACTTCCTGGTGGACCGCAATCTTTTGAAATCATTGTGGATGATGCACCTGATCAAGAGTTCCAAGGTGAACTTTATGGGCATTGCCAAGCCGTTGTTCATCATCACCTGGTTGTTCGTGATCGGTTCATTGGCTTTTGGCCTCACTCGCGGTTCCAAATTGTTAGGCGTGGATTTCCGCGGTGGTGACAGCACGATTTACACCTTCACCCAGCGGGTTGAACAAAAAGATATTCGTTCCGGATTGGAAGCGATCGGGCTCACCGACGTCCAGATCCAGTATCAAAGAGATGCCACCGGTAGCGGCAAGGAAACCTTGCGCGTGACCTCTCCGTTGAATACCTCGGGTAAAGTCGAAACGACGCTGAAACAGAAATTTCCGCAGGCGCATTTTGAAGCCGGCAGCCAGCAGCAGGTCGGTGGCGCGGTGGGCGAAGAAGTCCAGCGTTCCGCTGTGATCGCTTCGTTGTGCGCGATGCTCGGTATCTTGATCTACGTGGCTTTCCGCTACGAATTTTCCTTCGCCGTGGCCGCCGTGGTTGCGGTTTTGCACGACGTGTTGTTCACGATCGGTGCGTATTGCATCGCCAATTATGTCTCCGGTCGCGAGTTCAACGCTACTGTGGTCGCGGCGGTGCTGACCATCATCGGTTTCTCCATCAACGACAAGATCGTTATCTTTGATCGTATCCGCGAAGATCTGAAGCTGGGCGTGCGCGGCTCGTTCAAGGACATCATCAACCAGGCGTTGAACCAGACCTTGAGCCGTACCATCATCACCAGCGGCACGGTGTTTTTGGCGACCCTCTCGCTGTTCATCTTCGGGGGCGGCGTCATCAATGACTTCGCATTCACCTTCCTGATCGGCATCATTATCGGCACCTATTCGTCCATTTATATCGCCAGCGTGCTGGTCTTGTGGTGGCACAAAGGCGAACGCCCGAACTTGGGCACGGCCCCGGCGCCGGGTGCCAATTCTGTATCGGCCAAGGTTTAAGCACGTTGGTGACTGGGCCGCACTGCGCGCCCGATCTGATCATGACGAAGTAACCAGGCAATCTGCTTGGTTACTTCGTTGCTTTTTGGCCCGAAAAGAATTATCCCAATCCGCGACATGCTTGCTTTAGTTGAAATCACACCGTGGCACTGGATCGGTTTCATCGGCTTCGTCCTCGTCTGCATCTCCCTGGATCTTGGCCTGCTCCGGCGGGGCGCACATGTGGTCGGCTTTCGCGAGGCCCTGGCGTGGAGCGCGTTGTGGTTTTCCCTCGCCATGCTGTTCGGCGGCTTGATGGTTTATTGGCGTGGACATGAAGAAGCGACCGAGTTTGTCACCGGCTATCTCATCGAACTTTCCCTTTCACTGGACAACATCCTGGTCATCGCCTTGATTTTTGCGGCGTTCCGGGTTCCGGCTGAATTTCAACATCGCGTCCTCGCGTGGGGCATCATCGGGGCGCTGGCCATGCGCGGCGTGATGATCGCCGTCGGCGCCGAATTGGTGGAAAATTTCAGTTGGACCCTGTATCTCTTCGGCGCTTTTTTGGTTTTTACCGGCGTGAAAATGTTGTTTGAAAAAAAAGGGGAAGTGGACATGGAAAAAAATATCGCGCTCCGGTTCGTGAAAAAGTTATTTCCCGTCACGCCGAATTTCGAAGGTTTAAAATTTTTCAGCCGGCTCAACGGCCGGTTCGCGTTGACGCCGCTGGCGCTCGTGCTGGTGCTGGTCGAGACCACCGACCTGATTTTCGCCGTGGATTCCGTGCCCGCCGTCTTTTCCGTCACGCGCAAGGCATTCATCGTTTTCACCTCCAACGTCTTTGCCATTTTGGGGCTCCGCTCGCTTTATTTCCTGCTGGCCGGTGCGATCGGCATGTTCCGCTACCTGAAAGCCGGTTTGTCGGTTGTCCTCGTCTTTGTCGGTGTGAAAATGCTGCTCGACTCGCACGGCCACGAGCCCAAATGGTATCAATGCGATATTCCGACGCTTGTTTCATTACTCGTCATCGCCCTGGTGCTGGCAGCCTCAATCACTCTGTCGGTCATCGTCGCCCGCAACGAGAAAAAAGCCTGAAGATACGCGGGCAGGGCTAAGTCTGCCGCCATAGTTGAACAAAGCATGAAATTTCGCTGGTCGCCCGCCCCGCCGCAACCGTTGCTCGCCAGTTCGCTGGCGGACCGGTTGGGGATTTCTCCGTTGCTCGCCCAATGCCTGTTGAACCGCAATTTCTGCGAGCCGGCCGTAATTGAAAACTTTCTCAACCCGCGCCTGAAAAATCTCGCCGATCCGTTTTTGCTGCCCAATATGGCCGCGGCTGTGGAGCGTCTCTTCCGCGCCCGCGAACAAAACGAACCACTGGTCATTTTTGGCGATTACGATGTGGATGGAGTCACGTCCACGACCTTGCTTTTGGAAGTATTGCGTCCGCTTGGTTGGCGGTTGGAGGCGTATCTGCCGTATCGCCGGGACGAAGGCTATGGCCTGAGCCGTGACGGGGTGGAAAACTGTCTTAAAAAATTTCCGGTAAAACTACTGCTGGCCGTGGATTGTGGTTCAACGTCGGTGGCAACCATCGCGTGGTTGCAGGAACAAAACATCGAAGTGATCGTCCTGGATCATCATCAAGTTTCCGATCCGCCGCCTGTCGCTGTTGCCTTGGTGAACCCGCAGTTGACGCAGCAATTTACAGAACTCTGTTCAGCCGGACTGGCGTTCAAGCTGGCGCATGCGGTGGTTAAACGCGGGCGCGACACTGGTCTGTCCGGCGCGGCGGAAATGGATCTGCGCCCGCTGCTGGATCTGGTGGCGCTGGGCACGATCGCCGATCTGGTTCCGTTGACTGGCGAAAATCGCATCCTTGTTTCCGCCGGTCTGGAACGGTTGAACGCCACGCAACGCGCCGGCATCGTGGCGTTGAAGACTGTGGCGCAATCACCGGCCCAGCTCGGTACGTTTGATGTCGGTTTCCAACTGGCACCGCGTCTAAATGCCGCCGGCCGTTTGGAGTCCGCCGAAGCGGCGTTGCGGCTGTTGCTCGCAAAAAATCTGGACGAAGCGCTGCCGCTGGCCCAAGACCTTGATGCCCGGAATCGCGAACGGCAGCAGATCGAGAAAATCATCACCGCCGAAGCCATTGCCACGGTGCGCACAAAATTCAATGCGCAGAATGATTTTGTCATCGTCGAAGGTCAGTTGCAGTGGCACATCGGGGTTGTTGGCATTGTCGCGTCCCGTATGGTGGCGGAATTTTATCGTCCGACCTTCATCATCGGCGGCGAAGGCGGCGAATGGCGTGGTTCGGGGCGCAGCATCGCCGGTTTTGATCTCGCCGCGGCCTTGCGTGAATGTGATGACTTGCTCATCCGTCATGGCGGCCATGCGATGGCCGCGGGACTGACCGTGGCGCCGGACAAGATCAATGAACTGCGCGTGCGCTTGAATACGCTCGCCCGCAGCCAGTTGAAACCGGAAGAGTTGCAGCCGCCCTTGCGGCTGGACGCCGAAGTGGCTTTGCAGGAAGTGACTTTGGATTCATTGGCAGAACTGGATAAGTTGAAACCCACCGGTCAGGGCAATCCGGCGTTGCAATTTTATGCGCGCAACCTTACGCAAGCGCGCCCCTGGTTGCGCATGGGCAAGGAAAAACAACATGTCAAACTTTGGGTCACGGATGGCACAATGACCTGTGAGGCTGTCTGGTGGAATGTCGGCGCCGGTTCGCTGCCGGTTGACAAATTTGATCTCGCCTTTGTCCCCGGCATCAACGAGTTCAATGGCAAGCGTTCGGTGCAACTGAAAGTTCTGGATTGGCGGCCGGCAACTTGATGGTGAAACTATTGAACCCGTCGGGCGGTTTAACCACCAAGCCAAGGCACCAAGGCGGATTTTTTTAGACAGAATTTAAAAAATTATCAGAATGATACGGAGAATTCATTTTGTTTCGATCCATTCTGTCAATTTTGTAAATTCCGTCTAAAAATCTACCATAAATAATTTATGAAAATCATTCGTTATCAAGATGCGGCGGGCGGCATCGGTTATGCCGCCCAATCGGCCGACGGTTCGGCCCTGAAACTCGCCGGCGATATTTATGATTCACCCCGGCTCACGACCGAAAAGGCGGAGGTGGTCCGGTTGCTCGCGCCGATTGTGCCACGTTCAATCATTTGTATCGGTTTGAACTACCGCAAACATGCCGAGGAGATGAGTGTGAAATTTCCCGAAGTACCCGTGGTGTTTTTTAAGGGTGTCAATACGTTGCAGAATCCCGGCGAAGCGATCCAGATTCCCACGCACCTGCGTAGTGAGGAAGTGGATTACGAAGGCGAACTGGCTATCGTCATCAAACGTACCTGCAAGAATGTTTCGCGCCAGAACGCACTGGATTATGTTCTGGGTTACACTTGCGCCAACGATGTGAGCGCGCGGGACTGGCAGGTCAAGCGCGGTGGGGGGCAATGGTGCCGCGGCAAAAGTTTCGACACGTTTTGTCCGCTGGGCCCGGCTTTGGTGACCACCGATGAGATTCCTGACCCCAACGCGTTGAAACTTCGTACGGTATTGAACGGTCAAACGGTTCAGGACTGGAACACCAACGACATGATTTTCGACGTGCCGGCTTTGATCGAATTCTTGAGCGGCAGCACGACGCTATTCCCGGGTACCGTCATTCTGACCGGCACGCCGCATGGCGTGGGCATGGCGCAAAAGCCGCCAGTCTGGCTGAAGCCCGGCGACACGGTGATGGTTGAGATCGAAAAGATCGGCGCGTTGACCAATCCGGTGGTGGATGAAGTTGTTTGATTGAGTGGCTGGGTGCCGACGCTTGAAAACAGGGCAGTCGCAAATCATCCGCGTCCTCGTTCTCATCGTCCTCCTCGCACTGAGAAAAATTCGAGGACAAGGACGAGAATGACGATGAGGGCGAAAGGATCAGCATCAAGGCCGTTTCAATAACGGCTCAATTTGCGCGGCGACCCGGGCGGCTTGCAGGGCAATCCCTTGATCGTTGAAATGCACGTTATCGCTGTGCCATTCCGGATGGCCGCGGGTCAGTGAATTCAAATCATCCACGGGAATTTTTTCGGCGGTGACAATTTTCCCAGCGATGGCATTGCGAGCGGCGACGCGTTCATCCGTGGCTTGCGTTTGATTGTCCGCCGACAACGGCGGTGACACTTTTAAGGTGGTTGTATTCGCCCAGATCAATTTTGCCTGCGGCGCATATTTTTGAATGGCGGCAAGGTATCCGGGGAACGCGGCCGCATATTCAGCCTCGCTATGCTGCCAGCCATGCATGCCGTTATTGAAATGGATGACGTCGAATGGATATTGGCTCAGTACCATTTTGATCTGCCGGAGCAGGGCCGGATCGGAAATGAACGCCGAACTGGCCAGCCGCCCGACATATGCTTTGCCAGCAAGTTGTTTTTCGACTTCGGGATAATAGGCACGCGTGATGGAATCGCCGATGAGCAGGACGCGCGGCAGATTGGTTTCATTCGCATGTGAGATCCAGAGATCACACCACTCAATGGATTCACGGGCAGACGGAGAATAATGGGGCGACCGGGTGGCGGTGCAGGCGGTCAAGCTGCCCAGCAAGGCGAGCAGGGCGAGGTGTTTGCTGAGATTCATTGTGATCGGATGTAGAAATAGCATTGTGACTGGCCGGAACTGACCGGATTGGTGATGGCGAAAAATCCGTTCGAATCAAAGTGATTCGTCGCCAACGGCGTCCAGTTTGCCGCCGACAGTGAAAGGTTGGTTGAAGTTAGCACCGCGTAATTGCCATTGGCGGAACCGTTCGTGCCGCTAAAAATCAAGTTGCCGCCCGTGAAGACAAGCTGGTTGATCACGGGAGTTGGAAGCGCCGTCGGTGTTAGCCGGAATAATTTGGATTGTTTGGCATTCAGGCTGACCGAGAAGGTATTCGAAACGACCAGTGCGCTGCCGTCCCACAGATTGGTGGCGGTAAAACTCCTGCCCGCTGGCAGACCGGCCCGGTTCAAGTCAATCGTCGGGTTCGCCGCGCTGGCGGTATAGTTAAAGATCGCGAGGCACCAGGTCGCGCCGTCCTGCCGGACGAAAAGATTGGCCGCGCTGCTGCCGGTATTGCCTTCCACCGGCGTAAAGGTTTCGCCCATGCGCGCGACGGTATTGATGGCTGAATTGGTCAGAAATTTTTGTGCCCCCGCCTGGCCGGTGCTTGAAGTCAAATCGTCGCCATCCAGAAAAACTCCCGTCACCGCGCCATTGATCAGGCGGCTTTGTGCTTCATTGGTGTCAGTGCCATTGCCGAATACCATGATGTCCGGGTCATTGAAGGCATAAAGGTCGTTGAGCCACCAGCCGTAAGCCACCGAGTTCATTGTATATTCTGTATTACCGATCTGCGAGGTTCCGGCGTCGCACGCGATGCGGCGGCTGTGGCCATATTGATACGGAAACAACGGCGCGATGGATTCGCTGATGAACATGCGGCCATTGATGGCATTGAAAACATATTTCATGCCTTGATTATAGGCTTGAATCCCCGTGGTGACGTCCGGGTCATAATGAACACCTTCAAAGGCGCCGTGCGTGAGGAAATCCAATTTGACGTAATCGAAGCCCCAGTTGGTGAATTCGTTGATATAATAATTGATCCGTAATTTGGTGCCCGGGTGCGTGGGATCCACCGCCAGCGCCCCGTCCAGCGACAGAAAATTCCCGTTGTTGTCGCGTAATAAAATATCGCGGTAACGGTAGAGATTGGTCGTGCCCTCGACGAAACTATTGGTGGCATCGGCCGCCGCTCCCCACCAGACAAAAGGTGACCAATAAATGCCGGCCTTTTCTCCGTGCGCATGGCAATGCGCGGTAAAACTTGCCAACTGCGAACTCGACAGATTGTCCCAATAAGAATCCAGGTTGATATACGCTGTTCCATGATTGGTGAAATTATGCGTCATCAAGCTGCTGAAGAAAAAATCCGAGGCGGCGATGGCCGAGGCATAGCTGATGTTCTGTTGCAATACTCCCCAGCTATTCCAGCCAAACGGCACGCCGTTCGTCCAAGGCAGCGGTGCGACCACATTCGTGTTTGCCCGGGTGAAATCCCGCATCGTTACCCGCCAGTCGGCGCCGAAGCCGACAAACATTGTGGGCGAAGAAATCGTATTGCCGCTGACATAACCGTGCGGTGATGTATCCCACGGCGACGTTGCGCCGCCGAAGACATTCATCAAGGTGAGCTTGTTGTTTGCGCCTTGAAAAAAGATGCCGCTTTTCCAGGTGTCATGGTTGATGGAGCCGACCACCAGCCCGTTGCGGGAGGCGTTGTCATAAAATGCCGCCACTTCATAACCGGTGCTGGAACTGTTCATCGGCATCGCGTTGTAGCGGTAAAAACCGTCGTTATCAAACGGCACGAACAACGCGCGATTGTCATTGGTGATGCCGATATCCACCCAGCCGTAGCTGCTGTCCACCACCACCGGTCCCATCCAGTTCGCCTTCAGATTGGAACCGCTGGCTTCTACGCGAGTGAGAAAACTATTGGTTTGATCCAGCGTGAAATACTGTTTCATCGTTGGCAAACCGTTGCCGGTCGCGGTGACAGTCACCTGGTTGCTGCTGCTGATCGCATAACTCCAGGCGCTATAGTTGACGCCCTTGTAGTAGCCGGTATTCAATCCGATGCCGCTGTAAAAGCCCGCGATCTTTTTGGCGTTTTGCCAATAAAAATCCGTCGTGCCGGCGCGCAGATTATATTCCAGCCGGACATTGGCGTTGGACATGACCAGGGTATTTCCGATCTGTTGAAACGAAGGTGCGGCGCCGATCCGGGGTGTGAAGGCGAAGGTCATCGCCATTAAAAGTCCAATGCCGAGCTGGATTTTCGAAAACATTTTAAAAATGAATTTGGTTTTATACCAGCAACCTCACTCGCTTCCAATGGACTTTTTGGGCGGGCGCTTGGCTTTTTTCACGAATGCACGTCTCTGCGCCGGGTGAAAATTCGGCAAATCTTTTCCTGAAATTTAGAAGCCTTGCTTGGTTAATTTTGATTTTCCGGGCAGGGCGTCGGCCTGGTCTTGCACGCGGGAACGGGCGCGAAATTCAGAGGGCGTGATGCCAATGCGCTTTTTGAAGATACGGCTGAGATACTCGACGTGTTCAAAGCAGATTTTCTCTGCGATCACGGCTTGCGAGAAATCCGTCTCTGCCAGCAATTGTTTGGCGCGGTTGAGCCGGACCCGCAAGATTTCATCCTTGGGTGAATGGCCCATGATCTTGGAGAAATGCCGGTCAAGGGCGCTGCGGGACATGGAAACCACGCGCAATACGTCGCTCACGTCAATGCCTTCGCAGGCATGTTCGCGGATAAAACGGGCGGCTACGGCGATCTTCCGATCTTCAATCGCCAGCACTTCGGTCGAGCCGCGGGTGATGACCCCGGACGGTTCGATGAGTTGCGGCCGGGCGGGAATTTTTTTTCCGGCCATCATTTGGGCCAACAGGGCCGCCGCTTCATAGCCGACCCGTTCCGCATTGGGCACGACGCTGGAAAGCGATGGATTGGATAGTTCGCACAAGACTTCCTCGTTATCCACGCCGACGACGGCGATATCATCCGGTACGGCGATTTCGCATTCGCGAGAGGCATCCAGCACTTGCTGGCCGCGCATGTCGTTGCAGGCCATCAAGCCAATCGGCTTGGGCAGGGTTTTGAGCCACGCCGCCACTTGTTCACCGTCTTTCAAGCCCACTTCCTCGTAGGCAGTCGTATTGGATAAGGCACTGACTGGCGATTTGGCGCCAAAAACGTGGCAGTGCAGACCGACTTCCGTGACGAATTGGATGAAACTGTCCCGCCGTTCGTCGGAATAATCCGCGCCGTTGAAACCGCAGAAGGCAAAATGCCGAAATCCCCGTTCGCGCAAATGTTCAAACGCCTTGCGGCTGGTGGCTGGATTATCGGTCAATACCGAGGGTGCCCGGGTGCCGGGGGCGACATTGCGCAGAAAAACCACCGGGACGTCCAGTCGTTCCAGAACACCGGCCAAGGCTGGCGTCTCGATGCGGGTGATGATGCCGTCGCCTTTCCAATTTTTAAACCAGTCGGGCAGGTCGTCATTGAGGCTTTGTTCCTGGATGGAAATAGACCAGGGCGAATGGGCGCGCAGATATTTGCCGATGCCCGAGAGCGTGGCGCGGCCATACGCGCGCGAGGACTCGATCAGCAGCGCCACCCGCGGGCGCTGAATGTGGGAAATGATTTTTTTCATGCGGCGCGTGCCATACTAAATACTTCAAAAACCTCCCGGTGGCGAGCTTGGAGCATTGCTGTGAAAACGGAGGCCGGAGCATTTACGATTTATGATTGCCGATTTACGATTTGGGAATGGTCCCCTCAAATGTTCAAGGTTTCGGGTTTGGTCATCACCGGCTTTGTGTTCTTTGCGTGGGTTCCGTCCTTGTTTAGCTGTGTCCGTCCGTGGTTGAAAATCTTTTGGCCTTCGTGTCTTCGTGGTTTAACCAACGGTTGGATTCAACGGGGAGGGTGAAAAGGAAAACGGGCCGGCGTGCACACAGTAATTGACTGTCGCCGACCCGCAGAACCGTCTTTCGACAGGAAAAACGGAGCGCCCGTTCTCAGGGGCATAAAAACCGTAAGCCGGTCCTGCCGGAGGCGCAAGAGGTTTTTGAAAATTATTTATGTTACGCGGGCCAATGCGTATGCTCTGGGACAATTGAAACGGTTTGGTCACATTTTTTTGATTGGCGCCGCGCTGCTGCTGGCGTTGTCGTCCGCACGCGCGGCTGACTCGCCGTTCATCGTGGATGTCTTTAAAGCCGGCCTGCCGCAAAGCTCGGTGGTGGCGATGGCGCAGACCCATGATGGTTATCTCTGGCTGGGCACGTTGAATGGCCTGGTAAGGTTTGATGGCAATTCTTTCACCTGTTTCAATGTCGCCGATACTCCGGAATTGCCGGACAACAAGATTACCTTCCTGTATACGGACGACAAAGATGTCCTATGGATTGGAACAGACAATGCCAGGCTTTGTGCGATTCAGGATGGCGTGTTGAAGAATTTTCCGATTGGCAACACGGGTGGCCGGGTCATTTATGCCCGTAAAGATGAAAAGGGCGGCGTCTGGTTTTATCGGGAGGAAGGCCGGCGATTTTTACACTGGCAGGATGGGTGGCTGGATACCAACCCTCCGGTTCCACTGGAATTGCAACGGCAGCTTTTGCGGGACGCCTACCATGTGGTTGTCCCGTGGCGCACGGGTGGTTTTTGGCAATTGGAAAATGGCCGGGCGGAAAAATGGATTGATGGTGTGCCGGCCACAAATTCCCTCGCGTTTCCCTGGCCGTCAGCCATCGTGGCCGCTGATTTTTCGGCGACGATTGATGCCAATATCATGGTGGCATGTGCCGACGGCGACGGCAATCTCGTGGTCAGCACCCGGGAGGGCGGCATTTATTGGTTTGATGCCGACGGCGGCTGCCGGCATATCTCGGCTCGCGAAGGCTTGTCCAAGGATTTTGTGCTTTCGCTTTATTTCGACCACGAAGGCAATCTGTGGGTCGGTACCGATGGCGGTGGATTGGACCGGGTGAAGCGAAAATTTTTTACCATGCCTTCGTCGCTGCCGGGCGACGTGGCGCAATCTGCGGCCGAAGATGCCCATGGCGGTGTATGGGCAGCTTATAATTTGCGCGGGCTGAGTTATTGGCGGACAAATGCCGTGTCGCATTTTGACATCGGCAATGGTAACAAAGCCTGGTCCGTGTTCGTGGACCGGCAACAGCAAATCTGGGCCGGCACCAGCGGCGAAGGCTTATTCCGTTTCACGTCCGGTTATTATTTTCAGGCGGTCAGCGATGTATCGCGGATTGGCCCGCAAATCAACGCACTTTTCCAAAGCCGGAACGGGACGCTTTGGGTGGGGGGGCAAAACGGACTGGCAGCCGCGGCCGATGGACAAAATTGGAATTTATTTTCCACCAGCGATGGGCTGCCACCGAATGCCGTGCGGGCTTTGGCCGAGGATGCCGCCACTAATCTCTGGATCGGTACGGACGGCGGCGGTTTGTTTCAATTGCGTGCAGGAAAAATCTCGAACGCAAACGCGCCGGTGAATGACATTTCCTGTTTATTGACGGATCCAGATGGCGCGCTTTGGGTGGGCACCTCGGGACACGGGCTGGCCCATTGGCAGAATGGCAAATGGACGCGTTATCCTGCCAGCGAAACGCTGGTGAGTGACATTGGCTACTTGATCCAGGACGACCAGAAAAATCTCTGGCTCGGTTCGTATGAAGGGCTGATCCGTCTGACGCTGGACACCAATCTTGACGGCACCGTAAAAATTCTCGCAAGCCGTGAGTATGGCACGTCGGATGGTTTGCCGGCGCAGGAATGTTCAGCCGGGGCCCAGCCGGCGGCCATTCGCACACAGGACGGCAAACTCTGGTTCCCGACCATCGCCGGCCTGGTTTCCGTGAACCCGGCGGATGTGAAGCGGAACCCCAATCCACCGCCGGTCATCATCGAGTCCGTGGCCATTGACAAGATTGAGCAAAAGAAAAATCGCCTGAGTTCGGCCTGGAACGGGGCGATCACGCTGTCGCCGGAAGCCGAGCAACTAAAAAT
Organism: Verrucomicrobiia bacterium; assembly: GCA_036498725.1. GTDB lineage: Bacteria > Verrucomicrobiota > Verrucomicrobiia > Limisphaerales > UBA11358 > UBA11358. Next base: position 36,411 of record DASYEY010000005.1, on the reverse strand, counting down.
TCATTTTACCGCCCTGAACTTTTCCGCGCCTGATCAAGTCCGTTTCCGTTATCAATTGCAAGGCCACGACAAAGGCTGGACTGACCTTGGCAATTTGCGTGAAGTGCAGATCCGCGCCGCCGACTTGCCGCCGGGACAATTCACCTTTTGTGTGACCGCCTGCAATGAGGACGGCGTTTGGAATGAGGCCGGCGCCACGCTTGCCATCACGGTTGAACCCCCATTTTGGCGTACCAAAACCTTTCTGATCGCCGCCACGCTGATTTTTCTGGGAGTGTTGGCGGGCGTCATCTATCTGATTTCCACCGCGAAATTGAAGCGCGAATTGCGCGCCTTGCATCAGAAGGAATTGATCGAACACGAACGCGCCCGCATCGCCCGCGATTTGCACGATCAACTGGGCGCCAACCTTACGCAGGTCACCCTCCTCGGCGAAATGGCGGAAATGGATAAAGATTTGCCGCAGGAAGTCGAGCAGCACGCGCAACAGATCTGCGAAACGGCGCGGGAGACGACGCGTTCACTCGATGAAATCGTCTGGGCCGTCAATCCCTCCAATGACACGTTGGAAGGCCTGGCGAACTACGCCTGCAAATACGCGCAGGATTATTTTGCGTTGGCCAATGTAAGCTTCCGTTCGGAATTGCCGGCCGATCTGCCCGCGTTGCCGATCCTGCCTGAAGTACGGCATAACGTGTTCCTCGCGTTCAAGGAAGCCGTGAATAATGTTGTCAAACACGCACAAGCCACCGAAGCCCGCGTACGGTTGCAGTTTGAACCGGAACGATTCATTCTGAGCGTCGAGGACAATGGGCGCGGCCTCGGCGACATTTCCGCCAAGAAGCTGCGGAATGGCTTGAAAAACATGCGCAGTCGCCTTGCCGATGTGCGGGGTGAATTTGAACTGTCGCCCGGACCGAACGGGGGAACCGTGGCGCGCCTGATCGTACCCTTGAAAAATAAATGAAGAAATAAGCATGAAGCAGGTGAAAACAATTTTATTCCCGACGTTCAATGCTTGTTTCTGCATTCGTCATTCATCATTCTGCCTTTGAAAATGCCCATCAACATTTCCATCGTCGAGGATAACGATAAATTGCGCGGCACCCTGGCCAAGGTCATCGCGCGGACGGAAGGTTTCAAGTTTACCAGCGACCATGCCAGTGCCGAGGACGCGCTCGCCAATCTGCCCAAGGTGAAGCCCGATGTCGTGCTCATGGACATCAATCTGCCCGGCATGAACGGGGTGGAATGCGTCCGGCAATTGAAGACATTACTGCCCGCCACGCAAGTGATGATGCTTACGGTTTACGAAGACACGGATAATATCTTCAATGCCCTGGCCGCCGGTGCGAATGGGTACATGCTCAAGCGCACGCCCGCCAAGGAATTGATCGAAGCTATCCATGAAGTGAAACGCGGGGGGTCGCCGATGACCACGCATATCGCCCGCAAAGTGGTTCAATCGTTTCAAAAAACCGCCGGACAGCAGCAAGCGGCGAATGAATTGTCCGAACTTTCCGAACGGGAACAGCAGGTGCTCGACTTGCTCGCCCAGGGTCTGATCTACAAGGAGATCGCTGAAAAATTGCAGATTAGCTACGAAACCGTGCACACATACATCCGCCGGATTTACGAAAAACTACAAGTCCGGACCCGTACCGAAGCGGTGGCTAAATTTCTTCAGCGATAGGCTGGGGACAAGAATTTCCCGCAGGGCTTGTATCCTTTGCAAACGCATCGTTCCGCCCATGTGTGGGAAAGCTTCACATGAATTGCGGATAATGCTGAAGTTTTGAGCCGAAACTAGCTTCGAAGAGCCAAAACAAATGGCGGGAGATCAAACGCACGCACAATGCTAATTCCAACCAACCAATCAAACATTAGGTTTTCAAACAATCTGCGTTTGTTAAGTATGCAAGCCCTATTTCCCGCTGTAACCACATCTGGTGACAAGCCAAAGATGGGGGATATGGTAGTCTAATTTTGTTGTGAGGCACGAAAGCAGTGAACCGTGTGCAAACTGTACGCTGCGAAAGTGCGAGAAAATTTAAGTTGTTCTTTAAGAGGCCGGAGTAGTGTCCGGCCTCTTTTTCTTTTTCCGATCGGCCTTCTTTTGCTGCACGCCGCTTGCCAAGCACGCCTAAAAAAAACAACATGACGCCGTGAGCGGATTCCTGCAACAGGTTGAAAACGAAGTCCAGAAACGTGGATTGTTTTCACGCGGCCAGAGAATGCTCGTCGCTGTTTCCGGCGGCGTTGATTCGATGGTCTTGCTGCATGCCCTGAACATGCTGGCGCCCAAAAATCGTTGGGAAATTGGTGTCATCCACTTCAATCACCAATTGCGCGGTCCCGCCAGTGCCGCGGATGAAAAATTGGTGCGCTCGGTGGCGAAGCGGTTGCGGTTGCCGTTTTATGGCGGAAGCGCCGCAGTCAAAGCGATTGCCGCGTCAAAGAAACTCTCGTTGGAAATGGCGGCCCGCCAACTGCGCCATGAATTTCTGGCCCGCATTGCGCGGCAACAAAAAATTACGACCGTCGCGCTGGCGCATCACGCCGATGATCAGGTGGAACTTTTTTTTCTGCGCGTATTACGCGGCTCGGGCAGTGAAGGATTGGCGGGCATGAAATGGCGTTCGCCTTCGCCGGTGAATAAAATGATTTCACTGGCCCGGCCGTTATTGGGATTTTCCAAGACGGAAATCATGGCATTCGCGCAGTCGGAAAAAATCCTGTTCCGGGATGACGCGACTAATTTTGAAAATAATGTTCTGCGTAATCGCATCCGCAATGAACTGCTGCCGTTGCTCAAGGAAAAATATCAGCCGGGTTTGACGAAGACGGTTTTACGGCTGATGGAAATTGCCGGCGCGGAATCGGGGTTGGTGGACGAAATCGCACAGCAGACATCGCCGGCCAGAGGCCGTAATTTTGAGAGTTTGCCGCCGGCGGTGCAGCGGAAAAAGTTGCAGCAACAACTGATTGAATCTGGGGTCACGCCTGATTTTGATTTGGTGGAACAATTACGTGAGGCGGCGGGGACATTTGTCAGCATCGGTGCGGAAATTTCTGCGGCGCGTGACGCAGCGGGCCGAATCACCGTCCGCCAGCAAATGCCGGTGCCGGCTTTCAAGCCGGGTGAATTAAAGTTGAAGTTATCAGGCCGGGGCGGGGCGGGGGAATTTGGCGCCCGACAATTTAGTTGGGCGGTTAAAAAATACGACCCACTGCATAAACGTCCGTCCGAGTTGGCGACGGAATTTTACGATGCCGATAAGATCGGCCATGAGGTCGTTTTACGTCATTGGCGGGCTGGGGACCGATTTCAGCCGATCGGACTGCGTTCGGCCACGAAATTGCAGGATTTGTTCGTGAACGCCAAAATTCCGGCGCCCCAGCGGCGACGGCTGGTGCTGGCGACGACGGGTGACGGTGAAATTTTTTGGGTGGAAGGATTGCGGATTGGCGAGCGATTCAAGCTGACCCCGGCCACAAAACGGCAAATCGTCTGGAAATGGTCAACTCAGGTCAAATTAACCGTTTAATTCGCTTTACAGCAGAATGATGAATTATTACATTCTGGACTCATTTGATTATGGAAGCGAAGACAAAGACGATTGAATCATTCAAAACGCACGCGCAAGACACCGGTTCTGCTGACGTGCAAATTGCGTTGCTGACAGAACGCATCAACCATTTGACCGGACATTTGCAGGGCAACAACAAGGATCATAGCTCACGCCGTGGTCTGTTGATGATGGTCAGCCAGCGCCGCCGTTTGTTGGATTATCTCCACAACACGGACTTGGTCCGCTACCAGACGCTCACGAAGAAGTTGAAGCTGCGCAAGTAATTTATTTACCGGAGGCGCGGCTTTTTTCTTTTCAAAAATGCCCGTCTTCGGTTTCTGGATTTTACCGCCTTTACGCGAGCGGTCAGATCCTCCAACCAAGTTCGCGTAAAAAGTTCCGTCGCTTCCAGGGAAATTTCAATCAGCTTCGACCCGTCGAAGTTCATTGAAGTTCCTCGGGTAGCGGCGGGTTAGTTTAATATGCCAGAAAAAATTACCGCCCAACTCGGCGACAAACAAATTATCATTGAAACCGGCAAGTTGGCCAAACAGGCTGACGGTGCCGTAACGGTGCAACTCGGCGAAACCATTGTAGTGGTAGCCGCCGTGGCTGCCACCAAGGCCAAAGATGGCCAGGACTTTTTCCCGCTGACCGTTGATTATCGCGAAAAAGCCGCCGCTGCCGGAAAATTCCCCGGTGGTTACTTCAAACGCGAAGGCCGTCCGACCGAAAAAGAAATTCTTACCTGCCGCCTCACCGATCGTCCGATTCGTCCGTTGTTCCCCAAAGGTTGGTATAACGAAGTTCAAGTCCAGACCGTGCTGTTGAGCGCGGATGGCGAAAATGATCCCGATATTTTGAGCATCATCGGCGCCAGCGCTGCATTGATGGTCAGCGATATTCCGTGGGCCGGGCCGCTCGGCGCCGTGCGCGTTGGCCGTATCAACGGTAAATTCATCGCCAACCCGACGCATGTCGAACAGGCCGAGAGCGATCTGGATCTCGTCTATGTCGGCAACGAAAAAGACATCGTGATGTATGAAGGCGCAGCCAAGGAAATTTCCGAAGCCGACTTCAATGCTGCGTTGAAATATGCGCAAGAAGCCATCCAGCCGTTGATCGCGGCGCAGAAGGAACTGGTCGCCAAGGCCGGCAAAAAGAAACGCGAAATCACGCTCAAAATCGTTCCCGACGAAATTTTGGCGGAAGCCAAAAAACTCGCGGGCGACCGTTTTGTGCCGGCGCTTTTGACGCCGGGCAAACTGGCTCGCGAAGGCGCGTGCAACGCCATCAAGAACGAAGTTGGTGAAAAACTCATCGCCCAGTTCGGCGCGGAAAAAGTCACGCAATTTGTCATCAACGACGCGTTTTATTACATCCAGAAAGAAGCTGTCCGCAGCTTGATTCTCGACAGCGGCAAACGTCTGGATGGTCGCGCTTTTGACGTGGTTCGTCCGATCTCCAGCGAAGTGGGCGTGCTCCCACGCTCGCACGGTTCGGCGATCTTCGCCCGCGGTGAAACGCAGGCGCTCACGCTGGCCACGCTCGGAACGGGCGATGACTTGCAGGAATTTGATTCCTATACCGGCGGTGCCACGGAAAAGAAATTCCTGTTGCACTACAACTTCCCGAATTTCTCCGTCGGCGAAACCGGTCGTATCACCGGTCCCGGCCGTCGCGAAATCGGTCACGGCGCACTGGCTGAACGCAGCATTGAGCCGATGATCCCCACGGCTAATTATCCCTACACCATCCGCGTTGTCAGCGAGATCATGGAATCCAATGGTTCCACCTCGATGGCGTCCGTTTGCGGTGGCACGCTGGCTTTGATGGATGCGGGTGTTCCAATGATCCGTCCAGTCGCGGGCATCAGCGTCGGTATCTGCACCGAAGGCGATCACGGCATCTCCAAGTATCAATTGCTCACCGACATCATCGGTTGGGAAGACGCGTATTGCGACATGGATTGCAAGATCGCTGGCACGGAAAAAGGCATCACCGGTTTCCAACTGGATTTGAAGCTGAAAGGTCTGCCGCACAACATCATGGCGGAAGCCGTGGAAAAAGCGCGGGTGGCCCGTCTGTCCATTCTTGCGGAAATGGCGAAGACCATCGCCACACCCCGCACGGAATTGAGCAAATATGCTCCGCGGATCGAGATCGTGAAGATCAATCCGGAAAAGATCGGTGCGTTGATCGGACCGGGTGGCAAGAACATCAAGAAACTCGTCGAAGAATCCGGTTGCGAAATTGACATCCAGGACGACGGTACGGTCAACATCTTCTCCGTTTCGGCGGAAGGCATGAAGATCGCCAAGGACGCGATTGTCGGCATGAGCGCTGAAGCTGAGATCGGCAAGGTCTATCGCGGCAAAGTCGTCACGATTAAAGAGTTCGGCGCGTTCGTCGAATTCCTGCCCGGCAAGGACGGCTTGGTCCACATCAGCGAACTGGCAAATTTTCGCGTGAAGAAAACGGAAGACATTGTGAAGGTCGGCGACGACATCACGGTGAAATGCCTGGGCGTGGATGAAAAAGGCCGCGTGCGCCTCTCCCGCAAAGCCGCGATGGAAGATCGCGACAAGGAAGAAGCGGCTGCTGCCGCCCCGGCGCCCGCCGCTCAAGAGTAATCATCCGTATTTAATTCAAGCGCAGAAGCCCCGGCTTCTGCGCTTTTTTTTGGCTGGATGGGCTGCGCAAATTAATTACGTTAATCGTCCTGATTCTCGCCCTCCTCGTCTTCAAAATTTTGCAGGAAAAGGGAAAATCGAGGATGACGATGGCGATGGGGACGAGGATGATTGGGTAATGTCCGCGTCCACAAGGCAGATTGCACCGATTTAAAGGGGAAATTAAATGGCAACGCCCCAGGCATTGAACATTTACTGGCGGCCTGGGTCGAATAGCCGTCTGGTTGAAGGTAAAATTATTTAATGATAAAATATCATCTGTGACTTGCTTTGCAGATGCCGTCGTCGTAATCCTTGGGGCGACCTTAACCAACATCCGACTATGTCACACACCGGAAGGCAATCTGCCAATACCAGCAAAGTTCTCTGCGTCATCATGGGCGGCGGCCAGGGTACGCGCCTGTTCCCGCTCACCAAAGACCGGGCGAAACCCGCCGTGCCGCTGGCCGGCAAATATCGGCTGGTGGATATTCCGATCTCGAATTGCATCAATTCCGGTTTTCGCCGCATCTATGTTTTGACGCAGTTCAATTCTACTTCGCTGCACGGCCATATTTCCCGCACCTACAAGTTCGACCATTTTTCCAGCGGTTTTGTGGAAATTCTCGCGGCCCAGCAAACGTTCACGAACACCTCATGGTATGAAGGCACGGCGGACGCTGTCCGGAAAAATTTGATCCATTTCCTGGATCACGATTTTGACCATCTCGTAATCCTGAGCGGCGACCAATTATATCGCATGGATTTTCGGGAAGTGGTGGATCAGCACATTGACACCGGCGCGGAGATCACGATTGCCACGATTCCGGTCGGCAAGGCGGAAGCGAAATCACTGGGCATCATGCAAATCGCCGAAGATTGCCGCATCACGCGCTTTGTGGAAAAGCCCAAAGACGAAGCGGTGTTGGACACGTTGAAAGTGTCGGATGAAGTTCGCTTGCAACAGGGCGTCAAGATGGATGGCGATGCGTTTCTGGCCTCCATGGGCATCTATGTTTTCAACCGGAAAGTCATCTGTGAATTGCTGGATAATCCCTTGTCCGATTTCGGCAAGCACATCATTCCGCACGCCATCCAGTCGCGCCGGGTTTTTTCCTATGTTTATCAAGGCTACTGGGAAGACATCGGCACGATCCGTTCCTTTTTTGAAGCGAACCTTGATCTGGTTTCCGAACTGCCGCGTTTCAATTTCTTCGATATGAGCGCGCCGATCTTTTCGCGCCCGCGCTATCTGCCCGGCTCGAAGATCAATGGCGCGCAGATTGACCATGCCGTGATTTCCGATGGTTGCATCATTAATCACGCGAGCATCAATAAATCCATTGTTGGCCTGCGCACGCTTGTGGGGGCGGGCACGGAATTGAACCGGGTCATCGTCATCGGCAGTGACTATTATGAATCCCAGGATTCCGTGGAGAAAAACCGGGCAGATGGCCGGCCGCGCATCGGCATCGGCGCCGGTTGCAAGATCGAGAATGCGATCATTGATAAAAATGCGCGCATCGGCGATAACGTGACGATTTCGCCCGCTGGCAAGGCGGATAACATGGATCACGAACTTTATTTCATCCGCGACGGCATCGTCATCATTCCCAAGGATGGCGTCATCCCGGATGGCACGGTGATTTGATTTGCGCCGGGCGCGTCCGTCGTTAAAACTTCCGTGTGCTTGATTCCACTGTTATCTGGAAAAATCTGAACTCGCCGCGCCGGTTGTTTTTGATCGCGGGGCCGTGCGTCATTGAAAACGAAAAGCTCTGCCGCACCGTGGCCGCATCGCTTGTCAAGACATGCCGCCAACTGGGCATTTTCTATGTCTTCAAAGCCAGCTTTGACAAAGCTAATCGGACTTCCGGGAAAGCCTTTCGCGGACCGGGCATTGCCGCCGGTTTAAAAACCCTGGCTGACATTCGCGAGGAGTTCGGCGTGCCAATTTTAACCGATGTCCATAATGAAGCGCAGGCGACAGCGGCGGGCCAGGTCTGTGACATCCTGCAGATTCCTGCGTTTCTCTGCCGCCAGACGGATTTGATCGAAGCGGCGGTCGCCACCGGCAAGATTGTGAATATTAAGAAAGGCCAGTTCCTTTCGCCGAATGAAATGGGACGGGTCGCCGAAAAAGCCCGGATCGCCGGCGCCAAAAAAATTCTTCTCACCGAGCGCGGCACGACCTTTGGCTACAACAACCTGGTGGCCGATATGCGTTCGATTCCCATCATGAAATCCTTTGGGTTTCCGATTGTTTTCGATGCCACACACTCGGTGCAATTGCCCGGTGGCGGCGGTGACAAATCAGCGGGACAACGGGAATTTGCACCAGTGCTGGCCAAGGCGGCGCTGGCGGTGGGCGCCAACGGGCTGTTCATCGAAACCCATCCCAAACCGGATGAAGCATTTAGCGACGGGCCGAACATGATCCCGCTCGGCGAAATGAATGCGACCTTGAAAAGTCTGTTGAAAATCTTTAACGCGCGCTGAAATGGCCAAAACAATTTCATCGGCCCTTAAAAAGAAACTCGCGCGCATCCAGTTGTTTCTTTGCGATGTGGATGGCGTCCTGACGGATGGTTCGATTTTCATCGGCGGCGAACGCGAGTTTAAACGTTTTAATATCCGCGACGGATTGGGTTTGGTTTTGGCGCGCCGCGCCGGCTTGAAAGTCGGCTGGGTTTCTGCTCGGCCTTCATTGGCGACGAAACTGCGCGCCGATGAATTGAAGATTGATTTTCTGGTGCAGCAGGGTGACGGTACGAGCAAGACGGCGGCGATCGAGCAATTGCTGGCGCAGGAAAAATTGTCGTGGAATGAAACGTGTTTCGTCGGTGATGACATCATTGACTTGGGGCCATTGACCCGCGCCGGCTTGGCGGTCGCCGTTGGCGATGGCGTGGCGGAAGCCAGGGCGGCGGCGCATTACGTCACCAAAAATGACGGTGGCCGGGGGGCCGTGCGCGAGACGGTGGAATTGATTCTGAAAGCGCAGGGCAAGTGGGCACAATTTGAACAGAAATATTCGGAATGAAGCCGGGCGTGAACGATTCCAAACTTTTGGTTTTTGATTTTAATTTTAAAAGCCGGAAGCTCGTTTCTGCCTTTTTACTTTTGGTGTTTGTGGTGGTGGTGAGCGACCGCGCGCAAGTCGGGCCGTTGGGTAATGTAAAAGAGGGACACTCCAAGGGCTTTACCTCGGACCAGTATTATGAACCGCCGAATGGGCAGCATATCAAGATGCGAATGACGGGTTCCTCGACACAATCCTTGCCGGATGGGGTGCTGGTGATTTCGGATCTGCGGATCGAATTATTCTCGCTGAATGGCCGGACGGAGGCGGTCATCAACGCGCCGCAGTGTAATTATTCAATCTTTAAGCAGACGGCAAGCTCGGATGGCCACTTGGAGATCCAGACCGGGGATGGCACGATGGTGACCACCGGTGACGGATTTTTGTGGCGGCAAAGCGACGGCTCACTCAACATTTCCAATCATGTCCATACCGTCGTCGAGGCCATGGACCTGAAACTGATGATGCCATGAAAAGATTTTTATTCTTATTATTGATCGGGAGTTGCGGCCTGGTCTGGGCGCAAACGAACCCGCCTGTTGTCAAAAAAAGCGCCGACCAGCGCCTCGAAATCGGTTCAGATCAATTCGTGCGCGATGCGGTCAAACAGCAGATCATCTATTCCGGCAACGTCTGGGTGAAAGATGCGGCTGGCGATCTGACCTGTCAACGCCTGGTGATCAATCTGCCACCTAAAAGTGATACGCATCTGACCAATAGCGCGACCGAAGGTTATGGCGGTTCGCGGCCAACGAATATTGTGGCCGAGGGCGGGGTGACCGTCGTGGCGGTGGATGACAAGGGGGCGACCAATCATATCGTTGCGGAACAGGCGATTTATACTTATGCCATTATTGATGCGGTGACCAATGAGTTGATTACGTTCACCAATAATGTTTATGTCACTAATAGTTCTGGTTTTTGGCAGACGGGCGATCTGTTCACTTATGATATGCACACCAAGCTCATCCATGGCTCCGGACGCATTGTCACCGGCTTCGACGGCCCGTTAAATTCCAGCAAGGAAACGAATGCTTCGCCTTTTAAGCTTTTGAAATGACCCCCACTGAAAATCATCTGCTCCTGGCAACGAACGGCTTGGCGAAGGAATATCGCGGACGCCGCGTGGTCAATGGCGTTTCGGTGAATGTCGGCGCCGGCGAAATCGTCGGCCTGCTGGGGCCAAATGGCGCCGGCAAAACGACAACCTTCAACATGGTGGTCGGCGTGGTGAAACCGGACGAAGGCCAGGTGACCTTCCAGGAGCATGAGATCACGACGCTGCCGATGCACAAGCGGGCGCGATTGGGGATTGGCTATCTGACGCAGGAACCATCGGTTTTTCGCAAATTATCGGTTGAGGAAAATATTCTGGCGATTCTGGAGACCTGCAAACTGCCGCGCGACGAACGCGACGTGCGGTTGAAATACCTGCTGGAAGAACTGGATTTGACGCCCATCCGCAAGAGCAAGGCGTATCAATTGAGCGGCGGTGAAAAGCGCCGCCTGGAAATCACCCGCGCGCTGGTGACGAATCCAAAACTGTTGCTGCTCGACGAGCCGTTCAGCGGGATTGACCCGATTGCGGTCTATGAAGTGCAGAAAATTGTGCGCCGTTTGAAAGAGCGGGGCCTGGGCATTTTGATCACGGATCATAACGTGCGCGAGACGCTGAAATTGATTGATCGCGGGTACATCATTCATAAAGGCCAGGTGCTGGTCGCGGGCAGCGCGGAATTTTTGGCGAATGATCCAAAGGCGCGGGAAATTTATCTCGGGCCGGAGTTTAACCTATAATTAAAGTTTTTAGTTTTTAATTTTTAGTTAAGCTGCGGCTGCGGGTTGAGTCTCGAATTTGAAACTCAAAATTAAAAATTAAAAATTCATCTCATGGAACGCCCATCCGTCACGGTTGAACAATTCTTCAAGGAACACGCCGGGCCGTTGGAAATGCGGCAGTTGGCGGGCGAAGGAAAATTACAGCGCATCATCCGCGAACCGACCGTGAACCGGCCGGGCCTGGCGTTGAGCGGCTTCACGCGTTACTTCGCCTACAAACGGGTGCAGGTGATGGGCCACGCGGAAGTGTATTACCTGCGGGAGCTGCGCAAGGAGGAACGCGAGGCGCGTTTTGCTTATCTGTTCGCCTATAAAATTCCCTGCGTCGTCTTTAGCCGCAGCTTGAAACCGGACAAGGAATTTCTGACCGCCGCCGAACAGGCGGATGTGCCGATTTTTCAGACGCCGCTGGTGACGATGAAATTCATCAACCTGGCCACGCTGGAGTTGGAGGGCATGTTCGCCTTGCGCGGCACGGAATTAGGCAGCATGGTGGATATCCTTGGCATTGGCGCGATCATCCGCGGCGAAAGTGGCATCGGCAAAAGCGAAGCGGTGCTCGCCTTGATCGAGCGCGGTTACAGTTTGGTGGCCGACGACGTGGTGAAAGTGATGCTGGCAGACAACCGTGAAGTCATCTGCACGAGCGCGGAATTGACGCGCGATCACATGGAAGTGCGCGGCATCGGCATCATCAACGTGGCCCAGATGTTTGGCGTAAAGGCCATCCGCAAAGATAAGGCGCTGGACCTGATCGTCACGCTCAAGCAATGGGATGAAGTCAAAGACGTGGACCGGCTGGGGCTGGAAACGGAATACGTCAAGGTTCTGGGCGTGGATATTCCGCACGTCACCATTCCCGTACGGCCGGGACGCGATTTGGCGCGCCTGGTTGAAGTTGCCGCCTTTCAGGTGAAGTTGCGCAAATCCGGTTACAATGCGGCGGCTGACTTGAACCAGCGACTATTGGCGCAGATGGCGCAAAAAGCGACGGAAATGCCCGCCCCCGACAAATGATACATTTTCCATTGGCATAAAACGGCAAGACAAATTAACTTAAGGCCCGCTACGGCAACATGAGTGCTAAAACCATTTTGAGCAGTGAGTTTCTGACCAAGGAACTGACCATCGCCAACAAGGCGGGCATCCACGCCCGCCCGGCGGCCATGTTTGTCAAAACCGCGAACCGTTTTACGTGCGATATCTTTGTTGAAAAAGACGGCGAAAAAATCAACGGCAAGAGCATCATGGGCTTGATGATGCTTGCCGCCGGGCCGGGCAGCAAAGTGGTCTTGCACGTCAAAGGCACGGATGCCACCAACGCCATCGCCGAACTGGAAGCCCTGGTCAAACGCAAGTTTGATGAGGATTGAAAGCGCAGCCGGTTTTAACGGCTGATAAAATCACGGCCATCTTCCCTGCAAGTTGAACTTGAATCTTTCAGCTTGAAACTTGAAACTATTCCCATGGCATCTGGTGAAATTGATGTGAAATATGTCGCGCAACTGGCGCGTCTGGCGTTGACGCCCGACGAAGAAAAAAAGATCGGCGCGCAATTGGGGGACGTCCTGGGTTACATTGAGAAACTAAGCGTGCTGGAGGTGACGAACATTGAGCCGACCGCGCATGCCGTGCCGCTGGTCAATGTCACTCGCGCTGATGAGATTCGCCCGTCCCTGCCGCACGCGGAGGCGCTCCGCAATGCGCCCCGTCAGGCTGGCGGCCTGTTCATCGTTCCCAAAATCGTGGAATAATTTTAACCGGATTATCAGGACAAAAACGAACTCGAGGAATTTTTCCCGGATCTAAATCTGATTTTGAAAATTTTGTCCATGCTGTCTGAACTTCATGCTTAACCAACTGACCATTTCCGAACTGACGGCGAAACTTGCCCGGCGCGAAGTTTCCGCGCGGGAGGTGACGCAGTCCTGTCTTGACCAGATCGCCCGCATTGATGGGAAAATCCATGCCTTCATCAGTTACAACGCAGCGGATGCGCTCGCGCAGGCTGAGGCGGCGGACCAGGCGCTGGCAACTCCCGGGGTTCACGGCCAGCGTCCGCTTTTGGGCATCCCCATTGCCATCAAAGACGTTTTAGCCGTCAAAAATCAGCCGTTGAATTGTGCGTCAAAAATTCTGGGGCAGTTCAAATCACCTTACGACGCGACGGTGATCGAGAAATTGCAGGCGGCGGGCGCGATCGTTTTTGGCCGCTTGAACATGGACGAGTTTGCGATGGGCAGCTCGACGGAAAATTCCGCCTTTGGTGTCACCTGCAATCCTTGGGACATCACGCGGATTCCCGGCGGTTCTTCCGGCGGTTCCGCGGCGGCCGTGGCCGCCGATGAATGCATCGCCAGCCTGGGCACGGACACCGGGGGTTCGATTCGCCAGCCCGCCGCGTTGTGTGGTTGCGTGGGGTTGAAACCGACTTTTGGCCGCGTTTCACGCTACGGTCTGGTGGCTTATGCCAGTTCATTGGACCAGATCGGTCCGTTCGCAAAAAATGTCTCTGACGCGGCGACGCTGCTGGGCGTGCTGAGCGGGCATGATTTTCGCGATTCCACCAGTGTTCCGCAACCGGTGCCGGATTATACCAGGGCGTTGACTGGTGATATTCGCGGTTTGAAGCTGGGTTTGCCGAAGGAATACATGGTCGGCGGGCTTGATCCCGAAGTGAAAGCCGCCGTGGATGCCGCCGTTAAAAAATACGCAGAACTCGGCGCGGAGATTGTGGAGATTTCCCTGCCGCATACAGAGTATGCCATTGCGGCCTACTACATCATTGCGACTGCGGAAGCCTCAACAAACCTCGCGCGATTTGACGGCATTCGTTACGGGGCGCGGGTGGACGGCGCCGATCCGGCGGAACTTTACAGCCAGACGCGCGGGGCAGGCTTTGGTGCGGAAGTGAAGCGCCGCATCATTCTCGGCACGTACGTTTTGAGCAGCGGCTATTATGACGCGTATTATCTGCGCGCGCAAAAAGTCCGGACCTTGATCCGTAATGATTTTCTCAAGGCGTTTGCAGCCGTGGACGCAATCGTGACGCCGACCACGCCAACGGCCGCCTTTAAGATCGGTGAAAAATCGGATGATCCGTTGCAGATGTATTTATCCGATATCTTCACGATTTCGTGCAATCTGGCCGGCATCTGCGGTATCAGCCTGCCGTGCGGTTTCACAAAAAACCCAAGATTGCCGATCGGATTACAGTTGCTGGGGAAGCCGTTTGGCGAAGAAACAATGTTGCGCTTGGCCCATGCTTACGAGCAGAATACGTCATGGCATCGGGAAAAACCTGTCCTCTGAAACGGTTCCGGGCCGCACTGCGCCCATGAGTCCCACTTCAAAAAAGAAAAAGATTTTATTCTGGCTGGGGCTGGCCCTGCCGCTGATTGCCTTGATCGCAATGACGTGGCTGGTCCATAAATCCGCCGGGCGTTTCAACAACTCGTTCACCTGGGTGATGCAGAGTTACAAGGTGCTCGACCTGTTTGAGCAGACGCAGTCACACATCGTGGACGCGGAAGCGAACCAGCGCGGCTACCTGTTGACCGGGCGCAAAGAGTACCTCGACCCCTACCACAGCGCGATGGCGGCCGTGCGCGATAATCTTTCGGAATTACAACGCATCACCAAGACCGACCCGGAACAACAGGCGAATATCGCGGCGCTGGAGCAATTGGTGGCGGACGAACTGGAGTTTGACCCGGTAAAGGCTTTTGCGAATGGCCAGACGCCCGCCGACGCCTCGGTGATGAAGCTGACGGAGCAGGGGAAGAAAAAGATCGAGGATACCCGCCGGGTATTGTATGCCGCACGGGAAGAACAGGAACACGCGCTTGCCCACCACCAGCAACAGGCCGAGGACGATGTCATCTCCAGCCAGCTGATGTCGCTGGTCTTGATCGTGGCGGTGGCTGTCGCGTTGGGGTTGGTCGTGATCATTCTGCTGCGATTGGAAAAATTACAGCAATTCGTCACGGTTTGCGCATGGACCGGCCGCGTCAAGCACCACGGCCAATGGCTCCGGCTGGATGAATACCTCAAAAACCAGTTCGATATCTCGGTGTCGCACACCCTGTCGCAGGAGGCGGCGGAAAAGATGCGGATCGAGATCGAGGACCTGAACCGCCCCGAAGACCGGCCGTCCCCGCCGCAAAAATAAGGTTGCGCTCAAGTAACTATTCAGTTACTTATTGGGGGTGAGCCGGAAAAAAACCAAGCCCGCCGTAACCAGCCGCAACCCTGAGCGGACTTCCGCCCGTATCCTCGCGGCGGCCCTCGCCGAGTTCGCCGCTGCCGGTTTTGCCGGCGCGCGGGTGGATGCCATCGCCAAACGCGCGGGCACGAACAAGCGGATGTTGTACCATTATTTTGGTGACAAGGAAGGCTTGTTCCGCGCCGTGTTGCGCAAAAAGATTTCCGAGCGCCAGGTCTGGGGCGAGAGCCTGTCCGGCAATCCGGAGGACAATCTGCCTTTCTGGTTTGAAGCTGCCTGCAAGGACCCGGAATGGGTGCGGATGTTGGAATGGGAATCGTTGCAAAATCCCAAGCGCAAGGTCATCGACGAAAAGGAGCGACTGCAGGTGGTTGAACGCGCGTTGGGCCGCATCCGGCAGCGGCAGGAACGCGGCCAGTTATCCGCCGAATTTGATCCCCGCCATCTCATGCTGACCATGCGTTCCCTGACCATGTTTCCGATGGCATTTCCGCAATTGACCCGGCTGATCATGGGGCGCGAAGTCTTTGATCCCCAATTTCAGCGCGAGCGGTCGGAGTTTTTGAAAAAATTCGGTACGTTGCTCCGCGCCCCAAATGCCCCCCGCCGGCATTAAATCTTCGAAATATCCTTCCATGAAAACCTATCTTTTGCCCCTGTCGCTGGCCGCCTGTGCGGCTGCGTTATTCGTGGGGTGTGAGCCGGCCGGGAAAAAAAAGGCCGACGCCCCGGTGACCGTATTAACGGCAAGGGTGACGACCACCAATGTGCCGGTGCAGATTGATCCGCCGCCGGTCGGGCATGTGACTGCGTTTTCGACGGTGACAGTGCATTCCCAGATCGGCGGGTTGATCCAGGCCGTGCATTTTAAGGAAGGTCAGGAGGTCAAAAAGGGCGACCGGCTATTTTCGATTGATCCGCGCCCAACGCAGGCCGCCCTGGCTCAGGCGCAGGCCGCATTGCAGCGTGATGCGGCGCAATTGGAATACGCGCAGGCGAACTTTACGCGCGAACAAAAATTGTTCGACCAGAAATTGATTTCTCAGGACGAATTGGACACGAACCGCGCCAGTCTCGATGCCATCAGCGGCACGGTGGCGGCAGACAAGGCGGCGATTGCGAACGCGCAATTGAACCTGGAATTTTGCGAGATCCGTTCACCGATTGATGGCCGCGCGGGTAGTTTGCAGTCGTTCGTGGGTAATGTCGTCAAGGCGCCGGACGACGCCCTGCTGACCATCACGCAAATCCGCCCGATCTACGTGGCGTTTTCCGTGCCCGAGCAATATCTGCCGCAGATTAAAAGTGAGATGGCGCTGCGAACGCTGCAGACCTCGGTGACGTATGAAAACATGGAAGTGAAGCCGCCGCAGGGCGAACTGACCTTTGTGGATAATACCGTGGATCCGACCACCGGGCAGATCCAATTGCGCGCCACGTTTCCGAACGCCGACACGGCGCTCTGGCCGGGGCAGTTCGTACAATTGAAATTGACCTTGAAGACGTTGACGAACGCCGTGGTCGTGCCGTCGCAGGCCGTGCAAACGGGCCAGACGAACCAGTACGTCTATGTGGTCACCTCCAACCCGACGAATACGGAAACCCATATCGTCCAGTTGCGGCCGGTGACCGTTGGCATTGATTACGACAACCAGACCGTGGTGACCAAGGGATTGAAGGCGGGCGAAACCGTGGTGACGGACGGTCAATTACGGCTGGCGCCCGGTGTGAAGGTGACGGTCAAAAGCTCGCTGCAAGCCGCGGCGAAAAAACCATCCGCCACGGGAACGGCGACAAATACGCCGGCTGGCACCAACGCGCCATGAGTATTCCAGAATTATTCATCCGCCGGCCGGTGATGACCACGCTGGTGATGGCGGGCATTTTGCTGTTCGGCATCATCGGCTTCACGCTGTTGCCGGTCAGCGACCTGCCGAGCGTGGATTATCCGACGATTTCCGTCTCCGCCAGCTTGTCCGGCGCGAGCCCGGACACGATGGCGTCCTCGGTGGCGACGCCTTTGGAAAAACAATTTTCCACCATCGCCGGTTTGGATTCGATGTCGTCGGTCAGTGCGCAAGGGGTCACCTCCATCACCCTGCAATTCACGTTGGACCGCAACATTGACGCCGCCGCGCAGGATGTGCAGTCGGCCATTGCGCAGGCGACCAAACAATTGCCGCCCAATCTGCCTTCGCCGCCGACGTACCGGAAAGTGAACCCCGGTGATTCGCCGGTTTTATTTTTGGCGCTGTCCTCGGCGGCGCTGCCGTTGTCGGCGGTGGATGATTACGCCGAGAATATGCTGGCCCAGCGGATCTCAATGGTGGATGGGGTCGCGCAAGTTTCAGTCTATGGTTCGCAACAATACGCCGTGCGGATTCAGGTGGATCCCAACAAGCTGGCGGCTTACGGCCTGGGCATTGATCAGGTCGAACAGGCCGTGGAATCCGGCAACGTGAACCAGCCGCTGGGGACGTTGTATGGCAAACACCAGGCCTTCACCGTGCAGGCCAACGGCCAGTTGCAGGATGCCGCTGCCTTTCGCCCCATGATTGTCGCCTATCGCAACGGCAGCCCGGTGCGGTTGCAACAATTGGGCAATGTCATTGACAGCGTGCAGAACGACAAGGTCGCCAGTTGGTATAACAACACCCGCGCGGTCGTACTCGCCGTGCAACGGCAGCCGGGGGCAAATACGGTCAAGGTGGTGGACAACATCCGAAAAATGCTGCCGCAATTTCAGGAGCAAATCCCGGCTTCCGTGGACTTGGAAGTCTTGTTTGATCGTTCCGAGGGCATTCGCCAGTCCGTGAAGGACGTCGAAAACACCCTGCTCCTCACGGTGTTTTTGGTAGTGATGGTCATCTTCATTTTCCTGCGGAATTTATCGGCCACGATCATTCCGAGCCTGGCGCTGCCGATGTCGCTCATCGGTACATTTGCCGCGATGGCGTTGCTTAATTATAGCCTGGATAATCTTTCCTTGATGGCGTTGACATTATGCGTCGGCTTTGTGGTGGATGATGCGATTGTGATGCTGGAAAATATCGTGCGCCATATGGAAATGGGCAAGACGCCGATGGAAGCCGCTTTGATTGGCTCCAAGGAGATTGGTTTTACGATCATTTCCATGACGTTGTCGCTTTCGGCCGTATTTATACCTGTCCTGTTCATGGGCGGTTTGCTGGGGCGCTTGCTGCATGAATTTGCGGTGACCATTCTGGTGGCGATTCTGGCCTCCGGTTTCGTTTCCCTGACGTTGACGCCGATGTTGTGCAGCCGGTTTGTGCGCGCGGCCTCGCATGAACAAAAACACGGAAGGTTATTCAACTTTTTTGAGCGGTTCTTCGATCGGATGCGCGATGGCTATGACCGCACCTTGCAAACCGTCATGCGCCACTCATTGGCGACCATTGGGGTGTCAGTTTTGGTTTTTGCGGCGACGATCTACCTGTTTATCGTCATTCCCAAGGGATTTTTCCCGGATGAAGATACGGGGCGGATTTCGGTGACCACTGAGGCAGCACAGGACATTTCTTTCGAGGCGATGATCGCCCATCAACAAGCTGCCGCAAAAATTGTGGCGGCGGATCCGAATATTGAGGGTTTTATGTCTTCCGTCGGGGCGAGCGGGCGTTCGGCCACCTTGAACGAGGGCACCATGTTCTTCCGTTTGAAACCGGCTTCCGAACGCAAACTGAACGCCAGTGAAATCATTCAAGAACTGCGCCCGAAACTGGCGCAGATACCCGGCCTGACCGTGTTCATGCAAAATCCGCCATTGATCAAGATCGGCGGCCAGACGACCAAGGCGTTGTACCAGTACAGTTTGCAGGATACGGACACAAAGGAACTGTTCAATTTTGCGCCAAAACTGATGGCGGCGCTGGCCAAGGAACCCGGTTTTCAGGATGTGACGAGCGATTTGCTGATCGCGAACCCGCAGGTGAATGTTGAGATTGACCGCGATAAAGCCGCCACACTTGGGGTCACGCCGGAGCAGATTGAAAACGCGCTTTACGATGCCTATGGTGAGCGGCAGTCCTCCACGATCTATGGCGATATCGCCGAATACTGGGTCGTGTTTGAAGTGCTGCCGGAATTTCAGATGAACCCGGCTGCGCTCGCGCAGCTTTACATCGCCAGTTCAAACACGGGCACCAACGGTGAGCCGAAATTGATCCCCCTCAGTGCCGTGGCCAAGCTGACCCGCGACATTGGGCCGACCAGTATTTCGCACGTCGGCCAATTGCCGTCCGTCACAATTTCTTTCAATCTGGCCCCGGGGGTTTCGCTGGGCATGGCCGTGGACCGGTTGCAAAAGGTTGAAACCGAGTTAAACCTGCCCGCAACGATCACCGGCAGTTTTCAGGGTGCGGCGCAGGTGTTTCAATCCTCGGTCAAAGGCCTTGGCATGTTGATCATCGCCTCCATCCTCGTTATCTATATCATTCTGGGCATCCTTTATGAAAGTTTCATCCATCCGTTGACGATCTTGTCGGGTCTGCCGTCCGCCGGTTTTGGTGCGTTGATCACCTTGATGCTGTTCCGGATGGATTTGAACATTTACGGTTTTGTCGGTCTCATCATGCTGGTCGGCATCGTGAAGAAAAATGCGATCATGATGATTGATTTTGCGATTGAGGCGCAAAAAACGGGCAAGGCCGCCGCCGCCGCGATCCACGAAGGGTGTCTGCTGCGGTTCCGCCCGATCATGATGACGACGATGTGTGCGCTCATGGGTACGTTGCCGATCGCGCTTGGTTTTGGCGCCGGCGGCGAATCCCGCCGTTCACTTGGTCTTACTGTGGTCGGCGGTCTGGTCGTTTCGCAATGTCTGACGCTTTACATCACGCCGGTGATCTACCTCTACATGGAACGCTTCCGTGAATGGATCTTGCGCAAAAGCCATCATGACCAGCCGGTGACGGTCGCGCCGGGAACGAACCCGGCCAAGATTTGATTCACAAAAAGTAGCTGATTAATCAATTTGAAACCCCAGCCGGATCGCCGCGCCTTGATCGAATCAATCGCTTACGGCGTTGCCAGCTTCCACACGCAACTATCGGTTAACTCTTTGCCGTCACGCGTGGCTTGGGCGGTCACTTTGTTTTCGCCGGGTGACAACTTCACCTGGGACCAGACGAAAACTGAATTGCCATCGTTGCTCCGTTTCCCTTGCGAGATGCCGTTCAGTGTTAACTCTACTTCCGACGCATTGGAATAGACTTTTACCTCGGTCACGGCGTTGGTGCGCTCGATGAAACGCTGGCTGGTGAGGTGCAGCACCGGTTCCGGCGACCAGTTGGCCTGGTAAAAATAGAAGGCATCTTTCCGGGTCTTGCGATCGTAAGTGACGAGGCCTTTGTCATTGAGCGCCAGTTGGCTGCCTTCATGGCGCGTGGCGACACCGAAATCAAACATGTTCCAAACGAAGCTGCCCCAGATGAAAGGATGTGACTTGATCGCCGCCCAATCTGCTTCGTGGACCACATTCTGATATTCTTCCGGATGCCACGGGCCGGTGGGTTTGGGCTGTTTCGGATTGTCCTCATGCTGGTGGATGTTGGCGCCGGCGCCGTATTCACTGATGCAAAAACCGCCGTAACGGCTGGTATAACGCATTTTATCCATCCAGTTACCGAATGCTTCCGCCGAGGGCTTGCCGCCATACCAACCGGGATAAAGATTCCAGCCGAGCAGATCAGGAATCTTGGCGATTTGCAGCAGACTGGTCACGCTGGCGGCGGCAATTGTTGGTCGCGTCGGATCTTCACCATGTGCCACGTTATTCAAATCCTGCAATTCACGGTGTGGATCTTCGGTCGGGCCGTTGCCGATTTCATTGAATAAACTCCAGGCAAAGATGGAAGGGTGATTGATGTTCTGGCGGATCAGATCCAGCAATTGGTTGCGAGAAGTGTTTTCAAATTCCACAGAATCATGGATGACATCCACCTGCGGGATTTCCGCCCAGATCAAGATGCCCGCTTGATCGCACAGGCGGTAGAAATAATCATTATGCTCGTAATGCGCGCAGCGCACGGCGGTTGCCCCCAATTCCTTGATCAAGGCGACGTCTTCCGCCATGTCCGCTTCGGTGATGGCCCAGCCTTTTTCCGGCCGGTCTTGATGACGACAGACGCCGTAGATCGGATACTTCTTGCCATTCAGGAAAAATCCCTTGTCCGGATCAACATAATAAGAACGCAATCCCAAGGGTTGTTCGACGGTGTCCAAAACGTCGCCATTCGTCATCGTCAATTCCACAATCGCTTTATAAAGATACGGATCTTTGCGCCCATTCCACAGGTGGGGGTTATTCAACACAATATGTTGCAGATAAGGTGCGGTATACCGCGGGACGAGGGTGATATTCTGGTTGGTGCTAAAAAATTCCTTGCCGTCGGCGTCCAAAATTTTGGCCGTCAACCTCAGGGCGTGCTTTTGTTTGGTGCCGTTGGCGATCTGAGCGGTCACATCCAAGACTGCCTGCGTGGCCGAAACGCTGCTCTGCAGCCACGCCACACCGGGCGAAGCGTGATCCGTCACGGCAAAATTTTCCAGATCGGTGACGATCAGATGCACGGGGCGATACAAGCCGCCGTACACGTTGAAATCGCCTTCAACGGGCGCGACGTCGGCGGCAATGGCATTGTTGACGCGCACCGCCAGTAAATTCGTGCCGTCCGTCAGCAGATTGGTTGTGATCTCAAAGGCAAACGCGCCGAAGCCGCCCCGATGTTCGCCAAGCTGCGTGCCGTTCAGATAAACCTCCGCGACCGTGCTGGCCGCATCGAATTTTAGAAAATAACGTTTGTCTTTTTCCGGTGTGACCAATAGTTCTCGGCGATACCAGCCCGGCCCGCGAAAATCCCGTCGGCCTTGATGCGCCTCGGCCCAGCCCCAACTGTGCGGCAGCGTGATTTTTTGCCAGTCACCGGCCGCAAAATCAGGTTGCGCAGCGTTGGTGATGTCCCCTGATTGAAAAAGCCAGCCATCCGTCAGCCGTGTATCTTCGCGGGCGATGGCCTGGCTGGCAGTGAGCCCGGAGCAAACCACGGCGGCGCTCAAAATGTGGAGGAAAATGATTTTACGGAGGGAAGTGATGCCGCAGACGTTTCGCGATTTTTTACCCATGATCATGTGCCAAAATAGCAGGCAACCCGGGCAATGAAAGAGCATCTTTATGCCGTCCTCCCCAGAAATGGGGAGGGCGATTTTGCGGAAAGGAGATGACGACGTAAGTCTCTGACTGTTTAACCAGTTTAATTTACCGAATCGCGCAAGACCATGAGGACGAGGACGAGCATGATGTTTTCGTCCTCGTCCTCATCGTCTGGCGTCCTCGCATTTTTTCGTCAGAGACTTCTTACATCGTCTATAAAGTTAAGGGACTGAATCCCCAAAAACTCTGAAACCTTACTTGGTCATGGCTGGCCGCGGCCGCGGTTTATGAAAGGCAAAGATATCCGTTTGATGCCGGTTGCCGAACTTGCCTGAGTTCAGGCCGCCACTGTTGAAAGCCGGACTGCTCAGGCGGTCACTGGCGATGCCGGTTTTGATCTCTTCCACCAGGTCCGCCACGTTCTGCAAGACACGGGTGGGTTGATACACGTAATCGCCGATGTTCTCAAATTGAGTTGAACCGCTCAAAACCAGATAAGAATGCAACCCGCTTTCCACGGCGCCGCGGATGTCTGTCTCCATCGTGTCGCCGATCATCACTATATTTTCCGGGGTACCGAGCGCCAAGTCAGCCAGCTTGCGGCAGGCACGGTAAAACATATATCCGTTCGGTTTTCCAAGGTAATATGCGCGCCGGCCAGTGCTCGCTTCGAGGAAGGCCGCAGTGGCACCCGCGCCGGGGCGGGTTTTTTCACTGGAAACGGGGCACCAGTTATCCGGGTTGGTTGCCAGCAAGCGTGCGCCGCGTTCGATACATTCGTGGGCCTTGGCCAGCCGTTCCATCGTCGCCGCGCCTTCGCCCACCACGACGTAGTGTGGCCGGATGGCGTCATTGGCGATCTTGCGTTCATGCAGGGCCGTGAGCAAGCCGCCTTCGCCGATGACGAACACGGTGCACCCGGGATCATTTTCCATCAGAAATTCCGCCGTGTTCATGGCGGAAGTATAAAAATGCTTCGCGGTCAGCCCCGGGATGCCAAGATGCTTCAAGCGCACGGCCAAGTCTTCCGGCGTCGGTGCGGAGTTGTTCGTCAGGAACAAGAACGGCGTGCCGGTGGCGAGCAGGGCGTGCACGAAATCTTCCGCGCCGTTGATCAAACGGTTTTCCCGGTAGATCACACCATCCATATCAATCAAATAGCCTGTCTTCATAAATTATTTTTGGTTGTTCTCCTTTTCCTGCCAAATAAATTGTCAAGTTGTCCGGTTTAAATCTTGGAATGAAAAAGAACGGAACTTTGTCCCGGCGTGGAATAGGGGATGGGTCCTTGTAACTACCCGTCGCCACACTAGCACATTCTGAGAGGCTGACTAGGGACTAAATCGCTCTAAGCGCAATTTGTTTTCTTTTGTGATGCATGAGCAAAAGAAGACAGCCGGGCGATCGTAGTACTGTCGAATTTTTTGATCACTCGGCTTTGGCTGGCTCCAGCGAACAACCCACCAGCTTGACGTCCGCGTCGAGCACGACGTCCGGCTTTTTGATCTGTTTGAAGTGAGAATTATAGACACGCACATCGCGGATGCTTGCGGCGGGAAATCCGCGCACATTCAGCACGCGCGGCGTTTGGGCGACTGTGATGTTTTCCATGATAACATGGCGGGCGACGGGTTGGTAACCACCCTGCATGCCTTCTTCGTAAAGAAAATCAATCTGCAACACCGAGTCTTTCACCAGCCCGACGTTGACCTCCCGCATGAAAATATTTTGCAGGATGCCGCCGCGTACGGCATTGGATTTCAAGCGCAGGGCACAGACGAGATTCGGGCTGCTCATTTCGCAATGCTCAACGAATACGTTGCTGCAACTGCCGGAGATTTCGCTGCCGATTGCCACGCCCGCATGTCCATCGCGCATCGTGCAATTCCGGATGATCAAGTTTTCCGACGGCACCCCCACGCGGCGACCGTCATTGTTGCGGCCGGACTTGATGGCGATGCAGTCGTCACCCGTATCGAAAAGGCATTTTTCGATCAACACATCACGCGAACTTTCCGGGTCGCAACCGTCGTTATTTGCGCCGTGTGAAAAAATATCCACGCCGCGCACAGTGACGTTCGTGCAAAGCAGGGGGTGAATCTCCCACATCGGCGAACGGCGGATCCGGACGCCTTCGATCAAAATATTCTGGCAGCGATTGAACTCGATGAAGTCCGGCCGCAACCGGTCGGCCACGCCGAATTGCCGTTGGATTACTGGTACATTATCGTTTCCCATTTGCATCAGGCGTGCGCGTGCTGACGTTCTTTTCCAGCCGAGCCAGTTCGACTCATCGGCCTGGCCATCCAAGGTGCCATCGCCGGTCACAGCGATATTTTTTTGACCGAGTGCGTAGATGAATGGTGAAAAATTAAAACATTCCGTGCCTTCAAACCGCGTGAAGACCGCCGGCAGATACGCCGCCGGGTTGGTGTTGAATTTCAGCACTGCGTTAGTTTCGAGATGCAGGTTCACGCCGCCCTGCAAATGGATGGCGCCCGTTAGAAATTCACCAGTGGGAACGACCACCCGCCCGCCGCCTGCTTGAACGCATGCGGCGATGGCCCGGCTGATGGCTGCGGTGCAATCCGTCTGACCGCCTGCTGTCGCCCCAAAGTTGGTGATCACAAAATCGCGTGCCGGAAAACGAGGGGCAACGATGCGTTCCAGAATTGCTGTCGCACGGGCCCAATCTGCTTTGGTATCAGGAGCCTTGACCGGTTCTGCCTGGGCGGCGTAGACCATGCCGGCCAGAACAATGAGGTAGGCGAAAAACCTGTGAAACGATGACGCAATCTTCATGGCGGTTCAAAAACAAACGGGTGCTGACAGTGTCAGCACCCGCTGGGGAAATTCAAATCAATTTCATGAACGACGGCGGCGAAGGCGGGCGACCAATCCCAACGCGCCCAAACTGGCGAGCGCCAGCGTGGAAGGCTCCGGGGTGGGGGTCACGTCGGCCCAGGTCAGCCCGATCCGGAAATCATCCAGGATATACGAACCATCGGCTCCGCTTTGGGATTTGACACCAATGTTCGCGAGGCCGCCGCTGACCGGCGTGGCGGAGGTTTGCGTGGCGTCTGGTGTCCCCGGTTGGGTGCCGACCGCAGTGGGATCCAAAAACAGACTGACCGTGGTCGAAGCGCCGAAGGTATATTCACCGACAATCAAATAAGTTTGATTCAAGTTCAAAACCGTCGGCTCATAAACCGCGCCGGAACCGCCGCCGGAAGTGCGGACACCGATTTTCCAGCCCGAGCCATTCACGCCGGTATAAAATGAGAACGCGTCACCGCTGCCGCCCGGTTTCGTTCCAGCCGGGTTCAGGGAGATCAGGTAATTGTTTGCGGTGGTCAACGCAGTGCAATCCACCAGGAAAGAAAAATAAAGCGTGCCGCTGGTGACGGCTGTGCCGGTAAAAACATTGGTGTCCGAACTGGCGGCGCCGCTGGTCACCACCAAACCGTTGCCGCCCAGACTGGTCAAGCCGGGATAGGTCAGACTAGTACTGCCAATCTGAATGTTGGCGCTGGAGCCGCCACCCCACGGGGCATGCGTCCCCAGATTGCTGCCGGAGGTATAATTAAACCCTTCCTGAAACAAAACCTGTGCTTGAGTTTGCAGGGCGAAAACAACGGCGGCAGCCGTCAATAATCTGCCAAAGGGAATGCGGATGGGAATGATATGATTCATAGTGGTTCTCTGGTTGGGTCATTTAAAGAATATCACGCCCCAGCCGCGCGTCATCGGCGTTAACTTGCAAACCTATTTGAAAATTGTGAACTAACTACAGTTCACCCTTTGCCGATTTTAATGGCTGAGCAGGATGCGATAGAACCGTTGGCCAAAACCACCGGCATCTGAATCATTCCAGATGAAGGGCAACACGGGTGATTGATTCGTGAAGAGGCTCGTCCAATCTGTTAGATTCGTTGATCCTTGGATAATATAGTCATGGTCGGAATCGCCATTGACGGTCAGGCTGAATATTCCGTTGGTATAAGTAGCGGTAGATATTTGGGGCTGGCTGGGTGTGGCGGTGATCACGCTGAGCCATGCGCTTGTGCTCATAGCCGAACCGGCGGTATTCGTCACCGATACTGAGTAAGCTCCAGTATTGGTAAAATCCAAATTGCCCAAAAACAGCGCCGAGTTGGTGGCATTCGCGATCGGCGTGTTGGTGTTGAAATACCATTGGTAAGACAATGGTCCGGTGCCGCCGGCCACCACGGTGAACGTGGCGCTGTCACCGGCGGTGTTGGTCACGCTCTGCGGTGGTGTCACCACAAACGGGGCGGTGGCCGGATACGTCGTCATCAACCAGTTCGTTTTCGCCCAGGTCAACACCCCCGCACCCGCGCCGACAGTTGGGCTGGTGATAATGGCTGATAATTGTGCCGGATCATCCATGGTATAGGTGTAGGGCAATTGGTTGTTGGGCAGATTCCAAGAGAAGGAAATGATCGGCGCCTGGAACGGCCCCATGGGGTTGCCGCCATCCGTGCTGTTGCCGCGCACGGTTGTATTGTCGAATTGATAAATACTGTCGAGTGCCTGGATTTTTCCAGTGTAAGCGGGATTGGACGGATCGGTTTGGTTATTGCGCAAGGGATAGACACAATCCTTGTAGATTGATTTCTCAACCAGGACCGCCCCATTTTCCGTCGAGATGCTGCCGTTGATGGGTGGATTAAAACTGTAAGTATTGTTCAAGGTGTTTTGGTTGGCGGTGGTCATCGTCGCCGCAATGGAATCGCGCAATCGCTTGGCGGCCAGCACCGACGTGTCATCCACGTAGAGATTGTAATCATGGACATTGCCGGCCCGCAGCCGTGGTACACAACGGTCCCACACGCTATTCAACCATAGGTGATGAAAGGTCATCGAGATGGTGGCATTGTCCGGATCCAAATCGTTCTGTCCGGCCAGATGGGTTTTATCATGGCCCTGGATGATGGTGACAATGTTCTCCAGACTATAACCGTGCGTCCGCAGGAAATTATACATCGGATAACTTGCGGGGCTTTGTTCCAGATAGTTGATCTGCTGCCGGACCCAGCTATTCGTGTTGGTTGCGCCGTCGTCACCGGTATATTTGCACCAGGAGATCGTGATGCCCGAACTGCCTGCCTTCGTGTCGAGGATGCCATCGTAAGACTTGGTGAAGGTGCAATGATCCACCCAGATGTTGCTCACGGACCCGCCGTTGCCCAGATCAATGAAATCCCAGTCGTTCTCATCGTAATTACCTTTGCTCTGCTCGTCCCATTCCCACATCTCATCAAATTTCAAGTTGCGAACGATGATGTTGGCCGTCCCTTTGATATTGAAAGTCGCATGCCGGATGGTTGAGCCGTTAGCCGAGAAGATGGTCAGCCCACTCTTGCTCTTGATGTCAATCAGACTGACGCCCGTGAGGAGGAGGCGTGGGTGCAATTTGGGCGTGGTGTGGGAACGGAATGGGGATGACGCCAGATTTTGCACGTCGGCGCCCACTTCGTTCCAACCGAGATCCAGATCGTTCATGATTTCAATCACCTTGACCGAGCCGGCCGTTTTATTGGCGGACAGAATGGCATTGGCAAAATCCAGCGCGTTCGTGACTTTGCGATAGGCCGGATCTGTTTCTGCGATTATACCGCCACCAGTCGTGGCACCGCCGAAGCCGGTCAGGTTGTAAGCCGAATTGACCACTGTTACCGTGGCCGAGACGGTAAGCACGGCTACGCTGCTGGTCACGCGGGTGACACTATTTGAAGCAGTGACGGTGTAACTGCTGCCGCTGTCCGTCACCTGCACATTCGTCAACGTCAATGACGCGGCCGTTGCCCCCGGGATGAGCACGCCGTTTTTATTCCATTGATATGTGATGGGTGCCGTGCCATTGACTTGCGCGGTGAACGTCACCGTGCCGCCGGTCAAGGCTGTCTGTGAAACCGGTTGCGCGATGAAATTTGGCGCGACCGGGGTCAGGTTGATCGTCAGGAATGCATTGGGGCTGGTCATCGTTCCGGCCAGATTGCTGACCATCACGGAATAGCTGCCGGCTGCTCCGGCCTGCACATTTGTGATGGTCAAGGTGCTGTCGGTCGCATTGGCCAGCAACGTGTTGGTGTTGTAATACCATTGATAACTCAGCGGCTCGGAGCCGCCGGCCACGACAGAGAAGGTCGCGCTGTCGCCCGGCGAAATGTATTGGTCTTGCGGTTGGGTGAGGATGGAAGGCGGATTCGGAATGTTCACTGTCAACGTCGCGACGGCGCTGGTGACCGTGCCATAAAAATTCGTCACGACCGAAAAATAACCGTCGGCATCCGCCGCTTGTACATTGGTCAATGTCACGGTGGCGTTGGTTGCGCCCGGGAGCAATACGGGTGTGCCGGGGTTGCGATACCATTGATAACTCAGTGGCGGTGTGCCTGC
Source organism: Verrucomicrobiia bacterium (assembly GCA_036498725.1). Lineage (GTDB taxonomy): Bacteria > Verrucomicrobiota > Verrucomicrobiia > Limisphaerales > UBA11358 > UBA11358. The sequence continues at coordinate 7,427 of DASYEY010000005.1, read as the reverse complement.
CGCCAGCACGCTGAACGACGCGCTTTGCCCGACATAAACCATTTGATCCTGCGGATCGGCACTGATGGAAGGCGCGGTGTTGGCCGAGAGCAGTTCCACTTTGAAACGGCTCATGTCGAATTGCGCCGCTGTCGTCGTTGACGCTGACGGCCGCAGGGCAAAGGTGTCGAACGAAAAAGTACCCGGCGTGCCGTCGGTGTAAGCAATCGTGCCGGTGCCCGAATTGTTGTATGTGCCGCCCGTCAGCGTCACGCTGATATCCAGCCCATTGGTCGCATTACGCGTGAACGTCATCGTAAAGGTGTATTGTGTGCCGCTGTCGAATCCGTGGTTGCCGCTCGTGGCGCCGTTTGCGAGGTTGAGCCAATTGCCGGAAGTGCTCAGCAGATTGCCGGCGCCGGTGATGCTCCATTTCTTCAGTTGAAACGGCGCGGCATTACCCAAGGTCGTCCCCATGTTCATATACACTGCGTAGCCAGCGTAGGCCGCGCTGGCCGGACTGCCGTCCGTTGTCAATCGCGAGCCGCTCGGAGTATTGACCACCGCGAGGGGAAAAGTCTGGCTCGTATTTCCGCTGTTGACAGTGGTGGGCGTGAAATTCCAGGTGAGCTTCAACTGATCGCCGGCATTGGCCAACGTCACATCGCTGCCTTCTGGTGTGAAATATGTTGTCAGAGACAGGGAGGTCGTCGGTTGTACCGCGCGCAGATCGCCGGGCGCGGCCACGGTGAGCGCGGCGCTGGAAGACGAAAACCAGGCGGATTCAATGTCCCCATCGCCATCCGTATCGGTGCCGTTCTCCGAATAAACGGGTGCGGCCGGATCGGTGCGCGTGCCATCCTGCCAGGTATCATTAACAATGATGGTGGCATCGCTGTGAAGGACCCAACCCGAAACGAAAACGGCAAGGCAGATGTGCTTCAAGAAGTTTGTCATAGTGGTATTGCCATACTTTACCGGAAATGCCGCCGTCGTCAGCCCGTGTGTTCTGCAAAAACATTTGAAAAATAAGAACCGACGGCGATCGCCGCCGCTGTGTCTGAATATTTTTTATTTCGCCGCTGCCAGGCCGGTGACTTCGGCATTTTCAATGAGGCAAGCCGGACCATTGCTGACTGTGATCAGGGAATTTTTGAATTGAATGCCCCGGGCGTTTTGGACTTTCAGTCCCGTCCGGGCAGTGAGGGTTATATTTTCAAACACCACGTTGGAAATGCAATTTTCCGGCAAGCCCACGATGATGCCGGCCGCTCGCGGGCAGATCGCTGTGAGATGGCTGACACGGATGTTACGATAAGTGGGAAGTTTTTCCTGGCTCGCTGGCGCGCCATCGGGTTGCGCAGCCGTCGCTGCATCTTTAGCCGAATTATTCATGTAATAGCCGGTAAACGTAATGGCCGGATCCACATTCACCATCGTGAGGTTGGTATAGATGAGATTCTCGACGAGGCCGCCTTTGCCGGCTTGGGATTTGATGCGGATGCCGTTTTCGGTGTTTTCGAAGGTGCAGTTCTTCACGGTCACATTACGCACGCCGCCGGCAGTTTCACTGCCGATGGACATGCCGTGGCCGTGACGAAACGTGCAGTCGCTCACGGTGATGTTCTCGCTGGCAAATTCGCGGCCGGCGATTTTTTTACCTGCCTTGATGGCGACGTTGTCATCGCCGACATCAATGAGGCAGTGGGTGATCAGCACGTCCTGGCACGCGCTGGGGTCGATGGCGTCTGTGTTCGCCGCATGTTCCGGGGCGAGGATTGTGACATTTGAAATGACAACACTGGAACAATCTGTTGGAACCAGGTGAAACTTGGGCGAGTTCTGGAGGGTAATGTTTTCAAACACAATCTGCGTGCCGTGTTCGATGACGATCAGGTTGGGGCGGGGCAGGGTGTAACCGGACTTTTTGCGGCGCGCCTTTTCGGCTTCGTCCCACCACACGCTGCCGCTGCCGTCAATGACCCCGCCGCCGGTGAAGGTGACGGCGGTCAATTTTTCGCCGCTGATGAACGGAATGAAATCACCACTCCTGGCCTTGAGCCAGTCACCCGGCACTTTCATGAAATCCGCCTGATTCGTGCTGGCGAGTAACGTGGCGCCGGTTTGGAGTTCAATCGTCGTTTTGGTGCGAACCGTGAGGGGTTGGCTCAGATAAATCCCGGGCGTGAATCGCACCGTGCCCCCACCCGTTTGCGCACAGGCGTCCAAAGCCTTTTGGATCGCAGCGGTATCGAAGTTGGTGCCGCTGCCGGTCGCGCCAAAATCACGGACGTTGAAAATTCTTTGCGCCGGGACAGCAGCGGATTGTCCCAAGGCGCAGCCGTTGACCAGGCTAAGCAATGCTCCAAGCAAGACGGCGAAGATTTTCATCAAGGGGCAACTTAATAATCCGAATAGGTCGTGACTTTCTTGGCGTTGGCGTGGCCGTCGAAGAACAAAAAGTTGCGCGAGTTGCCGTGGACCGGTTTGATGGCGGTATAAGACTGTTTGGAGCTTAAGCTGCTGGCAGTCTGAACGGCTTGTTCATCAAAATCGCCAACGGCCCAAATGTCGGTTAAAGGAACCACGGCCGCCATGGCACTAAGTTTGAGCGATCTTTGGGCGGGATTTTGCGCCCCAAAAGGGTAGCCCAGGTTGCCCAGCAACGATTGGGGGTAATTACTGATGCGCGTGACTGAATAGGCAAAAGCATTGGCATAGTTATCAGTCGCTCCGGGCACGTAAGAATGATTGTCAATATTGGCCGGTGCCGTGCTGATATAAGCGGGGCAAATAAATGCCTTGATCACATTGGTGGTGGTGGGAATGTCGGTTGGCGCCGGCTGGGACATGTAGGTAGCCACGTAGTATGGCAGCCATTTTTGAAAATTATGCGTGCTGGCAATACCGCTGTAAGCCGGACTTTGTTGCTGATCCAGCCCGGCCGGGTTGGGCGATGTCGTCGGCACCGGCCCGGGCGGCAGGTAATCGCCAAAGTCATCCGTATACATGTGCAGGGCCAGGCCCATCTGCTTGAAGTTCGAGGTGCAATTGATTTGTTGGGCTCGGCGCTTGGCGCTGGCCAAAGCGGGCAGCAACATCGCGGCGAGAATGGCGATGATCGCAATGACGACCAGCAATTCAATCAAAGTGAAACCTTTTCGGGAACGGATAATCATAAATTTAATAACCGGTCAAATTGATGGGTTTCTATTGGTACATTAACCGGTAAAAGACGGCGCCATTGGCCGGATTTACCGGCACTATGACGCGGTTTGTTGCGGTGGAGCCAACGACAGTAATCCAGTTTGCATTGAGTCCAGTGTTCAATGAATCAGTTTGCGATTGCAGCGTCCAACCGGTGTGGTCCAGCGGCCAGGACAGGGTCAGGTTTCCACCAGCCACTGAACTGGTGATGACTGGCGGATTGGTATTGATGATCGGGCCGGTGGCGTTGGTGTAAGTTAAAACCTGGAACGAGGTAAGATTAAAAGATAATGCCGTTTGCGCGCCGGATCCCGGGCGCATGATGAATTGGTCGAAATTTGTGTAGCAATAATTGGTATCCGTCACCGTTTGCGTGATGCTGGCACCATTGCTGAAGGTTGAACCAAGGAAGGTGGTCGTGATACTGACGTTAGTCGGGCTGTTTTCGGTCACTGAAAGCACCAAGGTATAATTTGTGTAATCAATGAACCCGGGGTCATTGGTGGTGCCACCACCATTTTTGCCGATTGTGTCCATGACCGACGTCGAAGCCAGTTGTGAACCGGCCGTCTGGGAGTTGGTGGCCGCGATCGTTTGCAAAGGGGCAATGCCGAAACTGGTGCCGAAATTCATATTCTGGCCATAACCGGTGATGCCGATACTTGAGCCGTTTCCCGAACCGGAGACATTCGCATTGGTGCCGGCGTAGAATAATCCGATGCGCAAACCGCGCCCGGTATTTTGTGCGGCGGAATTGACGACAAAAAAACCGACGGAGACTTGAATGGTCGTGCCGGGGCTAAGTTGCACCGGCATGCTGGTCTTATTAGTCAGGGAAAAACTGGTGCCATCGCTGTTAGTCGGTGCGGAGTTATTAGTGATGCCGACGGGCGCAAAATAAGTCCAAAACGTCAATGAGCTGCCGCCGGAAACGCTGGCGACAAGGTTGGTGGTATTTCCATTGGGAATCCCTTGCACAACGGCTTTGGTGCCGGTATACCAGGCCGAATTTTTCGGCAGGTTTTGCTGGCCGACAAAAATATTATTCGTCCCGCCCAAGGGCCAGTTCGTCTGGTTTTCAATGAGGTTGGTTTGGGCATGCGTGACGGCAATCAAGCCGAAGACAGCGATAAAAAATAAACTGGCACGTTTCATTTTTTGGATGTGGTTGTGGGAACAGAATAAGAATAACGCAGGTTATCGCTTTGTGAATGACAAGGATTTGCAAAGTTATTTGAAAAAAGTGCAGAAATATGCGGAAGGACTTGAAAAAATGGACGCGACGCTTTAGGGTCTCCATTAATCCATGGCCAAAAGACAAAAACGCGTTCTCCTGGCGTTGGGCTGGTATGACTACCAGTTACACCAGGGCATTGAGAAATTTGCCCGCGAACATGGCTGGCATCTTTACGCGAATCTTGCCCGCGAAAAAGTGATTCCCTGGGGTTGGGAAGGCGATGGCGTGCTGGCCTGGCTCGGCGCGGGCGATGATCTCGCGGAATTTGTCAAAGCGGTCAATCGGCCGACAGTGGACTTCAGCCTGCGCCGGCCGCAACTAAAATTTCCCCGCGTGCTCGAAGACCACGCGCACGCGGCGCAACTCGTGGCGGATCATTTTCTCTCACGCGGCTTCAGCCACTTTTTGTTTTATAGCGACGTGGATAACTGGTCTTACGAGGAGCGCGGCCAGGGATTTCTGAATGCCTTGAAGCGCGCCGGCCACACCGCCACCTGGCTGCGCTGGCATCAATCTTCCGCCTTCACGACTGGACGCGATGAATGGAAGCAGAAGCGCAAATGGCTTGCGGCGGAGATGAAACGCGCGCCGAAACCATTGGCGGTCTTTGCGGCGAACGACCAGCAGGCGCTGGATGTGCTGGAATCATGCGAAAGCGTCGGTTTGTCCATTCCCGAACAGGTCGCGGTCATCGGCGCGGAAAATTATCTCCCCGCACCGGATGCGATGCGCATCCCCATTTCGAGCGTGGATACCAACCTGGAAACGCTTGGTTATCGCGGTGCGGAATTGCTGGACAGTTTGATGAATGGCAAACCAGCTCCGTCAAATCCCATCCGCATTCCTGCCGTCGGCGTGATTGCGCGCAAGAGCAGTGATATTTTGACCATCGCGCACGCAGGCGTCGCCCGCAGCTTGCGCCATATCTGGGAACACAGTCACAAACCCATTTGCGTGAAGGATCTGATCAGCGTGGCGGCAATGTCGCGGCGTGGATTGCACATGGCGTTTCTGGAACATCTCGGCCGCACGCCGGGACGCGAGTTGCAACGGGTGCGGATTGATCGCGCCAAACAGTTGTTGATCGGTTCCAATCAAAAGATTGAAACGCTCGCCGGCATGTGCGGCTATCAAAGCGCAAACAGTTTTTGCATTGCGTTTAAACGTGTCACCGGCATGTCGGCAAAAAAATTCCGCGAAAAAAATCCCGTCCTCAGCCTTAATTACGGCGCCAGTCCGCGAAATAAAGCGGGGCAGAAATGACAAACTGATCGTCGGTCGCGTATTGGCACGACTACCCCCTGCACGAAACTTCGTTTCCGTGTTAAATCTTTCACTCACAGCGAAATGAAAGCCATTTAAGACGATCCGCATGTTTAAAAGAATTAAAAATCTGGCTTGGTTCTCCGGTGTCATCACGGCGCTGGCGGCGGCAGCGCAACCGGTGTCATCACCCACCAACCCGCCGGATCTCTACGCCCGCTTTGGCGCTTACACTGGAACCGTGGTGCATGACGTGGATACGCAAACCCTCACCGGCAAGGTCATGTGCGGTTATCAAGGCTGGTTTGGCGCGCCGGGTGACGGCAGTGGCGAGCGCGGTTGGCGGCATTGGACAAAACATTTCGGTCCGCTGGCCGATGGTAATGCCAAGGTGGATTTATGGCCGGATGTTTCCGAGTTGTCGTCAGCCGAACGGTTTGCGACCGGCTTCAAACTGGCCGATGGCCGGACGGCGGAAGTGTTCAGTTCATTTCAAACGCCGACGGTTCTGCGGCATTTCCAGTGGATGCAGGATTACGGCATTGATGGCGTGTTCGTGCAACGTTTTACGGCGGGACTGGGCGGCCGATCCAGTCTGGAACATAATAATCAGGTGCTGGCGAATTGCCGTCAGGGGGCGAACCTTCACGGCCGGGCTTATGCCGTGATGTATGATTTAAGTGGTATGGCCGCTGGCCAGATGCAGTCGGTGATGGATGATTGGAGTGCCTTGCAAAAAGAGATGGCGATCACACAAGACCCGGCCTATCTGCATCATCACGGTAAACCAGTCGTTGCCGTGTGGGGCATCGGTTTCAGCGACGGACGCCGTTATACTTTGGCGGATTGCCTTCAGTTGGTCGAATTTCTCAAGCAGCAGGGTTGCACCGTCATGGTGGGCGTGCCGGCGCATTGGCGTGAATTGACCGACGATGCCGTCTCTGATCCGGCCTTGCTCGAGATCATCCAACAGGCTGACATTGTCAGTCCGTGGACAGTGGGCCGCTATGCCAATCCCGCTGGTGCCAGACATTACGCGGAAAAAATGTTGGCGCCCGATCTGGCTTGGTGCCGCGCGCACAAGCTGGATTATTTGCCGGTCGTGTTTCCCGGTTTTAGCTGGCACAACATGTATGACGGCAGCCCTTCCGACCAGATTCCACGTTTGCGCGGAAAATTTTTGTGGGCGCAATTTATCGGGGCTAAACATGCGGGAGCCGATATGGTTTACGTGGCGATGTTTGATGAAGTGGATGAAGGCACCGCCATCTTCAAATGTGCGAATGCTGTGCCCGTCGGTGAAGCCTCAAAATTTCTGACCTTCGAGGGTTTGCCGGGTGATTTTTATCTCAGACTTGTCGGGAAGGGAACGCAACTGATGCGGGGCAAATTGAATTCAGAGGCGGAACCGCTGGCAGAGATGAAGTAATATAGAAATCCCAAGCCGGTGATGACTTGGGTTTCCGATAAGTTGATGGATCGCCAAAGGCTGGTGACAAGTGATGAGCGTTCGCTTGGTGGTTTAATCGCAGTTATTTTTTAAGTCCCAGTGGGACGGTATATTTGTAGGTTCGAGCGTCGCGAAGAAGTGCCAGCTTCGTAGGCGGCATATGTCGCCCCGGTGGGTTTACAGATTGACTCATACCTCTTGGCACTTCCCTGACTCATAGGTGTTGGCACTTGCCCCCCAAGCTCCAGAGAAATTCGCAACTTCAAAAAACAACCGGGAGGTTGGAGGTTT
>DASYEY010000004.1:0-7087 GCA_036498725.1 Verrucomicrobiia bacterium | reverse complement strand
CAACCCGCCCGCAACACCCTTCATCAAAAACAACCACGCAGTCTTCGGCGCTAGAGCATTTTCTATTTAGATAGACGCATATTGGGCGTGACGAAAGAAGTTGTTGCAGTGTTGTGGCGAGAAGGAGAACAGGGCCGTCGCCAAGGCTGAATAAAGATCATCGAGGTTCCGGGCCGCCGCCTGGCGCAGATGAGCCTTGAGTTTGGCAAAGGCCTGTTCAATGGGATTGAGATCGGGACTGTAAGGTGGCAGATAACGGACGCCCACTCCACGGGCCGAAAGCAACGGGGCGACGCTTTGGATTTTGTGGGTGGAAAGGCTATCCAGGATGAGGGTGTCGCCCGCGCGCAGTTCCGGACAGAGCACCTGCTCAAGATAGGCCGTGAAGACTTCGGCATCGACAGCCCCTTCCACCAAAAACGGGGCGGCGATGCCTTCATGGCGCAAGGCCGCAATGAAGGTGGAACTTTGCCAGTGGCCGTGCGGGATGGCACTGGCGCAGCGCTGACCCACCGGGCAGCGACCATAGCGGCGGGCCATCTTGGTGTTCAAACCCGTTTCATCGATAAACACCAGCCGACGCACATCCCAGTCGGGCTGCTGCCGACGCCACCGCATCCGGGCCGCCTTGACATCAGGCCGGTTTTGCTCGGCGGCGCGCGTCGTTTTTTTTACAGCTCAGTCCGAGTTGCTCCAGCCGATGCCACAAGGCGGTGGTGCCAATGGCAACGTTCAACTGTTCCAGACAACGCTTTCGTAGTTCGCCCAAGGTCAGATCAGGCTGTCGAGCAATCCAACGGCGCAAAGTCCGGTCATGCTTTTCCAGACGGGAACGGCGGTAACCGCCGATCTGCTTGGGCAGACACCCGCCGGTCACGGAGTGCTGCTTCCAGAACCGTTCCACGCTTTTGCGGCTGACGCCAAACCGCCGGCAAACCTCGCCGGTGCCCGCCCCGCGCTCCCGCGCAGCAATGATACGCTGACGCAAATCCTGGCTCAAAGGCCGCATAGTTTTCCTTTCATGGAAAAACTATGCCCCAAAATATCACTTGCGTCTATCTAAATAGAAAATACTCTAAAACTGTCGTCTGCGGCTTGGTTGATATTGTCTTTTTACTTGATCACGCGGTTCTTTGCTTCATATTTACCGGCATCACTTTTCAGTGGCATCGGTAGATTTGGATGGGGTCTTAGCTCAGTTGGTAGAGCGTCTCGTTCGCAATGAGAAGGTCAGGAGTTCGAGCCTCCTAGGCTCCACCATCCAGTTTTCAAACCCTCGTTTTTCTCTAAGAAAAACGAGGGTTATTCTTTTTCTGCGCAGTCACGAATAGTGAGTCGCTGCGAGTCCACTGATAATCAGGCGTCCGGCCTATTCGCAAGCGAACTTGTAATTTCCCGATTCCACCGCCAACACCAGACTGTCCGGGTCAACGCGGATTATTTTTACACCTTGAGTCGCGGCAATATCTTTGCCGCTTTCAGTTACCGTGGCACCGGCCGTCGTCGGAATGCAGACCGTCGCCGTTGTGTTCACCGGGATGGTGACATCCAGTTCAAGCCGTTTGCCATCCTGCTTCCAATACGTCCCAATGAGGCCATGAATGGAATCGTAACTGGTCCTTGCCCAAGTCAACCCATCACGAATGACCGGCTTGATCAGGATCGTTTTATAGCCGGGACTCCCAGGCCGAATGCCGCCAACACCGCCAAACAGATATTCGCCACAAGAACCGAGGGAATAATGATTGAACGAATTCATACCGGGATCTTGAAATCCTTTGTCCGGAGTCCAGCCATCCCAGCGTTCCCAAATCGTGGTGGCGCCTTGCTTCACGGAAAACAGCCACGAAGGGAACGTGTCTTGCAGTAGCAGTTCATAAGCGGTGTCAGCCTTTCCGGCCTCGGTCAGAACCGGCAGCAAATAGCTGACGCCGATGAATCCGGTCGAAAGATGCCCGCCTTTGGATTGGATGTCGGCGACCAGATATTGCGCCGCCTTGGCCCGAAGATTCTCCGGCAGCAGTTCAAATTTCAATGCCATGAGATAAGCGCATTGGGTGTTGCCTTCAACGTGCCCGTCCGCCGCCACGTAGCGTTTATTGAAAGCCGCCTTGATGTCGGCAAACAACTGGTCGTATTGATCTGCTTCTTCCGTATGGCCCAAGGCGCGGCAGGACTTTGCCAGCAGATGGGTGGAATAGGCGAAGAACGCCGTGCCGATCAAATCCTTGGGCGTGTTGGCACCAATGGAAAGCCAGTCGCCATAGTCATTGCCCCGGTCTTTGTCGCGGATGAGGTCGTCACTGTGTCGGTGCAGGTAATCCACCCATTTTTTCATCGCCGGCAGATGTTGCTTCAGAATCCGTTTGTCGCCATACACCTCATAAATCGTCCACGGACAGATGACGCCCGCGTCACCCCAGGCGGGAACTCCGTTCACCCCCATCGTGTTCGGGCTGACGTCGCTGAAGGAACCTTCCGGTGTTTGTCCGTCATCCACATCCACCAGCCATTTTGTGAAAAATGCCGCCACGTCCGCGTTGTAGGTGGCGGTGCGAATAAACACCTCGGCATCGCCCATCCAACCCAGGCGCTCATCACGCTGCGGACAATCAGTCGGAACGCTGAGATAATTTCCGCGCTGGCCCCATTGGATGTTGGACTGAAGCTGATTGAGGCGCGGGTCGGAACAGGAAAACTCGCCGGTGCGCGGCGTGTCTGAAGCGATGACGATTCCGGTGACGGCGGACTTGGGCGGTTGATCCGTCAGGCCGGAAACTTCGACGTAACGAAAGCCGTGAAACGTGAAACGTGGCTGCCAGATTTCCGTGCCTCCGCCCTTGCAGATGTAATGATCAACGGAGATCGCCTTGCGCAAATTTTTGGTATAGAGCGTGCCGTCGGGATTGAGCATCTCCGCGTGGCGCAAAGTCACTTTGGTTCCGGCCGGCGCGGAAACTTTGAGCCGGACCACGCCCACCATATTTTGGCCCAAGTCATAAACCCATCTGCCGGGGCCAACCTCGGTGATCTGTTTTGGTTTCAACTCGACCTGCTCGCGCACCGGTTCCATGACCTGCGATTCCAGTTTCCGGGAAGATTCATCCCGCACGGCAACGGCGGTCCAGTCGCTTTCGTTCAGGCCCGGCTGATCCCAGCCTTTGATTTCCAACCGCGAATCGTAGTCTTCGCCCAGCATGAAATCCGAAGACAGAACCGGACTCGCATGACATTTCCACGATTCATCAGTCACAATGCGTTCGGTCCGGCCGTCGGCATAAGTGACTTCAAGCTGGGCAAGAAACGCCGGCGTCTTGCCGAAAAATTCGTAACCGCCATTGCCGATGTGCCCGCTGAACCAGCCGTTGGCCAGCAGCACGGCCAGCGCGTTGCCACCTGGTTTCAAAAGCGCGGTGACGTCATAGGCTTGATAGCGGACGCGCTGGCGGTAATCGGTCCAGTCTGGCGCCAGCACGTGATCCCCCACCCGCTTGCCGTTGATGTGCGCGTCATACAATCCCAAGGCGGTCGCATACAAAATCGCCCGTTGGACCGGCGCTTTTAATTGAAAACTTTTTCGCAAATAAGGCAAAGCTCCGTCCGATTCCGGCAGTGCCAAGGTTTGGTTTTCATCAATTTCCTTCTCAAAGGTTTTTCCCGCATATTCGTATTGCACCCGCAGGCGCTTCACCACATTGAAGGCCGGGTCCACACCCAGAGTTTTATTGTTAACCACCAACTTCAAATGATTTTGCTTAACGTGGCTGGCCAGCATGGTGGTGACATCTGCCACCCGGTTACCTTCCACCGCTTCGTAGGTGGCGCGACGGATGATCAAGGTATCATTGGCATTTCCCACCGGCGGAACAGCAGAAATCCATTGGGCCTGCCAATCGGCCGGCGTCAATAATCCCATTTGCCATTGCCCGATGGAACTCCACGCACCGGCTTTGCCGGACTGATCCCAGGCGCGCACTTTCCAATAGCATTGTTGACGCGAAACCAACGGCTTTCCCTGGTAAGCCACCTGTGAACTTTCGTCCGACATCACCTTGCCGCTGTCCCAAATATCCCCGACATCGTCGTTCAACAGTTTCTCGGAGGAAGCCACCAGAATTTGGTAGCCGGTTTGCTTTTCACCTCTCTCCTGTGAAACGAGAATCCAACTTAGCCTTGGCTCCACAGTTCCGATTCCAAGTGGATTGGAGAGATATTCGCAACGGAGATTTTTAGTGGCCACAGCGGCTGAACAAACGCCCACCAATAACAAGGTGCCGCAGGTAATCAGATATTTTACGAGTTTCATTTTATTTTTGGAATAATTAGCCGGTTTTTAATTTCCTTCAGCCGACTTGGTCACGGCCAACATCAAGGTGAGTTTCCCCGAACTGTCGGGGCCAATTCGGATGGCACCGTTGTCCAGTTGCTGACAGAAACCCGCACCGGAGGCCGGTTGAATTTGGTAATTCACCCCGCCTTGTTGATACGAGATGCTGTTCGGCATCACTTTCTGAACAACCATTTTTTGCTGATCGCCGCCGACCAAATCCCAGGCCCAAGGCAATGGTTTTCCCAGCCCGTCAACGCCCGTGAAGATCACTTTGTTTTCCTCACAGACAATGGAGAAAACTCCGCCGCCACGAAGCGGTTGATTGATGCTCAAATCAGTTTTGTTCAACTCCTGCACCACGGGCGGGCCGTCAGGCGCCAGCGGCAAAGTTTTTCCATCGGTTGAAAGCAACACCGGCCACATCCCGGCTTTGCCGGCTCCCGACCAGAGCGCCGCATCCATCACGGGCAAGGTTTCATAAGCCAACGAGGTTGTCGCGAGAATTTTATCATGCGTCGGCGAAACCACATTTTCATCGAAGCAATGCAGATCACGGATGTAAAACGCGCCTTTCTCCCAAAGAATATTGAGACGGTAAAAGCGGCTGTCATACCAGACAGTCTTGCGACCTTCATGTTTCCAATCGTTCAGGTAAACCACTGCGGTTGGAGGCGTCAGGGAATAATGTTCACGAAACCACTGGCCGGCTTGCGCCAACGTCATGACTTGGATTTCGCCAGTCTTGGCTTGCTCGGCGAACAAAGCGACTTGCAACGTCAGTCCAGTTTTCATCGCCTTCCAGCCAAATGAGTTTTCCTGTCCGGCCTGGGTAAAGGCGAAGGCGAGCGAAGGTTGATGAATCAAATTGTTCATAAACCACGCCACCCAGTCCGATGAACCGCCGGCTTCAGGATAAACCGGTTCCAACGTCCACATGCCGGGTGAATAGCCTTGATAAATTGGGTCGCTGCCCAGCATCCGAAAGACCGGCACATCAATCTGTCCCGCTTTGGTCTGCGCCGGCATGTAGGCGTTGAGACGGCTGGGATAATAAGCCTGATTCCAATAGCCGCCCCACAGCGTGTAGCCGTCCGTGCCCACCTGATCCTTGCAATTGCAGGAGGCCACGATGCCATATTTTTCGGCCATATATTCCAAGGTGACTTCATCAATAAACCACGACCCGACCGTGCGCGGATAATAACCAAAGATCACCTTGAAATCGGCCATATAAACATCCACCAACTTGCGGCGTTCTTCGGGAGTGTAACCCGGCGAAAATCCGACATTGGCCTGCGAATCCCATTCGTGCTGCCCCCGCCATTTCAAGCCAGCCTTCTCAGCCAACGGCTGCGGAATTTCCCACCAGGCCGCAATCTCATCATTGGTTCCCAATTGCTCCTTCAAGAGTTTTTGGTAGCGCGGATTGATCAACGCGTCATACTGCAAAGCCCAGGTCGCAGGCAGACCCGTCGGCTTGATCAATTCGATTTCATGGCGGGTGGCCTCGTAAAGAATCTCTTCGGAATTGGGCAGGCGATAATCGGAATTGCGAATGAAATTGTAGATATTAACGATGCGCGGCGGGCGGGCCTCCGCCACGGACACGGCGATGGCGCAGAACACCAGCAACTTGGTTAGCAATGATTTCATAAATGTTTCGCGGACGTGCCATTCGCAAACCGCCGCACAAACAATAAAAATGACTCTTGATTCGGACTGCCGGTTTATTTGGAAATCGCCAGACACTTCCCCGTAACCGCGTCGTTTTGACATCGTGTGACGGAGTTGCTGTAAAATGGTTTATTGTTCACGGCAGTTTAGCGGCAACCCAATCTGCCCGTCCACCCCCGAACATGGTGAGATTCTCATCACTGAAATCGGTGATGGCCAGCCTTTCACTGCGAAGATTTTGACGCCATGTAGCGCACTACCGCTTCGGTCCTGGAACTGACGTGCAATTTGTTGAACACATGTTTCAAGTGGCTGCACACCGTATCAATGCTCAATTCCAATTTATCGGCAATCAGCTTGTTGGGATAACCCTGGGAAAGCAGCACCAGAATCTGTTCTTCCCGGACGGAGAGGCGGGCGGAGTTATCGCGGATTTTGGCCTTTTGCCGGAACGACTCGATCACCCGCCGGGCAATCTGGCTCGTCATCGGCGCGCCACCGCCGAGCACGTCCAGCAAAGCGGTTCGCAAATCCGCCGGCTTCGTCCGCTTCAGCAGATAACCGTCCGCACCGGCCTCCAACGCCAGAAAGACCAGCTCTTGATCATCCATGGCGGTGAGAATGATGATCTGGGTTTGCGGCAGGAGCGCCTTGAGCCGCCCGGTGCATTCGATGCCCGACATTCGGGGCAGAAAAATATCCATGAGCACCACGTCCGGTTGCTCCTGCGGAATGACTCGAAGCGCCTCCTCTCCCGTGGTGCACGCACAGATGCACTTAAAATCTGGAAATGAATTGATAAGCCTGGTCCAGCTCTCGCGCACCTTGGGCTGATCTTCCACCAAGGCCACCTTGAGCGGCTTGCGGAGTGAAGTTTCAACCGAACGATTGCTCTTTGCAGTTCGGGCTGGTTTAGGACTGGGTGGGATCATGGCTTGGCGCTGGTTCATTCGACTGGATGTTTCTGGCTTCATTGCTGGAATCCGAAAATTGTAAAGGGTTCCAAATTCGGAACCACCAACTCTGCCGCCGATTTTTCAGCGGAACGTTAAATTCAATCCGGCATCCTTTGCCCGGCTGGCT
>DASYEY010000003.1:0-11015 GCA_036498725.1 Verrucomicrobiia bacterium | reverse complement strand
AGCCACTCGTCAATTGGCTTTAGTGTGGTTTATGACACCAACAGTGCTCCCTGGCGAACTCCGGTTTTCTGGTGGTACGACGACAATGGGTACGTTGAATCTTTTGTATATTGGCGAAGCGTGGCCGAGGCGAATGCCGTTTATAACTGGCAGGCAGTCGTTCAAGGCAGAAAGCCCAGCTACATCGGCAACGCCCATGGCTTTGGCTATTCCTATATCAGTTATTCGGCGACGGTCACAAACCAGTAAGCGGAATTTTTAGTAACGGACTTTGTCCGTCTTGTTTTTCCATTCACTAAAAACTTTTAACGCTTCGACGCGCAGCAATTGTTTCATCGGAATTTTACGTTTGGAGATTGGCTTGGGAATTTCCCGATAGATCAAGTCATCGTCAAATTCGATCTTGGCTGCATCCCGGCGTGTGTTTGCATAAAACACCTTCCGGAAACGCGCCCAGTAAATCGCGGAAAGACACATCGGACACGGTTCGCAACTGGTGTACAGCTCGCAGTCGTCGAGCTGGAATGTTTTTAATTTTTTGCACGCATCCCGAATGGCGGTGACTTCAGCGTGGGCGGTTGGGTCGTTGGTCGAGGTGACTTGATTCCAACCGCGCCCGACGATCTTGCCTTTCCGCACGATCACAGCGCCAAAAGGTCCACCGCATCCTGCCCGCATTTTAGAAAGCGAAAGCCGGATGGCTTCCTGCATAAATTTCTCCTTCATCAACGGATTTTAATCAGAAGCCATTGGAAATGAACATAGTTTTTTCACAGACCGGGAGAGGGTTCCTCCCGCAGATGACGTTGATTGACGCAGCTGGCCTCATCCTCATCGTCGTCCTCGTCCTCATCCTCGAGTTTTCCCCATCCGGCGAGGACGAGGACGACGATGAGGAGACAGACACAGATGTTTAAACTTGAGTATTCTTCTTTAAATCCTGAAGGGATTAAAATCATAGCAGCCCAAGGTTGACCGCATTGCGGGCTACCTTGGGTCAAGGTCGAACCCGTCCCCTACCCTGAAAGGGTTTATCCATTTCGTGCTTCCTCTTCCCAAACCCTCCAAAATCTGTCTGCGACCCTGCAACCCTTTCAGGGTAGATGGATCGAGCCATTAACCCAGCGTAGCCCCTGCGTGGCAACGCCGGGCTGGAGGATTTGAATCCCGTTGGGATTCAGAGGGCGTCCACGGCGACGGTTCTATTTTCCAAAAACTTTCAGGATTTTTTGCCGCCAAACAACAGCCGCAAACTGTTCATGACCACAATGACCGTGCTGCCTTCGTGACCAACGACGCCAACCGGCAACGGGATTTTTCCGGCCAGCGCGAAGCTGACCAGCACGACCACCGTACCCAGGGAGATGACCAGATTTTGCCGGATAATAGCGCGCGAACGCTGGCTCAAACGGAATGCCGCGAGAAAATTTTCCAACCGGTCATTCATCAAAACCACATCCGCCTGCTCCAGCGCCGCATCGGAACCGCGCGCACCCATCGCCACGCCGATATAGGCCGTGGCCAGGCTGGGCGCGTCGTTCACGCCATCGCCGATCATCGCCACCCGCCGGCCCTGGCCGCTCAATTCGCGGATGGCTTCCACCTTTTGCTCCGGTTTCAGTTCCGCCCGCACATCGTCCAATTTCAATTCCGTGCGCAAATGTTCTGCGGCCGGCTTATGGTCACCGGTCAGCACGACCGATTGCAATTTTTCGTCCCGCAATTCTTGAATCACTGCCGCGGCTTGCGGCCGGATATCATCGCGCAAAATGATCCGCCCGGCCAGGCCATCGCCTGCGATCCAAACTTCCGAAGCCCCCACCCCGACTTGCGGTGCGGCAAAATCAGTTTTGACCTGAGCGGCCACCCAATCGCGTTTGCCAAGAACGGTTGGCCGTCCGCCAAAATAGGCGCGCAGCCCCTGGCCGGTGACCGACTCAAAACGGTCGAGCGCCAGTGGCGTCAGCTTTTGCTGTTTGCCATAGCGCGTGATGGCACGAGCCAGCGGATGCGTTGACAATTTTTCCAGGGAAAAAGCAAATTGGGCGATTTCACTTTCACGGCCAGCCGGAAAACTTTCGATCTTTTCAACGCGCAATTCACCCGTGGTCAAAGTGCCGGTTTTATCGAGCGCGACGATATTGATCTCCGCCAATTTTTCCACGGCAGCACCGCCGCGGAAAAGGATTCCGTGGCGCGCCCCCCACGCGATGGCCGCCAGGACAGCGCTGGGGATCGAAAGCACCAGCGCACAGGGCGAAGAAACGACCAGCAGGGTCATCGTGCGATAAAAGGCGCTGTGCGCCTCCGCCGCATTCGCAAACGGATTAAGCCCGGCGCCCAGCCACCAGACAAAAAACATGACCGCCGAAAAAACCAGCACGAAATAGGTGTAGCCCGTGCTGAATTTATCCGTGAATTTTTGCGCCGGCGCTTTTTGCTGCTGCGCGTCACGGATGAGCGTGATGATCTTTTGCAGCGAGCTTTCCGCCGCCGGGCGGGTGACGATGACTTCGACTGCACCCCACAGATTGATCGTGCCGGCCAGAACGGAATCACCGACCGCCTTTTCCACGGGCGCGGCTTCCCCCGTCAAATTGGATTCATCCGCCGCCGTCGCGCCCTTGGCGATTTCCGCGTCCACGGCAAATTGCGCACCTGGTTTGACGAGCAGCTTCATGCCGGCCCGTAGATTTTCCACGGGCACCTCGCGTTCACGGCTTTGCTCATCGAGCACGGTCGCCGTCTTGGGGGCATCGCGAAAAAGTGAGCGGATCTCTTTTTGCGTGCGGCCAAGTGCGTAATGTTCCAGCGCACCGGACAGGGAAAAAAGGAAGAGCAAAGTTGCGCCTTCCGCCCAAGCCCCGATGCACGCCGCACCCGCAGCCACGGCCAGCATCAAGAAATGGACGTCAATCGCGCGCTGCTGCAGCCGTTCCCAAACTTCTTCCGCCGGAAAAAAACCGCCGGCTAGATAGGCCACCACAAAACCCCAGACTTTGAACGGCGCGGGCAGCACAAAGGCCGACACCAGGCCGAGCCCGCCGCACAGAATCGCGGCGGCCAGCTGCCATTTCCATTCGTCCGCATGATGGTCATCCTCGTGGATTTCCAGTTCGCGCGGGACGATTTTGGGGAATGGGATTTCCCGCCAACGCCAGAAGGAGGGCGCCGTGGGGCACGTCACGCGGGCAATCGTCGTGGCATCGCCATCCTGCTTGATCGTGATTTTTTTGCGCTCGGCTTCGGACAACGGCGAACCGCAAACGGTGCAATCCGGCTTGCCGCTCAAAAGCGAACAGGCGTGGTGCACGTCAACCGCCTGGGCGGAGTTTAGTTTATTGGTGAGCCGCGCGGCCAATTTGTCCAGATCGGCGCGGCCCAGGGTCGCGACGGAAATCTTTTGCTGCGTGGAATCAATCGTCACCGCTTCGAGCGACGGTTCCTCGGCCAGCGTATCCGCGACAGAACGCGCCACGCACCCTTCGGCTTCGGCGGACTGCGTTTCAAGTTTTCCCGGCTCTTTCATCAACGGCATAGTTATACCATAACCGTAAAGTCGGTGCACGCAAAGAAGCGGCGCGGAACCTTTTTAATGAAGGTTCCTGACAATAAAACCGTAGCCCGGATCATTTAAACCACCAAGGCGCCAAGGCACGAAGTTCTTTGTACTGATTCTACAAATATTTTGCCTCCCCGGGGCTAAAAAACACGCCCAACACGTTACGAACAGGTTTGCCGCAGGATTTGCCAGATTGTGTCGGCTTCGCTCTAATTCAGTCGATTTTGTTCATTCTGTAAAAAAATGTTTCTGCAAAGCAGGTTAAATGTCGCTTCGCTTATAAAGTAAGCTGGACATTGAAAATCATCTGGCATTGAATGAAGCTGCAACTTTCAAAATCCATGAAAAAATATTTCTCCTTGTTAACTCTTTTATCGCTGTGCCTGACACTGACTTCCGCCCGCGCTCAATTTGGCGCCCAAGGCGGCGGTTCACCGATGGATGAGGCCCTGGCCAAAGTTTTTGGCACCAACCTGAATTTTTCGGCGACGGTACAAACTGACGTTCAAATCTCCCCGACCAAAACTATTTCCATCCCCGGAAAAATCTATTTCGCGAATGGCAATTCACGCACCGAAATGGATATGACCACCATGACCGGCATCCCGCTGCCGCCGGCCGCCATTACGCAGATCAAGGCCATGGGCATGGACAAGATGGTTTCCATTTCATTGATCAGCCAGAAGACAGTTTATATGATTTATCCCAATCTGTCTGCTTACGCGAAGATGCAATTAGACGCCGCCAAACCCGGTGAAACCAATGGCAGTGTCGTGACCGCCGATCTGGGCAAAGAAACCCTGGATGGCCATCCTTGCGTGAAAAAACAATATACCATCAGTGACACCAAGACGAGTGAGCCCATGGTCATGACCACCTGGAACGCGACGGACCTGAAGGATACACCCATCAAGATCGAACAATCCTCCCCCGCCAACATCACCACCATGCATTTTACCAGCATTAACCTGACAAAACCAGAGGCGAACTTGTTCACCCCGCCCACCGGCTTCAAAGCCTATGACAATGTCAAAACCATGATGCAAACGGAGATGATGAAGAAAATGGGCAGCGGCATGGGCGGTGGTATGCCTGCTGGCAAGTAATTACAGCCTGGGAAATTCCAAAGGGCCGACCAACGTCGGCCCTTTTTTCTTTGAATCAATGTTTGGTTTCTTTCAATCCGCCGGAACCAGTGGCGGGCAGATCGCCTTCGCCCAGCTTGCGTTTGAATAATTCGAGCGCCAGGCCATAGGATTTTAGCGCCAATTCCGGATCATAGCGCGGGCCTTCGTCGCGGAGAAATGCGTGCTGGCCGTTGAACTCGTGCCAGGTAAAATTCACGCCGGCATTCGCCAGCGCATTATAAACCACCGCCCGGCCTTCGCGCGGCACATGCGGGTCCTGCCGGCCCCAGATCATCAGCATTTCGCCTTTAAGTTCCGGGATGCGATCCAGCGAATCATCCTGCATGCCTTTACCCAGGCTGCGCTTATGGATATCTGTCGCGTAAAAGCAGACCCCCGCCAGCACCTCGGGATTCATCGCCGCGCGAAACGCCAGATGCCCGCCCAGGCACATGCCCATCACGCCGAGTTTGCCGGTGCAGGCAGGATGCGACTTCAAAAAAGCCAGGGCCGCGCGCGCATCGTCGTCATAACCCGCCAATGTCTTGGTGGTTTTTAGCTGGTTCCCCTGCTCCGCGCCCGCTGTGTCATAAGCCAGGACGGTTCCCGCCGGGAGAAACTCATGATAAACCTCGGGCACGGCCACCACAAAGCCGTGGCCGGCCAGCATCGCCGCCGTACGCCGGATCGGCGCGGTCATTTGAAAAATCTCGGAGAATAAAATCAAGCCCGGATATTTGCCCGCTGCCGCCGGACGAAAAATAAATGTCCGCATCGGCCCATGGGGCGTGGGCAAATCAAAGTGCTCGTTGTCGGTGATGGTCATATAAATCGTGCCGGTTCTCTATCTTCCCAACGTCCAGGCTGAAGGATGCGGTTTCATGCCGATGTGCGGATAATAGTCCACCGCCTTGGGTGCCGACAAAAGAATGATGCTGGCCCGCCCGCCTTGTTCCTGTGTCTGGCGGATCAATTCGCGTCCGATGCCTTGTTTCTGATGGGAAAGGCGCACCGCCAGATCAGACAAATAAGTAGCATAGCTGAAATCGCTCAAGCTGCGCGCAATGCCAACCGGCAAGTCACCATCCCAGGCGGTGACCACCAGATTAGAATTGGCCAGCATGAGCCGCATCCGTTCGCGATCATCCACCGGCCGCCGCTCGCCCAGCGTTGAAGCGCGATACAATTCAATCACCGCATCCAGGTCAAGATCGTTGCCGATGCGGTAAGTGATCATAGGTCAAACCAGCAACGTTTTGGCCTTCGCGAGCGCTTCGTCCAATTTCGCCGCGTCCTTGCCGCCGCCGCGCGCATTGTCCGGTTTGCCGCCGCCTTTGCCGCCCACGATGGGGGCAATCGTTTGAATGATTTTTCCTGCCTGAACTTTCGCGGTGAAATCAGCCGAGACCGAAGCGATCAATGTGACCGCACCGTTCGCCGCACCGCCCAGCACGATCACGCCCTTGAATTGCGATTTCAAGGAATCCGCAATCGTCTGCAACGTCTCGCCATCGGCTGCGCCCAGGTTGGCAATGATCGCCGGGATGCCATTCATGGTCTCAAGTTTTGCGAGCAACTCCTTCGCTGCGCCCGCAGCTTCTTTTTGATTGGCCGCGCGCAGGGATTTTTCCAATTCCTTTTGCTGTGCCAGCAACGCTTCAATTTTCTTCTCCAATTCGTGCACGGGCGAACTCACTTTGCCCGCGAGATTTTTGATTAATTGCGATTGCTGGTTCGCGAGGTCATACGCCGGCAGTCCGGCCACAGCTTCGATACGGCGCACGCCGGCGGCCACCGCCGCTTCACTGACGATGCGGAATAAACCGATCTCGCCCGTCGCGCGCACATGCGTACCGCCGCACAGTTCCATTGAGTAACCATCGAGTGCCGTCGGCTTGCCGCCAATCTGCACGACGCGCACCCATTCGCCATATTTATCGCCGAAGAATTGCATCACGTCTTTGCGATCCTTGACGTGGTTATGCTTCACTTCCAGCCACGATACGGGCGCGTTTTCCAAAATCTTTTCGTTCACCAATTTTTCAATGTCCGCAACCTGTTCCGGCGTGAGCGCGGCACTGTTGAAATCGAACGTCAATTTATCCGGCCCGACGGCAGAACCTTTCTGCGTCGCCTCCCGGCTGACGACTTCGTGCAAGGCCCAATGCAGCAAATGCGTCACCGTGTGGTGGCGTTGGATGGCGTTGCGACGGTTGGCATTGACTGACAACGTGACCGTGCTGCCGACAACGGGCACGGTTTCAAGTTTCAAGTTTTCAGTTTCAAGCAAATGCAAAAACGTGTTGCCGGATTTCTGCGTGTTCGTGACCCGCCAGAGATTGCCGCTGCCGGTCAACTCGCCGGTGTCACCGACTTGTCCGCCCATCTCGGCATAGCAGGAACTGACATCAAGAATAACCGCAGTCTTGTCTTTCAATGACACGACTTCCAAAACTTTGGCCTCCACTGCCAGGTGATCGTAGCCGACAAATTTGGTGGGTGTGGTGGTTTCGATTTGGGAAAGCGAAATGACTTCTTTCTTCTGCGCCGCGCGGGCGCGATTGCGCTGTTCTTCCATCAACTTCTCAAAACCTGCTTTATCCACGGTCAAACCGCGTTCGCGTGCCATTAATTCCGTGAGGTCGAGCGGGAAGCCGAAGGTGTCGTACAGTTTAAAGGCAAAATCGCCGGTGATGATCGAAGCTTTGGAAACACACGCTTCTGTCTGGGTGGAACAGGCCACCGGCCTGTCCAGTTGGGCAACTTGCCCGACTGCCTTTGCGTAGGGTAAAGTCGAAGGTGCCACATAAGGCATGGTTGCTTCAATTTCTTGAGTCCACAACCAGCGATAAGGTGTGTTTTCATTGACAATGCCTGCCGCCCAGGGATTGCCGCAGACATAGCGAAATTTTTCCTCCAAATCCCGCTCTGAACGGATGTAACGGTCGAACCGTTCCTCCTGCCACAAAATTCCCGAAGTATTCTCCAGCGTGTTAATTTCCTTGGCAGAAAACGATTTAAGCGAATGCAGGATGTCCGATAACGGCCAGAAAACAGGTTCGCCTTTGGCGTCTTGTTCTTTGATGCCCGGCTGGATAATCAGGTGAACATGATCCGGCATCACACAGGCAGCGATCAGGCGATAATGACGTTCCCGCCAGTGGAGAATACAATCAAAAATAATGTCGCGCGCCGGTGGCGAAAGTTTTCTGTCTCCATAAGTCTGAAAATTGACAACATAAATTGCCCATGGCTTTTCAAAATGTGGCAAATTTCGTTTGGAGTAAGTCACACCGGGTGCTGCCGGCAGGTTGCCGGCAGCTACGGGCTGGTAGCCCGTTCCACCCTGCAATCCCGTACCACCCAGCAACTTTGCGGTTTCATCGTTGAACAGCTCAATCCCCCGATCCAGCGTCTTATTAAACGCCTCTTCCTCACGTTGAATGGTTTCCTGCACGTTCTTTTTCTTGGCGCGGATTTCCGGGAAAACATCGCCCATCGTGTCGGCCAGCACGTCTACGAGTTTGTAGAAGAATGGTTCTTTGAAACCAAGCGCACGGCCATAACGCACGGCCCGGCGTAAAATGCGGCGCAGAACGTAATTACGATCGTTGTTGCCCGGCTGGATGCCATCGGCAATCGCAAAGCTCAAGGTGCGGATGTGGTCGGCGATGACGCGGAAAGCGACGTCAATCTTCTCCTGCTCAGTGTCGCCCGTGCTGCCAGCTTTGGGCAGCGTCGAACCATATTTCTGGCCGCTGAGTTTTTCGATCGCGTCGAAAATGGGACGGAACACATCGGTCTCATAATTCGAGATTTTTGCGTTCTGAAAATCCACCAAATTTTTCGTGCCTTGGATGATGCTGGTGACGCGTTCAAATCCCATGCCGGTGTCCACGTGTTGCGCGGGCAACGGCGTGAAGGTGCCGTCGGGATTGGCGTTGTATTGGATGAAGACGTTATTCCAGATCTCAATGCATCGGGCATCGGAACCGTTCACCAGGGTGCGGCCGGATTGCTGCGCTTCCAAGTCGGTCTGGGCCGGACCGGGGCGGAGATCCACGTGGATTTCCGTACACGGACCGCACGGGCCGGTTTCACCCATCATCCAGAAATTATCCTTCTTGTTGCCGTTGACGATGTGGATGTCGGGATCGAGGCCGACACTGCGAAATTTTTCCGCCCAGAAACCCCACGCTTCCTCATCGCGTTCGGCGGGGTCATTCTTGGACTTGTCCGGCTGATAAATCGTGGCGTAAAGGCGGTGCGGGGGAAATTTCCAGACTTCCACGACCAGTTCCCACGCCCAGGCGATGGCTTCTTTTTTGAAATAATCGCCAAAGCTCCAGTTGCCCAGCATCTCAAAGAACGTGTGGTGATACGTGTCGAGGCCGACATCGTCGAGATCGTTGTGCTTGCCACCGGCACGGATGCACTTCTGGGTGTCCGCCGCGCGACCGGGCGTATAGGGACATTTGGTCTGGCCGAGGAAAATGGGCACGAACTGGTTCATGCCAGCATTGGTGAACAACAGGTTCGGACTGTCCGGCATGAGCGAGCTGGACGGGACGATGGTGTGCTGTTTCGACTTGAAAAAGTCGAGGAACGACTGGCGGATTTGTGAGCTCGTCATCATTAAAATGGGCGCAGAGATTAGCCGTAATCCCTCTCACAAAGCGAGCCGAAGTTTTTTGAAATTACTTCCGATTACGTTTGACAGAATGCGGTTCAAACAATTATTTCATACAAGCGTTTGAATTGCGTCACATGGTAATTAGAATTATCAGTTGCCAAGGTCAAAATTGATTTCACACACTTTCCTTTTATGAATCGAATGAAACGACAGTTTTCCGCCGCCCGCCGTTGGGCGGGTTTGGGCAGCGCCGGGGGTGCCGCATTGCTGATCCTGTTGACCGGTTGTGATAAAAAGCCGGCCGCTGGTTTTACGCCGCCGCCGCCGGAAGTCGGAGTGGAGACAGTCACCACCAAAGCGTTGCCGGTGACCACGGAATTGCCGGGGCGCATTGACGCCGTGCGCACCTCCGAAGTACGGGCACGCGTGGCCGGCATCCTGATGAAACAAGTTTATCGCGAAGGCTCAGATGTGAAGGCCGGCGATGTGCTGTTCCAGATTGACCCCGCACCGTTGCAGGCGATCTATGATGGGGCGCAAGCCACCCTCGCCAAAGCCGATGCCAACCAGAAACAAACGGCGGCTCAAGCCAAGCGCGACGAAGTCTTGATCAAAATCCGTGCAATCAGCCAGCAGGATTATGACACGGCCATTTCCTCCGCCGCCCAAGCCAACGCCGATATCCTGGTCGCCAAGGCTGCATTGGAAACTGCCGCGTTGAATCTCGGCTACGCCACGGTCACTGCGCCGATTTCCGGGCGCATCGGCAAAGCGCTGGTGACGGAAGGCGCCCTGGTCGGCCAGAATGAAGCGACGGAACTCGCCGTCATCCAGCAACTCGACCCGATCTATTTTGATTTCACGCAATCGAGCGTGGACGTTTTGCGCCTGCGCAAACAACTGGCCGACGGCCAATTCAAGAGTGTCGAACCCGGCGCGGCCAAGCTCACGTTGATTTTGGAAGACGGCTCGACATATCCGCACGCGGGCAAACTGCTTTTCTCCGACATCACCGTGGATCCGACGACCGGCATGATCACCTTGCGTGCGGAATTTCCGAATCCCGATGACTTATTGCTGCCGGGCATGTTCGCCCGCGGGCAGTTGGAACAAGCCGTCAACAGTGACGCCATCGCCATTTCCCAACGCGCCGTCACGCACGGTCCGGACGGCAGCGCGACCGTTTTTGTCGTGACGACGGATGACAAGGTGGAAGTGCGCCCGATCAAAACCGACACCGCCGTCGGCAATGAATGGATTGTGGCCAGCGGCCTGAAACCCGGCGAACGCGTCATCGTGGAAGGCTTGCAGAAAATCAAGCCCGGCGCCGCCGTCAAACCGGTGCCTTACGGTGCCACGAACCAGCCGGCGGCCGGCCAGCCCAAACCTTAAACGATCATGGCCAGATTTTTCATTGATCGCCCTGTTTTCGCCTGGGTCGTTTCCATCCTCATCATGTTGATGGGCGGCTTGGCGATCGTCAAACTGCCCGTCGCCCAATATCCCAGCATCGCGCCACCCTCTGTATCCGTCACGGCCACGTACGCCGGCGCCGATTCCGAGACATTGCAAAATACCGTCACGGCGGTGATCGAGCAGCAGATGAACGGCATTGACGGCCTGCTTTACATTTCCTCCACGAGCGAATCCTCCGGCACGGCGACGATCACGTTGTATTTCAAACCGGGCACGA
>DASYEY010000002.1:0-34093 GCA_036498725.1 Verrucomicrobiia bacterium | reverse complement strand
TGGTCGTAGCCCGGGTCCGCAATACAAAAATCACTGCCATAAAAGTTCGCAGCGATGACCCCGTTGAAGCCGCAAAAATTGCCAATACCATCGCCGATGCTTATATCCATTACCGCGAGGAAAGCCGACGACTAGTTGAAGCCAGGGCTTTGGAAGTTCTGCTACAACAATATGATGAGCAGACGCGGCAGATTTCAGTGATGCAGACCAATGTGGACAGTATTCGCAAAGCATTGCATATCAGCGATATTGCCTCTGCCCAGCAAGCAACGACCACACTTCCTGAAGAACAGATGCGCGATTTAGCCCACCAAGTGACGGAAGACATGCGTGATTATAAGCAACTTATGGGTGAGGTTAATCAGTTGAAGACATACGACAAAACCAAATTGCGCGATGTGTTGCCGTCCATCATTGAAGACAGTGAATTATCAGCGTTTTTAAGCAAGTTACATGAAGCGGAGCAAGAAAAAGCCAAGTTGCCGATTGATTATAATCCGACCAATCCTATGGTAGCACATATCCAAACATCGATTGACACATTAAATCGGCAGATTGACGAGCGCGTGGCTGGCGCGATGGCTGGCTTGGGTGCCAAGGTAAAAGCCAAGAAAGACGCGATGGATGCAATCACCGAGACGCTTGAAGATGCCAAGGCCAAAGATTTGGCAAATGCCACCCAAAATCAACCCTATTATGACGCAAAATTCAAGTTGACCGAATTGATGGATCAACACCGCTTATTTTACGCCAAAATGGAAAGCGACCGTATTGATTCAACAATACCAAAATCATCGATGGTTCAAATCGTAGATATTGCCGAGCCACCGACATCACCCATCAGTCCGAACCGACCTCTGGGCGCAGCGATGCTGGTAGTGGGTTTAATCACCGCCCTTGGCGGCTGGCTCCTGTTGATGTCCGGGCACGAAGCCGCCGATTGATATAGCAAAATCCAACTGCCTTGGCACAGCTGGTGGCTTTGGCTGCGCTGCGGCCAAAGTCGTCGCCGAGCGTAGCGTCAGGCGACGAAGAACGTCCAATTATAAAAGCACGCCACAAAGTGCCTGTGACACAGGCAAAATCAGTCGCAGCACGACCGATTCCACCCATCGTAGTCATGCGCCAACGCCACACCTTTCCCAGAAAACAGGAAGGCAGGAACCGGATTGCTCCTGGATTCCTGCCTTCCGCATCAACCACCCGTTTATTCGCTGACGACAATCTGTTTCGGTTTGGCTTCCTCAACTTTCGGCAGGGTCACGGTGAGAATGCCATCCTTGTAGGCGGCCTTCACTTGGTCGGTCACGATGGCTCCCGGCAGCGTGAGGGTGCGGGAAAATTTTCCGTAGACCCGCTCGCGTCGCAGCACTTCGGTGCCTTCATTGGCTGCTTCCGCTTTGCGTTCGCCAGAGATGACGAGTACGCCATCGTTGATCGCGACTTCGATATCTTCGCGTTTCAGGCCGGCCAATTCCACGCGCACACTGTATTTGTCCTTGTCCTCTTGCGCATCCACAGCAGGCGCCCAAGTGCGCGTCGCGCCGAACAATTGTTCCAATTCGCTCTGCAAAGTCGTAAAACGTCCGTAGCTCACCGATCCGGGTTTTTCACATTGTGTCAGTATCATAATTTATTTGTTTTTGATTGTTAATGTTTCCAACGGATCCCTATTCAGCTTGCGCGATGCCAACGATGCCACTAGTCAAAAACCCTTTAAAACCGCATAAAAATCAATTCAGCGGCCAAGATTGAGCGGCTCAGGAGGAAGTTTTGGCACAATCACTGTGCCAAATGAGGGAAAAGTTTGGCACGGTTGGCACAGTTCAGATTTGTGTCGCGCGAAGACCGCGAAGGAACGCGAAGAAGGATGTTAATCAAGGTGTGGGGCGAGACTCCGTCGAGCCCTATCTAATTGGCGCTTGGATATTTAAATCATCTGTAGCCATAAAAAACAAAAAGCCCCGTGCGATGATCGCACGGGGCTTGATCGGAAATATTTATCAGTCAAACGCGTGACCGGCGCAGCACAAGACGTTTTTCACCTTGTGACGGACGAGGTCTTTGACCATCTGACGGGCCGGGGCCATGTACTTGCGCGGATCGAATTCACCCGGTTTTTCCGCAAACACTTTGCGGATGCCAGCCGTCATGGCCATACGGAGGTCGGTATCAATGTTCACCTTCGTGCAACCCACGCGGCGGGCGATTTCGATATCCGATTCCGGCACGCCCTGCGAGTCAGGCATGTTGCCGCCGTATTTGTTGATCTCGTCGGCGAGATACTTGGGTACGCTGGACGCACCGTGCAACACGAGCGGATAATCACCGAGGTTCGCTTCCATCAAGGCTTGCTTGATGAGCTTCAGACGGTCCAGGTCCAAGTGCTGTTCGCCCTTGAATTTATAAGCGCCGTGGCTGTTGCCGATGGCGATCGCGAGTGAATCGCAGCCGGATTCTTTGACGAATTTGACGGCTTCTTCGGGCACCGTGTAGTGGCCGCTCATCGAGTGGGCGCCGCCTTCTTCACCTTCGTCGAATTGAGCGCCGACCAAATGGCCGAGTTCAGATTCAACGGAGCAATTATATTTGTGCGCGTATTCCACAACCTTCTTGGTGATTTCGACGTTCTTTTCGAAATTTTCGTGGCTCGCATCAATCATCACGCTGGTAAAACCTTCGTCAATGCACTGTTTGCACAGATCAAACGTGTCACCGTGGTCCAAATGGACGGCGATCGGTATGTTGGTGACGCTGACCGCGGCTTCAATGAGCTTCTTGAGATACACCGGGTTTGCATATTGGCGCGCGCCCTTGGAGATCTGGAGGATGAGCGGGGCCTTTTCCTCTTCACAGGCTTCAACGATCGCCTGGATGAGTTCCATGTTGTTGACGTTGAAAGCACCGAGGGCGTATTTGCCCTTGAGCGCTTTAGCGAACAGGTCTTTGGTATGTGTTAATGGCATAAATTTTAATTTTTACCGGCAGAACCCCGGGGTCCCGCTTTTGGTGACAGCCGCGTATGATAAGAAAAACCACTGGAAAGAAAATGATAATTTATTCACACTTTTGCCGACGGTTTGACCTCCCCTCGAACCAGCGTCCTCGCCGGTTCTTCATGTTTTAGGCGAAATTTAGTACCCACCACAGGACTTGAATCTATAAACAGAGTATTTTTCGCTTCCAAACCGCCTGTTTCGCAGCATCAATCACCAATATTTTCAGACATTCTCTATACATCCGCCGGAAATTGCGGGAAGGAAACTGCGTCCAAATTTCAAGTCATTTTGGCACGCAGAAGTGCGCCAAAATGGCTTGAAATTTGGCTGGTGGTGTTCTGATGGGGCCATGCCTTACGCAAAATACGAGTTTTGCCGGATTCGATTCAATTTGTTGGCCAGCAGCAACCAGTCTATTTCGAAGATTTAAACGAACCACGCTTAGAAATTTGGATCAATGTTGTATTGGTTCGTGCACATATACCATGGCACGGCTTCAACATGGCCATCGGCGAAAGCTACATCCGCTTTGCCCTTGTGGCGTTTGGTCAGAACATCGGTTCCACCGGCGGAAGTCGAAGGCGTCCAACGTCCGTCGTGGATGATGTCGGTGCCCGCACCTGGTTGCGGATTATCCGACGCGCTTGTGGTGGTGGGTTCTTCCGCCATCATGATTTTATTGGCCGGCGCATGCACGGCGTTGAGTTTGGCGTGGTTGGGATTTTGGCCGGCTCCATCCCATTGCAATCCCATACTGTCTCCCGTTTGGTAGGCATTGAGACTATAGCTGTAAAAGTAAGTGAACAGCGGGGGTGCGGTCGGATTGTATTTCAACCGGTCGGTGTCCGTCATGTCCATCGGGCAACGAAACAAGTTGGTACTGTTTCCGGTGCGCAAAAGGAACGTGATCTGGCTCTGTGCCAGCGGCAGAGTAATCGTGGGCGTAATGGCGTCGTGGGTATTTGCCGGCCGCCAATAGATCCAATCCTCCGTATGGAAGCCTTGCAAGTTTGACGCCGCGCCCGGGAAATTGTCATTGAAATCCCCGATGTACAGCATCATGCCCAAAGCCAGTTGTTTCTGGTTATTGATGCAAGCGACCTGTTTTGCCTTGTTCTTCGCCGCCGACAAGGCTGGCAACAGCATGGCGGCCAGAATGGCGATGATCGCGATCACGACCAACAATTCGATCAGCGTGAACCCGCTTTGTAGCCGTGAGGTTTTGATTTCAGATTTCATGATCATTGGCAACATCAGAAATGATTTCAGCGATGTGACTCATTGCACCTGCAGCAGGTAAAATTCCTGGCTGTTGGTGGCCGTGTTGGGGATGACGGTGGACAAGTTGCCGCTGGCATCAAAATTGCCGGTTGAATTGGTCTGCCATTGGCTCAACGGCAGGGCGAGGTTAGTGCTTTGCAGCAAAGTCCAGGGGCCGTTCGCCGTGCCGTTGGCAGCCACGATGGACAGCGATGTGCCGTTCACGCTGAGATTCGAGATATGCGGCGATGAAGCCGGGCCGCTGCTGATGCCGACGTTGATCTGGCCGGAGCCGGTGGTGAAGGTGGAACCGGCCTGTTGCGGCCAGGAAGCGGGGAAGTTCTCCGGATAAGTGCTGTTCAACACGGCGAACGAATACGTGCCATTGGCGAGCGGCGTGCCGTTGATGGTTACGCTGGCAAAATGATCATTCTGGTGCAGAAATACTTCGCCGGTTGCGCCAAGCACCAAGTTGCCATCGGGACTATTGAGATCATAAAGCGTTTCCAGCGCCGCCGGTAAACCAGTTGTGCCAACTAGAATGTTATTCGTTCCCAGCGAATTGACGCCCACACCGACCAACACGCCCTGATCCACCAGCCATTGGCCGTTGAAAGTGTTGGTCGTGCCGGTGATCTGCAGGTCAAAGCCGCTCAGGGTGTTGCTGTATTGATGCCAGAGGAGATTGGCGGAACCGGTCAACCACGAATCAATTTGATACGTGCGATCCACCCCGGAAGTGGAATCAATATAGATCGTCGAATTGTTGGCGACACTCAGCTGGCCCTGGATGACTTCATACGTGTTGTCACCGAGATCCAATTGTCCGCCATTCAATACCAGATTGTTGAAATAATTGGTCGAAGGACTGTTGTTATTCTTGAAACGCAATTCGCCCACGGCGTTCAATGTGCCGTTCTCAAAAACACCGCTGCCGTCAACCGTCAGTTGAGCATTGGGAAAGACATTGTAGGCGGTTGCGGCCGGCGTCCGCAGGCGCGAGCCAACGACGACTTCGTTTGTGCTGCCCGGATTCATGAACAGCTCGGTGGAGGCTGGTTGCCCACCCGGATTCCAACTGTTGGCGGTATTCCAATCATTGCCGATGCCCTGGTTGATCGGTGTGCCGCCAAAATCCAGGGTAAAATTCATCGCCGGGCCAGGGGTTAAGATCGTCAACGCCGCGATACTGCTGGTGACCGAGCCGAAACTGTTGCCGACCACGACGGTATAATTTCCGGCATCGGCATAGGTCGGGGTTGGAATGGTCAAAACATTCGAGGTTGAGCCAATGCGGTTGGCCGTATCACTCAACGCCGATGTGCCATTCGTATACCAGCTATACACCAGCGGCGGATTACCGGCGGCCGTGACGTTGAAGGTTGCCGCCCCTTGTCCGGGATAAAGTGACACGGGTTGCGGTTGCGTGAGAATGATCGGGGCCGGACTGACCAGGATCGTGATCTGTCCCGACCCGGAGTTGATGGTTGAACCATTTTGCAACGCCCACGTCGCCGGGAAATTTGCCGGATAAGTGCTGTTCAACGTGGCGAAGGAATACGTGCCTGCCGCGAGCGGAACACCATTGATGAACAAGCTCTTGAAGGTGTCGTTCTGGTGCAGGAACATTTGTCCGTAAAGAAACAGGTTGGCGCTGGCGTCATTGAGATCGTAGGCCGTTTCCAGCGCGGCATTCGTCGAAGTCGCAGAGCCGATCACGATTAAGTTGGTGCCCAGCGAGCCGGGCGCGCTGCCCAGCAAAATCCCGCTGACGATGTGCCAGGCGCCATTGAATGTATTGGTCGGATTGGCAACGTTGAGGTTGTTGGTAAGTGCGATGAAAGGAATAGTGCCGGCCAAATCGCCGTGAAACTCAACGGTGCCGCTGCCGGTCAGCCATGCCGGAAGATAGAGTCCGGCGTTATCACCGCCCGCGCCATCATTATAGACCGGCGTGTTGGAGATGATATCCACTTCGCCGCCGAGCGTGACATAGCCCGAATATGTTCCGTCCGGAGCATTATCGATCTGGCCGCCGTTCATGATCAACTTCGTAAAGTTGACCGTCCAATTAAGATAAACGGGCAAGGTTTGCGCTTTTAACCGAAGTTCGGATACGGGAGCGCCAGCGACCGGGTTATTGCTCCAAACGCCGGTGCCATCCATGGTTAATTGAACACCGGGAAACGTGGCGAACGAGTTGGTGGCGGGTGAACGCAACCGCGAACCGGGCAATAGTTCATAGGTGCTGCCCGGCAAGGCGGCGGCGGATGTGCTGGCGGGCAGACCACCTTGACCGTCAATCCAGTTGGTGGCCGAATCCCAATTCGCTCCGTTCACTTGCTGCACCGCGAGCGTGATGTTCAAGGCGGAACCAAGGGGCGGATTCACCGTCAAGTTGGCGGTCACGCTGGTGTTCGTGCCCCACGGATTGGAGAGGACGACTTGATAATTTCCACTATTACCCGTGATGAGATTATTGATGCTGAGCGTTGAGCTATTGGCGCCGGCGAATTGTCCGCCATTGATGATATTGGTGAAAATGCCCGAGCCGCCATCTGCCTGCCATTGATAAGTGAACGGAGCGCTGCCGCCGCCAGCGATTGTAAATGTCGCCGTCTGGCCAACGTAAGCCGTCTGGCCGACCGGCTGCACGCCAATAATGGGCGGATAGTTAGTGATGCCGGTCGCGGCATAAAACATGGCGGCAAGTTCGTCTCGCGTCAGGGCTTTGTTAAAGAATGCCACGTCGTCAATGGTTCCGGAAAATCCCCGGTTAGCCCCCAGCGAGTCGCCGCCAACTATCGTCGGATCCGTGAACGCCTGAATCGGGTGCGGATAAATGTGCCGCGCCGAGGTGATGCCGCTGCTGTTCATCAGATAAATAGTGGCATTCGTCGGGGTCACCGTCAGGGCTACCAGCGACCATTCATTGATCGGTGCGAACAAACCCGAATTCCAACCGTATGTATTCGGATCATTATTCCAAGTATAAGCGAGCGGATAATCAGAACTGAAAACCGAACCGTAATTCAGACCGGCAATGGTTGAGCTGCCCCGGCAAACGACGATGCCGGACGAAGCCAATTGGGTGGCGTTGGGATTGATCCAGGTCACGATGGTCATCGTGTTGGTATTGAGATTCAACGACGGCAACGTTACGACCGAACCGAGGCTGTTATAGAGCGGCAAAAAAGCAGCGTTACTGCCGTCGAAGCCGGGCACCCCAGCCGAAGGAGTTGGGCCGGCAATGCCAGTGGAACCATTTTGCGCCGCTGCACCATAGCTGCCATTCAAAGAATTGGCGTTGTCAAATGCAGTCGCGCCGCCGGCGGTGGTTGCCGGATTGGCCGTTTCATTAAATTGATAAAATGCTGACGGCCCCAAATTGGCAACTGCGGTTTCGTAAGGCTCAGTGGGTGTCCGCAGGGTGACATTCACCACGGAGCTGGTTACCGGACCAACCAGGTTGGCGATGACAACGCTGTAATTCACCCCGGCGACAACATCGGCACTGCCGCTGCCATAAGCGAGCGTGGCGTTCGTGGCGCCATCCAACGGCACGCCGTTGCTCAACCATTGATACGATGCCGCTGCGTTTGCGAGCACGGAGAAATGAACCATGCCGCCGGAATAAAGCGATAGAGATTCGGGTTGTTTGATGATTGCCGGGGGCCCATAAACCCAGACGGGATTATAGGGTTGAACCGTCAACGAGGCGATGGCATCAGAGCCGCCCACAAAGAAGTTGTTGGGGAAATTGGCGATCAACTCGGAATAAGGATGGTCACCGGGACTCAAAGCAACACCGTTAATGGTCACAGCGCTGAAGGCGCAATGCTGATTCAGATTCATCAAGCCGCCATTGGTAATAATGAGCGTGCCAGCAGTGTTGTAAGCATAGGCCACTTGAAAGACAGCCTTGCCGGCGGGGGCGATATCCGTCGTCGCCAGCGGCATATCGGCTTTATAAAGCGTGCTGGCTGGATCAACGATGACACTGCTGTTCGTTCCGAGCGAACCGGCATTCGTGCCCAGCAGCGAACCGTATTGGATGATGAACGTGCCCGAGTAACTTAAATTTTTTGCGCCGCCGGAAATAATGTTGGGCGCGTTGGTGATGAAATCCATGATAAACAGATTGCCCGAACCGGAGAGTGCAGCGGAGATGTTGAACACTTCCGCCACCGTCGGCACGCCGACGACACGATTGTTACCAGTGCCGGCGGAAAGATAGCTTTGGCTCGCCACCGTCACAGCGCCAGCGATGACGGCGGTAACCGTGCCGCCATTGGCCTGACAGATCACGCCGCCTTTGAGGATCAAGTTGGTGTAGGTATCCACCTGATTATTTCCCGCCTTGTAAAACAAAATGGTGTTTGTATCCAACGTCAAAGAAAGTCCGGGGAAAGTT
Organism: Verrucomicrobiia bacterium; assembly: GCA_036498725.1. GTDB lineage: Bacteria > Verrucomicrobiota > Verrucomicrobiia > Limisphaerales > UBA11358 > UBA11358. Next base: position 25,420 of record DASYEY010000002.1, on the reverse strand, counting down.
GAAGCGGCCGTAGGGGTCCGGATCAAAGCGACATCCGTGGCAACACCGGTGTTGATGGGGAATCCATTGGAAATGATTTCACAGTCGTTGCCATTGGCGTTGGCAGCGGTGAGCGCGATCTTGGGCCCGGTCACCGTGGCACCGGTTCCCGGCCGGCCGGCCGCAGTGTTCGTCTGCCAGTCTACATTTCCCGCCCACGTGCTCGGCGTCGCAGAGTCCAGATTGGCTGTCGTGAGATACGCCGACCGGCCGGTTTGCGAACCGGCCAGCGTCAGGCAACAGAGGACGAACACTTTAGAAATTTTCTGCGACCAGTACCTGACGATTTCAAGGCGAGGATGAAGCGTGCCGATTTGTGGATTTTTCATAGAGTACGATGACCAATATCCGGGTTTAGTTATTAACGTCGGTTCCAAGTGATTGAATAAGACCAATGCCAACGCCATTACGCGTCAGGTTTGAAAAGCGGCGGTGCTATATGCTTTCCGCGGTGTGGCAGTGGATTATTGCAGCGACTCTATCACGAAGTTAGTTTGTGCCTAGTCGCATAAAAGGCTGACGAGCGGCACCAACGGTTGAAAGGCTGGAAAATCTATCTTAAAAAATAGCTGCGATACCGCCTCGCTTTGGACGAAGGCCTCAGCCGTTGAAAATGAAAGATATTTTTGTGATGCGGGAGTGCCACCAATTTTTCAAAGATTTATTTCGGATATTGACCGTTGAGCATAATGACAAATCGCAATGTCGTTCCGCGTCCCAATTCAGATTGGATGAGGCATTGACCGCCGATATCTTTCAAGCGCTGACGCATGTTCCGCAGGCCATTGCCCAATTCATTTTTCGCCGGCGAACCATCGGCCTTTGAAAGATCAAAACCGATTCCATTATCCGCGACGACGATCTCAAAGCGATCCCCGTGGCAGGTCAGGCTGACGGTGGCACGGGTGGCGCGGGAATGTTTCAGCGTATTCGCCCACGCTTCATGCACGGCGGAAAATAAATGGTGCCGCATCTGGGAAGAAACCGGATGCGGCGGCAAGGGAACCGGGATATCCACTTCACATTCGATGCCGGTCGTCTCAAAAAATTCCGGTCCCATTTGCTCAATATAATCCGCCAGATTTTCCAGCGTGTCATTCTGCGGATTCACCGCCCAGACAATTTCGTCCAATGATTGCAATACTTTACGGGAGGCTTCCGCAATGGCGACGACCTGATCCCGCATTTTTTCGGGCTGGCCATTTTCGCGGACCGCATCTTTGCTCAAATAGGAAATGCGACAGAGTTTGCCGCCGATCTCATCATGCAGATCGCGGGCGATGCGGGTGCGTTCGCGCTCCATTGCCCGCTCATGCTCCAGTTGTTCCAAGCGCCGCCGTAACCGCCGCTTTTCCAGGCGGCGGACGAGAAGAGCCACCGTGATCAACGCCGCGAACATGCCTGCGCCGATGAACCACCAGTTTTTCCAGAACGGACGCGACACCACAAACATCAGTGGGTTTTCGGTTTCCGTCCATACGCCATCCTCGCCGCAGGCCTGCAGGTGAAATTGATATTTGCCGGGGGGCACGTAATTGTAGCTGGCGGTGCGCTGCCGGCCGGCTTCCACCCAGCCATGATCCAAACCGGCCAATTGATAGCGAAAACGGACCCGGCTTGGCTCCGCGAAATTCAGGCCCGTGTAACGGATTTCGATTTGATGGTTCCCCGGGGCAAAAAGCAGCGGGCTCTTGAACGATTCCCAAGGTTGCGCTTCGCCATCCACGGCAAGCTGTTCAATCATCACCGCGGGCGACGGGGCGGCGGGATTGCGCGACGGATGCGGATCCGCTACGACCAAACCGCGTTGGGTGGAAAAGCAAAGCAATCCAGAACGGGTTTTCAATCCGGCAGGGAAAAAGCCGCTGGTACATTCTTCCGAAGGCATGCCGTCGCCTTCGCCAAAAAGTTGCGGATAGACGGAAGTCGCTTTGCCGACGGTGCATTGTTCCAAATCGTCGCGCATCACGGCGACGATGCCTTGCCCCGTGCCCAGCCAAAGCCGCCCGACATCATCTTCCAGAATTTGCGAAATCGTGTTATCCGGCAATCCTTCGCGCGCGGTAAACGTGGCAATATTTCCGTTGCGTAACCGGCTTAATCCGCCACCGGCAGTGCCGATCCACAACGTGCCATGGGCATCGAAGTAGAGAGCACGGATGGATTCACTCAACAACCCGTTTGTTTTGCCGTAATGCGTTTGCTCCTGATCTTTCAATCGCAATAGGCCGCCACCTTCCGTGCCAACCCACAACTCGCCGTCGTTGCCGGAGAGCAAACTGGTGACTGGTTGTGAAAAATGCAGCGGCATCGTCCAATGGCCGGCGTGCCATTGCCACAATTCGCCCTCCTGGGTTCCCGCCCAGATATTACTTTGTATGTCTTCGCAGAGGGTGTTGACGATGGCTTGCGGCAATTGAATCAACGGATTTTTTGCGAGACTCAAATCCACCGGCCGCGCTTGCTCTCCCGGCGCCATGGCAACCGCCAGAACGATGATGTCGCCATTGGACGGCAATACCAGACTGCTGACGGTTTTGTTACTATCGAGCACAAACTCATATCCGTAGAGGTAATAACTATGGCTCTGTGGCGTACCGTCGGAAGTATTCCGATAGGGCATGGTGACGACGATGGCTTCGCCGGGGAAATTCTTCGGCGTTTTCCAGTCGCTTAAACTTTGGATAAAATTGGTGCTGGTACCATCCGTATAATTCACGGTGAACACCCGCGATTCCCGGCTGCCGTTGACGGCGGTGGCCAGCATTTTCAAAGCGCCAAAACGTCCAGATGGCAGGGAAAACGGCGCGCTGGAAATGGCATTCGGCCCGCTAACCGGCCCCAGGGTAAAGGTCGAACCGTTCCAAGTGATGGCGGAATTCAACTGCTTTGCGGAATAGAGATGCCCCAAACGATCAATGCCGGAAGTCAACGGAAACGATGCGCCATCAGCACAAAATGCCGTTAAATTATAGGCATCACTCAAGCTCGGGAAAATTGGCATGGAACTGGCCGGCGGCAGACCAACGCTCAGGTCCGCGATTTTGCGGGCGCTGTCAAAATGCCATAATCCCTGGGCACCGGCGCTCCAAAGACTGCCGTCGCGCGCGGCCAGCATGGCGCGGATTTGCGGGCGGCCAGCCAGCAGAGTATCCGGGATGAAATTGACATGCGTTTCATTCCACAGACGCAGCCCATCATCCGCTTTGCCGATCAGAATTTTTCCGGGCATTATTTCCACCATGCCGCCGACGGCGCCATATCCTAGCCCTTCCTTGGCGGCCAAAGAGAATAACTGTTTACGCTTCAGTTTGTTCAACCCGTACTGCGTGCCGATCCATAAGTTTCCTTGGGCATCGCATAACAATGACTTGACGAAATTATCCGACAAACCGCTGCCGGCATTCACGATTTGCGAACCATTTTTTCGGAAGTTCATCAAACCTTCACCCGTCGAGCCGGTCCAGATCGTGCCGTCCGCGCCTTCAGCTATGGTTTCGACATACGGATGGGCGGAGTGCCGCAAAATCCGGTGTTGAATCCAGGTCTGGCCATCACGGCATAAAATACAATCATCACCGGCTCCCACCCAGAGCCGCCCTTTGTGATCCACCAACAGGCAATGTGATTCCTCCAATAACCCCTGTTCGGCATCATTGCCGAACAATGTGAATTTATCGCCGCTGTGTTGATAAAGGCCGGCGCTTTTTACCCCGACCCAAAGAATTCCCGACGGATCCTCAAACAAAGCGGTGATGGATTTACCTTTGAATTCATCAGGTTCAGATCGCACCTGTCCATCTCGAAAAAATGCGAGACCGCCATCAGTTCCAATCCACAACCGCCCCTGTCCATCTTCAGCCAGCGCCGTGATGACATCGCCCGGCAAACCTTCCCGTTTGGTGAGCGTGGTGACTTTTCCGTTTTGTATCCGGGCCAGGCCACGGCCGGAGGTGCCAACCCACAAGGTTCCAGCGTGATCTTCCAACAACGTCCGCACACTGCCCGCCGGCAAGCCTTCGCGCAATCCAAACGGCGTAAAATGCACGCCATCAAAACGTGCGATCCCGTCATCTGTGCCCACCCATAAATAACCCTGGCGGCTTTGGGCCAGCGCGTAAACGGATTCGCGCGGCAATCCCTGTTCGCGATGCCAGTTCTGAAATTCAAAGGGTGGCCCGCCCTTTTCGCGTTCGAAAATGGACGCATCTTGTTCCGAAACCGGAGCGATAAAATCGCTGAACTCGGTAGCGATCGCCATGTCGCTAAAAATCCAGCCATCACCGCCGCCCACGTGGCGCAAATGGATCTCGTTGAACGCCGCATTCGCCGTGAAATGGGTCGTCAGATTGGTGATCTGGCCTTGCTCGGTGGCAGACGGGCTGAGATTGGGGTTAAGCCAGACCGTGATCGCGGCGTTGAAGCCGGGTATATACTGCACTTTAAAAATGATCGTGCGTTCGATGTCCCGCACCGGATATTCCACCCAAAGATGACCGTCAGGAGAACGCGAAGATCCTTGCGCCGATCGCAGAACAAATTCGCCGGGAATCCGGTTGATGTTATCCGCCGCGGACGCATGCAATGCGCTGTAGGACCAGGCATCCCAGGCATTGCCGACCCCCAATCGTTCCGTTGTGCCCTCAAATAACTGGAAAGCCGCCAGATATTGTTCCGTATGAAAATCGGAAAGCGGGTTCACGTGAAACTTGAAATACAAAATATTCGTCGAAGAACTGTCGCAATGAAGCGTGCCACCCAAAATATCCTTGCCCGGCCCGGTGTCATGAACGAGCGTCGCGCCAACATCACTCCACAGAACAGTGCCGTTCGCCACCGTGGTTGACAGCCATAAAACTGCGGCCAGCAGCCAGATGGCCAGGGAAAAATCGGCCGGCCGTTTCAGGTCAACAAGCATAAAGTCCAATTGAAAAGGGTGATGGATCGAGATGATGTCGTATTGCCCGGATAAGTCTAGAACACGATGTCGGATTGGCTAGTCGCATAAACTATCGTCATATCAATTGCCGATTGACACTCAGTTCACTCCTTTGCTTCTATTGCGAAACTCCACCAACACCATATAAAAAATGAGCCGATTTCATGCCGTTTTTCTTGCCTGCGCCGCCCTCGGCGCGGCTCAACTATCAGCCGCGCCGCCGCTTTCCTTGACGTCCTCCGTCAATCCGTTCATCGGCACAGACCCGAATCCGTTCAGCAAAGTCGGCTATTCTTTTGACACCGGAAATGTCTTTCCCGGCGCCGTTTGCCCGCGCGGAATGCTGGCCTGGAGTCCTGATACTACGCATCAACACGAGATCGCCGGCGGCTATTGGTATCCCGACAGTACGATTGAAGAATTCAGTTTAACCCACTTCAGCGGCCGCGGCGTGCCATGCTTGAAAGATATTCCGTTCATGCCGGTGCCCGGCCCGGTATCAGGGTCGCCGGGATTGAATTGGCGGCAATTCGCAGCCGCATTTTCGCATACGAACGAAACGGCCACCGCTGGCTATTATCGGGTCAAGCTCAACAACGGGATCGAAACGGAATTGACCGCCACGCCGCGTTCCGGCTTCGCCCGCTTCACGTTTCCAGCCGCTACGGCAGCGACCCTGCTCATCCGCGCGGACAGCGCCATCGCCGTCGGCGAACATGAAGTGACCGGTTTTCACAACGTAAAAATTGGTGGAACCGATCGCGCGGCCACTTATTTTGTCGCGCAATTTGACCGCCCGTTTCAAAGTGTAAAAACATGGAGTGGCGACGCGATTCACACTGACTCCAGTACACAGAATAAATCGTGCGGTGCGATTCTAACCTTTGACACGACGGCCAACGCCCTGGTGCAAGTACGCGTTGGCATTTCGTATGTGAGCATTGAAAATGCCCGCGCCAATCTGGTGGCGGAAAATCCGGCCTGGGATTTTGCCGGGGTTCGGCAAAAAGCTGACGCCGCGTGGAACACTGAATTGAACCGGATTCAAGTGGAAGGCGGCACCGACGCCCAAAGGCAGACTTTTTACACGGCGCTCTACCACTGCTTCATGCATCCGAATGTACTTGAGGATTGCAATGGCGATTATCCGGGCATGGACGCAAAAATTCATCATGTCACCGCCGGCCATCATCAATACCAGAATATTCCCGCATGGGATCAATGGCGTTCTTACGCGCCGCTCGCCGCCATTTTATCGCCGTCCGAAAGCAGCGACATCGCGCAATCACTGGTGAATTACGCGCAGCAAGATGCTGGCGTGCGCGCCAATGGCGGCGGCTTGCCGCGCTGGCAGCAGGTCAATCGTAATTCCGGCGGCATGGTCGGCGACGGCGACGATGCGATCATTTCCTCCTTCTACGCTTTTGGCGCGACGCATTTTGATGAACACGCCGCCTTGGCCGCGATGAGCAAAGGGGCGTCCGATCCGAATGCCACTTCTGATCACGCCCGCTCCCGCGAAGGGTTGAAGGATTATCTGGCGCTGGGATATGTGCCCAACGAATCCGCTGTCACCCTGGAATATTGCAACAACGATTTTGCCCTCGCGCAATTCGCGAAAGCATTGGGCGATCACGAAAAATATCTCGCCTATCTGAACCACGCACAAAATTGGAAAAATATTTTCAATGAGAATTCTGGTTTTATCCAACCAAGGAAACCCGATGGCTCGTGGGGCAATACTTTTTCACCCGGTTCAAGCAAGGGGTTTGTTGAAGGCACGGCGGCGCAGTATGTCTGGATGGTGAATTTCAATCTGCACGGGCTGATTGATAAAATGGGCGGCAACGAGAAAGCCGTTGCGCGGCTGGATCGTTTCTTCACGCAACTCAACGCGAGCATCTCCAGTGGTGACACCGCCTATTTGGGCAATGAGCCGTGCGAAGAAACGCCGTGGATTTACAATTTTGCCGGTGCGCCCTGGCGCACGCAAGCCGTCGTTCGTCGCGCTCAAAATGAATTGTTCACCAGCCAGCCCAATGGTTTTCCCGGCAATGACGACGCCGGCTCGTTGTCCTCGTGGTATGTTTTTTCCGCCCTTGGACTGTATCCGGAAATTCCCGGGATCGCCGGTTTGACCGTAGGCAGCCCGCTGTTTCCGAAAGCTACGATCCAATTGGAAAACGGCCGGACCATTCAAATTCTGGCCCCGACCGCCGCGCGCGAAACCCCTTATGTCCAAAGTTTGAAACTGAATGGTCAAGCTTATGAAAGTCCATGGATCGCCTGGTCAGCTTTGGCCCATGGCGCAACTCTGGATTTCGAACTCGGCGACAAACCATCACCATGGGGAAGCGATCCCAAACAGGCGCCCCCGTCGTTTGATTCCCCTCAACCCTAAATTCAAAAATTCGCATGCAATTTGTTTTTTCCACCCAGCGCACCAAACATTACCGCTTTCCCACCCACGTCAATGATCTGGTGCTGGATCGGGCGGATGCGCAAACCTCAGAGGTCTTCGTGGTCGTTTTGGAGCCGGGCGAAGCGCCACCGCTGCACCAGCATGATGATACGGAGCAGATCTTTTACATTTTGGAAGGCGAAGGCGTTTTACGGATCGGCAGCGAGCAGACCGAATATGCCGTGCGGCCAACGGAGGTCGTGCGGATTCCACCGACGGTACTGCATTCCATCCGTTGTGCCGGTCAAAAGCCGTTGCGTTATCTGGCCATTGATTGTTTCACCGCCGGCCGGCCCAAAGACGAGCCGACGTGGGATTCCCATGCCCGCGTCATGTGCCGCAATAACGGCTGGGACTACGATCAGGTAGTAAAATAATTCGCGCCAGCGAATTTTCATATGCCTCCCGCATGAATTTTCATTCACCGTCATTGGCGGCGAAAAGCACCGTCGCGGGATTGCGTTGGTGGATGATCGGACTCGTTTTTCTGGCGACGTTGATCAATTTTCTCGACCGGCTGACGATTTCCGTTTTGGCCCCCGTGATCACCACCCAGCTCTGCTTGACGAATTTGCAATTTGCCGGCATCAGCACCTGGTTTCTGATCGCTTACGCCGCAAGCCAGGGATTTTCGGGGAGAATTTTTGACCGCATCGGCACCCGGCGCGGTTTCACCGTGGCGGTTTTTCTTTGGTCCCTTGCCGCCATCGCCCACGCCTTCGCTCGCGGGCTTGGCAGCTTGAGTTTCGTGCGTCTGCTGCTCGGATTGGCGGAAGGCGGCAACTGGCCGGGCGCAGCCAAAATGGTCGCCGAATGGTTTCCAATCCATCAACGCGCCCTCGGCATGGCAATCGTCAATAGCGGGTCAGCGGTTGGCTCCATACTCGCCCCGCCGGTGATCATCTGGTTGCAGTTGGAATTTGGCTGGCGCGCGGCTTTTATGGCTACCGGCGCGCTGGGGTTTGGCTGGCTGATTTTATGGCGATTGTTTTACGAAACCCCCGAACGTCATCCCGCGATCACTCCAGAGGAATTGGCGCTATTGCAAAACGAGCAACCGCCTGCGCGCCAATTCGGCTGGCTGGAACTTTTACGATTCCGTGAAACCTGGGCGATCATTTTGGTGCGTTTTTTGACCGATCCCGTTTGGTGGCTCTATATCACCTGGCTGCCACTTTACCTCTACAACGTTCGCGGTTTTAGCCTGAAACAAATTGGCTTGTTTGCGTGGGTGCCTTACGTCGCCGCCGGCGCGGGCAGTTTGTTCGGTGGTTGGTTGGCGGGATATTTGATCCGGCGCGGTTGGTCGGTCAATCATTCGCGCAAACTGGTGGTTGTCATTGGCGTGATCCTGATGTCCTGCGGCATCCTGGCGGCCATGGCGCAAAGTGCGATGACCGCGCTGGCGTACATCGGTATCGTGCTGTTTGGTTTCCAAAGTTTCATCAGCAACATCCAAACATTGCCGAGCGATTTTTTCCCGAAAGACGCCGTGGCTTCCGTGGCGGGATTAAGCGGTTTTGGCGCCGGCATCGGCGCGATTTTGCTCACGCTGGCAACCGGATTTGTGGTGGATCATTTTCATTCTTACACGCCGATATTGGTCACCTCTGCGTTATTGCCGTGGCTGGCCACCGTTATTTTATTTGCGGTGGGCGGGAAAATCCGCCCGCTGAAATTTGCAACGCAATTGACTTGAAGTGAATCGTACCGGGCATAGACTGACCATCAATCCACAGAAGCTGACGACATAAAACTACTTATGATTTCCTTGGCCATCGTTGACGACGAAGCTGAACTGCGCCACTCCATCAGCACCTTTCTAAACAACACACCGGGCTTCCGCTGCGTGAGCTCTTATGGCAACGGCGAAGAAGCCGTGCGTAATCTGCCGACTGACAAGCCGGATGTCGTGCTCATGGACATCAACATGAAAGGCATGAATGGCATCGAATGCGTCCGCCAGTTGAAGGCCGTGGCGCCGCAAATCCAGATCATGATGTTGACGGTCTATCAGGACACCAAACAAATCTTCGAAGCCCTAGCCGCCGGCGCGACTGGATATTTATTAAAACGGCTGACGCCCGAAAAATTATTGGAAGCCATCAAAGAAGTGCATGAAGGCGGCGGTGCGATGTCTGGATTTATCGCCCGCAAAGTGATCGCGTCATTTCAAACCACGAAAACGGACGATAAATTTTGCCATCTGACTACGCGCGAACAAATGGTCCTGGATTGCCTGGCAAAAGGCATCACCTATAAACATATCGCCAGCGAGTTAAACGTCAGCCTCGCCACGGTCCGCACCCATATACGGCGCATCTATGAAAAACTACAAGTTCACTCCCGAACCGAAGCCGTGGTGATGTATCTGCATCGTTAAACGAAGTTTCATTTTTTGTTTTAACAGAAAAGGTCGCTGATTTACATCGAGGGTAGCCGGGAATTCTGTGCAATAAACTAGATTGATTGCATTTTTTAAAAAATGGTGCCCACGACAGGACTTGAACCTGTATGATTTTACTCACTAGAACCTGAATCTAGCGCGTCTGCCAATTCCGCCACGTGGGCACACGTGAAGAGCCCATACTATTACAAAAATCACCCCTTCAAGGCAAGCTTGTTTGCTTTCTCTTCATAATTGGCAGGAAAAACCGCCATCCTTTCGGTAAACTTGACGGGTTTACTGCCAACTGGCAGAATTAGGCGGTTGCCAGTTTAGCTCAGTGGTAGAGCAGCTCATTCGTAATGAGCAGGTCGTCGGTTCAAGCCCGACAACTGGCTCCACTTTCCCAGTGGTAGATTCCCAATAATTTTCGACGCATACCGTCGCTTCCAGTCTGTATGTGTTGATTCACGAAAACATTTTCAGTCGCGATCAGCTGGCAAAACCTGCTTGATACCCTGCCAATCAAGATCAAAACGGGTAAGATATTTTCGTAATCGATCAGCGTCATTGGCAATTTTTCGGTGCTCACGCGAGGCCGCAAATAATTTTCGTCCGGCCTCAGAGAGAGTGGCCGATTCCCGGCAAACCTTGATCACACAGGCCAGTTGTGCCCGATCAAAGAGGTCGAGTTTTGCAACTGACTTTTCTCCCATGACCGCAATCAACCAATGATCCAGATCATCTGCGGTCGGTGGGGTTGACCAACCTGATTTCAATCGCTCGGTTTCGCCGGTCAGCACTTGGGTGGTGATGCGTCCGCCGGGCGATAACGTGGCCATGCGGGTGATACACGCATTCAAGTCGCGAAAATTGGCCGACCACTTGGCCGTAGGTGACATGGCGAATTTCAAAAACTCGTCGCGCACCTCTTTGCTCATGGTGACGTGCTGGCTGTTCTTGCGGGAAAATTGTTCCAATTCGTAATCAAGGTTGGGCTCAATGTCTTCTGGTCGCTGACGCAATCCGGGCAAGCGAAACGTCCAGAGATTCGTCCGTGCCAGTAAATCTTCGCGATAGCGGCCTTCTTTAACGGCCAGCAGCAGGTCGCGGTTCGTGCCGGCAATTAGTTGAAAATTACTATTCACCTCCTGATCGCCGCCGAAGGGTAAAAAACGTTTCTCTTCCAAGGCACGCAGCAACATCGCCTGTTCATCGAGACCGAGTTCGCCAATCTCATCAAGAAATAGCAAACCGTTATCGGCCGCGCGCAACAGGCCGGGACGATCTTTGACGGCCCCGGTGAAAGCGCCTTTGACATGCCCAAAAAGTGCGGACATGGCCGAGTCGCCCCGCAGCGTCGCACAATTTACTTCGACAAACGGACCAGTGATCTGGTGCCGCGATTTTTTAAGCTCATAGATGCGCCGGGCGAGTTGTGATTTGCCGGCACCGGTTGGACCGGTCAAAAGTATCGGTTCCTTCGCGTGAATGGCGACATGTTCGATCTGTTCGATCAACTGGTTGAACTGTTCATTGCGGGTGGCGATGCCGGATTTAAGAAATGATCGGGCTTCTTTCTGTTCCTTGCCAAACCGGGCCGCCAGCCGGTCATATTTAGAAAGGTCGAGATCAATGATGACAAATTGGCCGTCCGGACTCCGCCGCCCGCGGTCCGATGGCGATGTCTGCACCAGTCGGGCCGGGAAATGCCGGGATTCCGTGAGCAGGAACAGACAAATCTGTTGGACATGCGAACCCGTGGTGATGTGCACGAGATATTCTTCTTCATCCGGCTTAAAATCGTAACTGCGCGCAAAATCATGCAGCGTGGCATAAACTTCTTCAAAATCCCATGGATCACGCAACGATTGCGGCGTGCCTTTGACTTCCGTGGACGGCGATAGACGCGGGATGTCAGCCATGACCACATTGGCCAGATCCTTGAACTTCGGATCATAAATCAGTTCGAAGCGATCAATCGGCAGTTCGGCGTGCTTGCACAAAGAAAGGGTCGGACGCCACTTCTGCCAGCGTTCTTGATGAAAGCCGGAGTCGAGCACACTGCCAAGCAGCCCGATAATCACACGTTTCTTCGTTTTCATAGCCTATAAGCGTCTTAATTATATTATTAGCTAGTATTGTATTTCAGCAAATAAAATCGAATATTCTCCAATAACGCAATTATTAAGACCGTAAAAATTAGGTTTAATCATCATTATACGCGCCAAGCAATCGGTTGGCACGGCGGTTGCAATAGGTGCTTGCAGAATTTAACGAAAGATAAAACTATGGCCAACAAATCACTCTTCCAATCCTTGCGCGGTACGCTGGTGCCGCCGACCGATGCGGTCAACGAAGCCGGTGGACCGGCTTATGCGTTTTCACCGAAGCACGCGCTGGCCCAATATGCGTCGACCGGCTGCTTGAACTCGACTTTCTATGCCTCAGCGGAAGATCAGCTCCAAAAGGTGCTGGCCTTGACCAAGGAAGTGGACGCGGAGTTCATCGCCAAGACGGCCGTATATGCCCGCCAGAAGAGCTTCATGAAAGATGTCCCGGCGGTGCTCTGTGCCGTGCTTTCCATGAAAGATCCGCAGTTGCTCCGCGCCGTGTTTGATCGGGTGATCGATGACGGCAAGATGTTGCGGAACTTTATCCAAATCTTGCGGTCCGGTGTGGTGGGTCGCAAATCCCTCGGCACGGTGCCGAAGAAGCTCGCGCAGCGGTGGCTTGAATCGCGCACGGATGAACAGCTGTTCCGGGCATCGGTTGGTAATGCTCCGTCATTGGCCGATCTCATCAAAATGGTTCACCCCAAGCCGGGAGTGGCAAGCCGTGAAGCCCTCTATGGCTATTTGCTTGAGCGCCAGCACAACGCCGAAGCGTTGCCCGCGATTGTGAAGCAGTTTGAAGCGTTCAAGTCCGGAAAACGGGAAGTCGTGCCGGACGTCCCGTTCCAGATGTTGACCGCGTTGGAACTCGGCCAGACGGAGTGGAAGGCGATCGCGAAAAATGCCCCATGGCAGATGACGCGCATGAACTTGAACACCTTCGCCCGCCACGGTGTGTTCGATGATCAGGCGATGGTGAAATTGATCGCCCACCGGTTGGCCAGTCCTGAAGCCGTGAAACGCGCCCGCGTGTTTCCATATCAGTTGTTGGCTGCGTTCAAGCATGCCGGTGGTGACGTGCCAAACTTGATCCGTGATGCGTTGCAGGATGCGATGGAAGTCGCGACCCAGAATGTGCCGCGTATCGACGGCAAGGTGTATGTCCTGCCGGACGTATCCGGCTCGATGAGTTCGCCCGTGACGGGTCATCGTGTGGGGGCAACTTCGGCGGTGGCGTGTATTGATGTGGCTGCTTTGGTGGCCGCCTCGATTTTGCGCCAGAACCCGCGAGCCGAAGTAGTGCCGTTCGCCACGGACGTAGTGAACGTCCAGTTGAACAATCGCGATAGCGTGATGACGAACGCCGGGAAACTGGCAGCAGTTGGCGGAGGCGGAACGAACTGCAGCGCGCCGTTGGCGTGGTTGAACCAGAAACAGGCCAAGGGCGATCTGGTGGTGTTCGTCTCGGATAGCGAGTCATGGGCGGACGCCAAAGGTGGCCGGGGAACGCAAATGCTGCAGCAGTGGGCGATCTTTAAGCGGTCCAATCCGCAGGCGCGGTTGGTCTGCATTGATATCCAGCCCAAGGCGACGACGCAGGCCGGAGAACGGGCAGATGTGTTGAACATCGGCGGATTTTCCGACCAGGTGTTTGAAGTCATCGCAGCCTTTGCCGAAGGCCGGCTTGGTGCCGATCATTGGGTCGGGGTGATTGACGCAGTGCAGTTGTAAGGCACGGGCGGGGCGGCGGAAGCAACCTTCCGTTGGCCCTGCCCTTTTAAAAGAATTTTGCGGGTCGAATGCCGCCTGGGACTACATCTAACATGTCAATGTCCCGGCAACCGTTTGTCGGCCCGCTCATCAGAATTTGATCTTTGGAAAATTTGAAGCGGCGGGAATGTCCGCAGGACTACATGATAGAGCGTCTGGCTAAACACCAGAAGGCCCCGGGTTTGATTCCCGGTCCCGCGCGAGCGGGATAGCTCAGTAAAATTGTCGTGCACCCGTTGTCGTGCACCCGTTTGTCACGCCGCTTCCAGAATGATTTTGAACGGTGAATGCGGATGGGAATACATTGGCAACCAGCGGATTCAAATTCCGCCCGGCCGATCGCAAGATCGGTTGAGAATTCTCATCAATCTTTGTCGCCATTCTAATTTTTGTGACGAATGCCGATGGAACTACATCCCTCATAAGGACGAGGTCGTGGGTTCGAGTCCCACCGATTCCGTTAGCTGGGATCGTAGCTCAGGGGTAGAGCGCGTTATATGTTTCATCAATTTTGTCGTCACAATCGCTTTCGCGACGAATGCGGGAGAAACTACATGAACTCGTCGGTTGCCGGTTCGAGTCCGGTCTTTGTTCTGAAAAGAACGGAGTAGCTCAAGGGGTAGAGCAACGAGCTTGTTTCTCCAAATTTTGTCGTCGCGTTTTGACGCGGGCGGGGCGGATTTGCCGCCCCGCCTGATGAATAAAAATAATTTCAGTGCGAATGCCGTTGGAACTACATCGGTCGCGGGTTCGAATCCCGCCGGTCTCAATGAACGAGGCCGTAGCTCAGTGGTAGAGCAATGATTTCGACAAAAACTTGTCGCGCTGATTTGATAAATAGAAAGTAATAAAAATGAATACAGAAACAACTGCGCCGCCCGGGTCAATCATCCAGCCGACGGGTGACGCCACCGGCTTCATTCCGGCGCCGAATAATCAAGGCAAGCCGATCACGGTCATCGGCACAGCCGCGATCCGTAACGCCTTTGACGCCAAGTGCATCGAACAAGCACTCAATTCACGCGGCGCGCCCGGCGTCACCGACCTTGTGCTCAATCCCGACGCGCACGCCGGTTACGGCGCACCCGTCGGCTGCGTGCTGGTGTCGCCGACGCATGTCTATCCCGGCCCGGTCGGCGTGGACATCAAATGTTCCATGAGCCTGCTCCAACTTGATTTGCCGGTGGATGCCGTGGCGGATAAAACCGTCCGGCGCGCCTTGATCAATGCCATCGTAGAACGCACGCCCACGGGCGCCGGACGCGGCCAGCGCAATGTGAAGAAAGGCCGTGACGTGAACGCTGAAATCGGTCGCCGGGTCGTCATTGAAGGCGCGTCCGAAGGTGTTTGCCGTGATCTCGGTATCCCGCCGGAATGGGCGAAGCACTGTGAAGACGCCTTTCACCTCGGCCACAATAATCAACGTGATGACCTTGCCACACGCTTGGAATTCTTGATCAACACCGGAAAATTTCCGAAGTTTGCGGATAAAATTCGCCAGCTCGGTTCTTACGGTGGTGGCAATCACTTTGGTGAATGTGAAGCGGTGCAAATCGCCGATAACGATCGCGCCCGCCGCGCCGCTGAAGTGTTTGGCTTGCGTGATGGGTGTGTCGCGTTTCTCTCACACTGCGGTTCCCGTGGCTTCGGTCACCAGCTCGCGCAGGGGCAATTCCATACGTTGCAAAATAAATTTGCCGCGTGGAACATCCCCCTCCCCGGCAATGACCGTGAACTCGTCTATGCCCCGCTCGGAACGATTGAGGCCGATAACTACATTGACGACATGTCGCTCGGCGCAAATTTTGCGACCGTGAACCATATGCTCATCAACGCGCTCGTGTTGGAAGCGTTTCAGGAAATCATTCCCGGCACGCAGGGTAAGCTGGTTTATTTCATCAGCCACAACATTGCGCGCCGTGAAATCGTCGGAAATCAGGAATGCTGGGTGCATCGCAAAGGCGCGACCCGCGCGTTTCCCGCGAATCATTTCTCGCTCAAAGACACGCCGTTTTATGAGACCGGCCATCCGATCTTGTTGCCGGGAAATCCGACCGCCGGTTCCTGTGTGATGGTGGCAGATCCGGGCGCGGATAAAAGTTGTTATAGCGTGAATCACGGTGCTGGCCGGGCGAAAGGCCGCAAGGCCGCCATCCGCGAACTCGATCAAAAGACCGTGGATGATGAGTTTGTGGCCAATGACATCCTGACCAACTGCCGCACCTATCCGAAGGACGAAGCGCCGGCAGCTTACAAGGATTTCAACGAAGTGTTGAACTCCGTGAAACTGGCTGGCCTTGCCAGCGAGGTCGCCCGCCTCCGGGCCCGTTTTGTCATCAAGGATTCTGATGACAGCCTGAAAGGCGCGGCGTGAAACGCGGCGGTGATTGATTGCGTGCCAATGGATTCATTGGCACGCTCTTTTCCGTAACCGATGGCACATCAACCGGACAACATCTTCGCTGGGACGCAGGTCGTTTCGCTCGTGGAAGTGCACGGGCCGAGCCACTCATTGGTGCGTGTGCGTTTAAAGTCTCTCCCGAGTAAAGCGACATGAATTTACCCGACGAATTAGCAAATTTGTTACGTGAAGTGCCGGCGCTTTCCCAAGCATATCTGGTCGGCGGCTGCGTGCGCGATGCCTTGTTGGGAATTGCTCACAAGGATTTTGACCTCGAAGTGTATGGCGTCGGTTATGAGACATTGGCGCGGGCTTTAAGCGCACATGGCCGGGTGGATCTCGTGGGCAAATCGTTTGGGGTGATCAAGTTTTCCAGCCGGCGTGGGGAGCAATGGGATTTCAGCCTGCCGCGTCGGGATTCTAAAACAGCTGCCGGACATAAAGGCTTTCAGGTCGAATTTGACCCAAACATTACGCCGCAGGCAGCGGCCAGCCGGCGCGATTTCACCATCAATGCGCTGATGTTTGATCCTCGTACCGGCGAATATCTCGATTTTTTCGGCGGTCGTAAGGATTTGGCAGACCGGATATTGCGCCACACCAGTTCCGCCTTCACCGAAGATCCGTTACGGGTCCTGCGTGGAATGCAATTCGCCGCCCGCTTTAATTTGACGCCGGCACCGGAGACAGTCGAGTTGTGCCAGTCGATCGTGGGGACGTTTTCCGAATTAGCTGTTGAACGCGTCGGGATGGAGTGGTTCAAGTGGGCGTCAATGAGCCAGCAGCCAGCGGCGGGATTACTTTTTCTTAAAGACACCGGCTGGCTGCGGCATTTCCCGGAAGTTGCGGCTTTGGACGGTACGCCACAGGATCCGGAATGGCATCCGGAAGGCGACGTGTTCACGCATACCTGCCACTGCTGCGATGCGCTGGCGAAATTGCCCGAATGGCAGGCGGCGGATGAAACCACCCGCCGTGTGCTGATGTTCGCGATCTTGGCGCATGACTTCGCCAAACCCCAAACCACGCACCAGGCTGAACGCGAAGGACGAATGCGGATTGTTTCGCCGGGTCATGAGGAGCAAGGCGGACCGCTGGCCGAAGCGTTTCTAACGCGCATTGACGCGCCGAATGAGATCAAGGAACGCGTGGTACCGTTGGTGATGCATCACCTCGCTCATTTGCAGACTACCAGCGCCCGTTCGGTGCGACGACTCGCCAATTTCTTGAAGCCCGCCACCATTGAGGAGCTTTGCCTGGTGATGACGGCAGATCATTTTGGTCGTCCCCCCAAACCGCAGGTGTTGCCCGCCGGCATAATCGAGTTGCGAGCCAAGGCAGACGAGCTTCGTTTGCGAGATGCTGCGCCCAAACCGATATTGCAAGGACGTCATTTGATCGCACGCGGCCAGCAACCCGGCCCGACGTTTGGCACGTTGCTTGATGAAGCGTTCGAGGCCCAATTGGAAGGCCAATTCACCGATCTGGATGGCGCATTGAAATGGCTGGAGTCCCACGCTTAAATTTTGATCCAAATCAAAAAATTTGCAGTACCCGGACTGGTTAGTTTGCAAGTAACACTGTATTAAAATTGAAGGGACCGGTGAGCATTGGAATAGACTGGTGTTGCCGATCTTATCCGGCGGGTTCGAAGTGGAATTGGCGGAATTACGCAAGCTGATTGCTCAATCGGTTTGAATCCCTGAACCAGTTCAAAATCATCATTTGTTTTCGGGGTAAATTACCTTGCCATATCGGAACGTGCTTTCTAGATTCGCTGCGCTTTCAGAAGCCCACATGGATACACGCTTAAAAACCAGCGGCGGCCCGCCTGTCCTGCCCGTGCATGGCCGGACAAAATTCTGCGACGATGAATGTTCGGATGGCTGATTTTGCGGAGGCTGCTCTACTTAATAAACAACAAGAGGTCATTATGCAGATCGATGAGGCATATGTTGATGCACAGGCACCGAACGCAGCGGCGATCAAGAATGCGCGCGGAGTCATGTTGAAAAAAAAGTTGGTCGGCCTGTTTCGTTCCGCCGATACCACATTGCTTTTCGGCGACTGCAAAGGAAGTGGAGCGGAAAATTACCGGCCTTCGGCTGACTTTGCCGACCCTGCCAAACCCGTCTATCGTTGCACCTGTCCCAGCCACCAGTTTCCCTGCAAACATTCGCTCGCTTTGCTATATGCATATGCCCAGGGTTCGAAATTCCTGGAACAGGGCGTGCCGGCAGATATTTCTGACAAGCGCGCCAAGCTGCAGCAGCGGGTTGAAAATAACAAAGAAAAGTCGGACCAGCCTCACAAGGTCAATACCCATGCGCTCAAGAAGAAGATCCAGACCCAGCTTGAAGGCATCAATCTTTTGGAGACCCTGGTGAATGATCTCGTTCGCTCCGGATTGGGCACCCTGAATGCGAAGTCGGCCCGTCAGGTGGAAGAGCAGGCCAAACAACTCGGCAATGCCTATCTTCCCGGCGCGCAGAACGCGCTGCACGCCTTGACCGGCCTTTTTTATCGCTCTCAGATCAGTTCGGAGGATGAACTCAAAACTTCGGAACGGGAAGGGATTTACAACGCCGCTTTGGATCAATTGAACCGCCTGCATTCACTTTGCAAACAGGGGCGTAAATATTTGAACCGCCGACTCGAAGACCCCGAACTCAAGGCCGAGACGGAAACCGATATTGCCGCGTGGCTTGGCCATGCCTGGCAATTACGCGAACTCAAGGATGCGGGTCTGGTTCAAGCAAATGTTGAACTGTTGCAGCTGGCGTTCAATTCCCATGACGACTGGACACGCAAGGAATTTGTCGAGACCGGCGTGTGGTTGAATTTGGCGACGGGCGCGGTGCAGCTGACCCGCAATTATCGTCCCTACAAAGCGGCACGGCATATCCGCGAAGATGATTCTTGTTTTCACATCGTTGTCTGCCCCGAGCTTTGTCTTTATCCGGGAAATTTAAATCCGCGGGTACGCTGGGAAGCGGGCGAGCTCCGGCCGGTGGCCACGACTGACTACCTGCGCGCCATTGAATATGCGAAAACGGATTTGCGCACGGTAATCAAAGACGTGAAGGCGCAATTAAAATCGCCCTTGGGCGATCGCCATCCGTTCGCGTTAGTCAAATATCGCTCACTCGGCCGGGTTGGGGACGAGGTCATCATCGAAGACCAAAGCGGTGAACGGCTGGTGCTGGCAGATGATCAGCATGATGGTGAACCGGCCACGCTGCCGTTGTTGCCCCTGCTGCCGCCGGAGGCGCGACAGAATCAAGCGATGCTGGTGCGTTTTCATCACGATCTTGACTCCCAAAAACTTCGTGCCAAACCGCTAAGCGTAGTCACGGCGACTGACCTAATCCGGCTGACTTACTAAAAACCACCATCACTTGTAAATCATGAGCCTAGCTTTGATTCAGGAATCTGCAAACGAAGTCCGCCGACTGGCCATTGCCGGCAGCCCGCTTGCGGTGGGCGATTTCCGGTTAAAAAAATTCATCGCCCCGTTGGAATCGGCCGGGGCGAAAGTTCCCGTCTTCGCGCAGGTGGCCAAAGCCATTGGCGAGGTCGTCAATGGCCAGGAAGCGGACTCGGCAACAAATCTACTGAGCCTGAGCACACTGCTGAATGCCATCCTGTACACCCAAGGGCAATCGGGAGTGAACGGCGATTATCGCGAACTCGAAACGTTCCCGACCAACTGCACCAGCACGCGCACTCCAGCCCGGGTGCTCAAACCTTTGGTGGAAGCATTGACTTCCACGGGCGGTGGTCGCTACGAAGTTATTAAATCGGCGGTTGAACGCGGCGCATTCAACGACCTGCGCCTGATTGATCCCGCGATCCGGGCGTTGGGTGACAATTATCCGGAGTTGGCAGATTTGGTGGTGGAAAAGATTTTACCGGCCTACGGATCGGGCATTGTGCCACGGCTCAAGGTTTCGCTGGATTTCAAAGGCAAAAAGGAGCACGCCCGACGATTGCAACTGATGCATCAACTCGATCCTGCCGGCACGCTTGACCTCTGCAAGACCGCCCTGGAGATTGGTTCGCCGGAAGTGAAGGCCGCCGCTATCGCCTGCCTCGGTGAGCACGATGATTGTCTGCCGCTGGTTTTGGAACAGGCTAACGCAAAAAATAAAGTCCTTCGCGCTGCCGCGCTCGCAGCGTTGGCGAAATATGACCGGCCAGAAATCACCAAGCTTTTCACTGAGCTAATCAAAGGAGACGAACTCGACATCCTGGCCGGACCATTGCGCAACCTGCGGAATGCCCAGGTTCTCAACGCCCTGCTGGCAGAGGGCAAGCGTGTTTTTGATCTGTTACTTAAGGGAGATGAGGAACAAATTCCGAGATTCGTGGGAGTCATCGAGTGTCTGAAAGGACGCAAGGACGCTAATTCCGAAGGATTTATTCTCAGTAGTTTTGCCCATGGTGACAAACTCGGAAAGCTCAAGGCACCCAAGAAATCGCCATCCGTTTCCTTTACTACCGGTGCGGATCTCATGGATCAAATGTCGTGGCTGCTGTTAGAGATCGGTACGCCGGCGGCGCTTGAAGCTGTGCTCGCGATGCGGGACGCGCTGCCGCCCTCATCCTTTCATCAGGTGATCCATTGTGCCCTGCGTCATTGGTCCCCTGAACAGGTATTTAAAGAGTTTTCGTCCTGGTTAGGCGAGGCGAAAGGAACCGGCAAAGAGAAAGCGCAAATTCTTCAGCAGATTATCCTTACCACTTGCGGCGATGATGAATTGGATTCGGATTCATCGAATGCTGGACTGGGTACGCTGGTGTTTTTGGGCCGGCCAAAATTTCCCTGGGACGCCCGTTGGCTTGACGCCGCGATCAAAGCTGACGTGCCGGCAATCGTGTGCCACCTCGCGCGTCCAAACCACAAAGCTGCCATCACTTATTTATTAAAGCTCCTCGAGGTGAAGGCAAAAGCCCAAAACGCTTCCGGGCTTACGATCAAAGCGCTCGCCCGTTGTCAATATCCGGAATTAACCGAAGCCTTTCTGAAAACACTCGGCAACCGGATAAAGGGAGCGCAGTATGTAGATTACGACCTGCAGACGCTGCTAGCCAGCGCACGCTATCTGCCCGCAGCGGACCTGCCGAAGCTCGACGTTTTCGCCGCCAAGCTCGATGAAAAATTTGTGGATAAATTCCTCGAGGCGTTAGCTCCCCTGCGACCCACCACCTCAACCAACTAAATCAGCCATGCCCAAGGACAATAAAAACGAACTGCGTCAACCGGCCGAAATTTTATTCGCCGAAGAATTGGACGCGCTCATCAAAGCCGAAAAAAATGACGTGCCGGCTGGCTGGCGGATGTCGCCACGCTCCGTGCTCACTTACATTTCCGGGGGCAAGTGCGGCAAGCTGGACATCACGCCCAAATATATCGGCCCTCAGCGCATCGTGGAGATTGCCATCTCAACCCTAGTGACCGACCGCGCTCTGTTATTGATCGGCGAACCGGGCACGGCCAAGTCGTGGCTGTCCGAGCATCTTGCCGCCGCCATTAATGGCGATTCCACCAAGGTCGTTCAAGGCACAGCCGGCACGACCGAGGAACAGATTCGTTATACCTGGAACTACGCCATGCTCATCGCGCGCGGGCCCAGCAACGAGTCGCTCATCAAAAGCCCCATATTTCGCGCAATGGAAAGCGGCAGCATCGCCCGTTTCGAGGAAGTCACCCGGTGCGCGTCCGAAGTGCAGGATGCACTCATTTCATTGCTCTCGGAGAAACGCCTTTCGATTCCTGAATTGCTGACCGAGTTGCCGGCACAACGCGGGTTCTCTGTCATCGCCACGGCTAACACACGTGATCGGGGTGTCAACGACATGTCCGCCGCTTTAAAACGTCGCTTCAATATAGTGGTGCTTCCCGCGCCCGCGGATTTGGCGACGGAAATTTCCATCGTCACCAAGCGGGTCGGCGAATTGGCGCACAATCTCCAATTGAAGGCGCAGCTTCCAGATCAAGATGCCATCACCAAAGTCGTGACCATTTTCCGCGAATTGCGGGCCGGCCAGACCTTGGACGGAAAAAACAAAGTAAAGACACCTTCGGGCGTGCTCTCCACCGCCGAAGCCATTTCGCTACTGGCCAACAGCATGGCGCTGTCCGGCAATTTCGGCGACGGTACCGTCAGCGATCAGGACATTGCCTCGGGACTGCAAGGTGCGGTCATCAAGGATGACGAAAAAGATCTCATTGTCTGGAAGGATTACCTTGGAAACGTGATGAAAAAACGCGGCGCAACCTGGCGCGGGCTTTACACCGCGTGTTCGGAGCATGCTGGCGAATAACATTTCATGCCCGCCTCCGCACCGCATATCTTCGGCGTCCGCCATCTGTCTCCGGCGGCGGCGTGGCATTTGCGGCAGCTGCTGGATCGGGTCCGGCCCAAGCTGGTGTTGATTGAAGGCTCGGATGATGCGGATGAATTGATTCCGCACATTGTCAGTCCCAAGTCAAAACTTCCGATCGCGATCCTGGCCTACACGGCGGATGCTCCCGTCCGGACGTTTGTTTATCCGTTGGCAACCTATAGTCCGGAATATCAGGCGCTCGTCTGGTGTCGGGAAAACAAGGTCAAGGCCCGCTTCATGGATTTGCCGTCGTCGATTTTTCTTGGCCTGATGGATCGTGATGACGGTGCGGCCGTGGCGGAACCAGAGAAAGCGGAGGAAACCGATAAGGAAGAAAAGCCAACACCCGCCCAGACGCGGGCCGAAGATGCGGAGGAGACCGAGGCAACTCCCCTCGTTGAAGAAAAATCCAAGCGTGGGTCCGTTTACGATCAAATCGCCCGCCTGGCAGGCGAGCCTGATTATGAAACCTATTGGGAACGCCACTTTGAGCAGTTGCGCACCGAGGATACCTATTTGAACGCCGCGCGTTCATACGGGCAGGAATTACGGTCGATGGAAAATTTTTCCACCCGCCACTCCGCCGAGAACCTTGTCCGCGAAGCGTATATGCGCCGAAAGATCCAGTTGGCCATCGCAGAAGGATATAAGCCGGAACAGATCGTTATTGTTACCGGAGCGTTTCATGCCACCGCGCTCGGGCCGGAAATTCCGGCGATGACGGATGAGGAACTTGCCAAGCTACGCCGGCGCGATTCCAAGCTGACGCTGATGCCGTATTCATTTTTCAAATTGTCTTCTCAGTCCGGCTACGGTGCGGGCAATCATGCGCCCGCTTATTTTGAGATGGTCTGGAA
Organism: Verrucomicrobiia bacterium; assembly: GCA_036498725.1. Lineage (GTDB taxonomy): Bacteria > Verrucomicrobiota > Verrucomicrobiia > Limisphaerales > UBA11358 > UBA11358. Next base: position 2,063 of record DASYEY010000002.1, on the reverse strand, counting down.
TGGATTCAAAGAAAACTCCGTACCGGCTTTGCCCACTCTTTTCCTGACCAATGTGGTACGCGAACTCCGCGCTGTGGGAACCTTCCGTTCCACCGCCGAAGTCATTGAAGGTGTCCGGCTGGCCGAAGCGATGGCGCGCATGAAAAATTCGCTGCCGACTCTGCGCGATTTGCAGGATGCAGCCGTGACCCTGTTAGGACAGGGTGATCCGTCCATCGTGCGCGAATCGTTGCTCCGCGTGGAAGTCGGCACGGCCATCGGCTCCCTGGCCAAAGGCGTAAGCCAGACTTCCATCCAGGACGATTTCTACCGTGAACTCACCCGCCTCAAGCTCGACCAATTTAAGGCAGCCGTGCGACGTGAACTGGACCTGGATCTTCGTGAGAATCGCCACGTCAAAAGTGTGGAGGCCGCTTACCTTGATCTGCATCGCTCCAGCTTTTTGCACCGGCTGGCCACGTTGGAAGTCGATTTTGCCCGACAATTGAAAGTGCGTCAGGAAGGAACCACGTGGGCGGAATGCTGGGCGTTGCAGTGGACGCCCGAAGCTGAAATCGCCATCGTCGAGGCCGTATTGCTCGGTGAAACGATTGAACTCGCCGTGGCGTTCAAGTTCAAACAACAACTGGAGAAATGCACATCGGTGGCGGAAGCCTCGACAGTCATCCGACAGGCCTGCGAATGCTGCATGAGCGCATCCATTGAACTCGCCCGCCAGACCCTCCAGCGGCTGGCGAATGATTCCTCCGATTTTATCGCTCTGGCCAATGCCACCTACGAGTTGGGACTGGTGATTCGTTACGGCGATGTGCGGCAATTCGATGCCGAACCGTTGAAGCCGTTATTGCAACAGCTATTCCTTGAAGGTGCGCTAGCGCTCGTCGGAACGGCTAATTGTGACCTGGCGTCCGCGAAAAGGATGATCACCGGCATCAATGAACTGAATAAGGTCGCACTGGATTACACTGCACTAATTGACGAACCGTTGTGGATAGCCGAACTGCGGAAACTGGCCAGGGCTGATCACTTGAATCCGTTATTGTCCGGCTACGCCTGCGCGTTGCTCGTGGAACGCAACTTGATTTCCAACGAAGAACTGGCCGGGGAAGTTTCCCGGCGATTGTCGCCCGGTATTTCGGCTGACCTCGGAGCCGGCTGGTTTGAGGGGCTGGCTCAGCGGAATCGCTATGCTTTGCTGACCCGACTCGCACTGTGGGAACAACTGGACAGCTATGTCGCATCACTCACCGAGAAAGAATTCAAACGGGCGCTCGTTTTTCTCCGCCGTTCCTTTGGTGACTTTAGCCCGTCGGAAAAAAATAGCATCACCGAAAACCTGGGTGAAATCTGGGGCGCCGATACTGCGCAGGTGAGCGAAGTTTTGAGTGTGGAATTAACTGAAACGGAAAAGAAGAAATTGGACGAACTGTCGGACTTTGATTTTGAAGAATTGTAATGGCACCCATCGTTAATAAAGAGCAGATAAAGCGATGGCGGCTGATTCTTGGCCGGCACGCGCAGGATTCACTCGCGCAAATGGGCGGCGCGGACGGGTGGCAGCTTTCGCCCGAACAGACGGCCATGGACGAGGCGCTGGCCGCCATCTATGACGAGTCCGGCGAATCCGGCAAAAGCAACCAGCGTTCGGCGGGACTCGGTCCGTCGGCCCCCAATCTGGCCAAGTGGCTCGGTGATATTCGCAGTTACTTCAAAGAAGATGTGGTCGCCGTCATCCAGAACGATGCGATTGAAAAGAAAGGGCTGACGCAATTGTTGTTCGAGCCCGAGATCTTGAAAACCGTTGAGCCAAACCCACAACTAATGGGAACGCTCATGTCCTTGAAGGGGCGAATCCCGGAGCGCACCAAGGAAACTGCCCGCATGGTCGTGGGGGCAGTGGTGGAGAAAATCAAACGATTGCTGGAGCAGCGGATCCGGCAGGCGGTGATGGGGGCGCTGAATCGTAAAGAACATTCGCCAGTTCCCCATGCACCGTCCATTGATTGGAAATGGACCATTGGCCGCAACTTGAAAAATTTTCAACCGGCGCTCGGCACAATAGT
>DASYEY010000001.1:0-45732 GCA_036498725.1 Verrucomicrobiia bacterium | reverse complement strand
CCTGACAATCGGCGGGCGGCAAAACCATCGCTTCGGATTTTTGTCCGACACCAGCGCCGCGCTTCAACCAAATCAGTAAAATACCGACATCCGCCGGTGAAACACCAGCAATACGGCCGGCCTGTCCAATGGTACGCGGCCGGATCTGGGTCAGTTTTTGGCGCGCTTCCAAACGGAGACTGGGTACGGTTGCATAATCAAAACTGTCAGGGATATTTTTATCCTCCAATTTTTTCATGCGCTCCACTTCAACCTCTTGCCGCTCGACATAGCCGGCGTACTTTACAGCAATCTCAACTTGCTGGATGACTTCGTCGGACAGACCCGGCTGCTGATTCGGCATATCACGATAATTCGTTTCTGGCCGCGAGAGAATCTTGGCCAGAGAATCTTTAACGTGAAATGTTTTATGCAAACGCGCCAATTCACCCTCAATCGCCGCTCTTTTTGCCTGAAACTTATCAAAATTGCGTTTTGGCAATAATCCTATATCCACCCCAATCTGACTTAAGCGCAAATCAGCATTATCCTGGCGCAACAATAAACGAAACTCTGCGCGCGAGGTAAACATCCGATACGGTTCTGAGGTTCCCTTGGTGACCAAATCATCAATCAAGACTCCAATATAAGCTTGGTCACGCCGCAAGACGATTGCTTCACGGCCTTGGATCTTTCGCACCGCATTGATTCCAGCCATCAGACCTTGGGCGGCTGCCTCTTCATAACCAGACGTGCCGTTAATCTGTCCGGCCAAAAAAAGATTGCCACACGTCTTCGTTTCTAATGAAGGATGTAGTTGGGTCGGAAAAGCGAAATCATATTCAACGGCATATGCCGGACGTAAAATTTCGGCCTGTTCGCAACCGATAATGGTTCGGACCATATCCACCTGAACTTCAAATGGCAAACTCGTCGAGCAACCATTGACGTAATACTCATCCGTACCGATACCTTCCGGCTCTAAAAAAATCTGATGCCGTTCTTTTTCCGCAAATTTTACGATTTTATCCTCAATGGACGGGCAATAACGCGGACCAATCCCTTCAATCTGTCCAGAGTACATCGGCGACTTATGTAGATTCTTGCGGATGATCTCTGCCGTTTTTTGCGTGGTGAAGGTGATATGGCAGGCTAATTGGCCATTAATACGATCCAAAATCGATCCAGGGGGATATTTACCGTTCGAAAGGTTCAAAATCGGAGCCGGGACATGAGATTGTTCCATGTGGAACAAATCGTCCTTCCAGAAGGTAAAGTATGGAACAGGGTCGTCACCATACTGAGGCTCCATTTTGGAAAAATCTAACGACCGGCGGAGCAATCGCGGCGGGGTTCCGGTTTTTAACCGACCCAATTCAAGTCCAACTTCCTTAAGCGATCCCGAAAGGCTCATGGCCGCCGAATCACCGGCGCGGCCACCCGCTTGCTGGTTGGTTCCAATGTGCATCAAACCACGCAAAAAAGTCCCGGTGGTGATAATGATCGCTTTGCCGAGGTATTGAACCTCCAAGGTTGTCTCGATTCCAATCGCCAGCCCATCTTTATGCAGAATTTTGGCGGACTGACCTTGTTTTACGTCCAGACGCGGTTCCGACTCACAAACCCATTTAAGTCGGAACTGATAGGCCTTTTTGTCGCATTGCGCCCGCGGCGCCCAAACTGCCGGACCTTTTTTTGTATTCAGCATCCGAAACTGCAGCCCGGTCATGTCCGTTGCTTTGCCAATCTCCCCACCCAAGGCATCAATTTCGCGGGCCAAATGGCCCTTGGCCAATCCGCCGATGGCTGGATTGCAGGACATTTGTCCGATGGAATCCGCATTGATGGTTAGCAATAAGGTCTCGCAACCCATCCGCGCTGCCGCCAATGCCGCCTCAACGCCGGCGTGGCCGGCTCCCACCACGATCACATCGTAACTCTTAGGATAAATATACATGAACTAACGCATGTTAACGCATCCGCGTTAATGGTTCTAGTTTTTAAATAATTAGAAAAGAACTCGAATGCAGTGTTCCACGTGGAACATATTTTACGGAAATTTTTGCCGAGATAGCTCAACTCATTCTTCAACTCAGCCAAGGTCAAAGGCAATGTTTGGCATTTATTAATTTGGAATTATCATGGCCGCAACCCCTGACCATTTTTGAAAACTATGCCCGCGACTTTCTTTGGAGATAGCAGCCTTTTCCAAATAAAACTTATTTAGTCACTGCGGGGAAGGTAAGACGTATCGTAGTCCCGCGACCAATACGGGATTGGATCCGGATTTTTCCTTGGTGAGTTTCAATGATCCGCCCAACGATTGCCAAGCCAAGGCCGGAACCTTTTTCCTTGGTCGTGGCCAGAACAGCCTTGAAGGCGTGTTTTTGTTGTTCTTCAGTCATACCGCCGCCGGTATCTTTAAATTCCAAAAAAACCTGAGTTGGTTCCGATTCACGTTGAATTGAACGCGACTTTATTGTTAAAATTCCTCCGATTGGCATCGCTTCGGCAGCATTTAGCATCAAATTCAAGAAAGCCTGTTCTAATTGCGGAGCGTCGCCCATGATCGAAGCCACACTCGTTTCTAAATCACGAATTAAACGGATATTTTGGTTCGCCAGCTTATGACGAACCAGCAAACCAAGCTCATCCACTAAATCATTAACGTTAACAGAGGCAAATTTTGGCTCCGTTGTCCGCGCAAAATCCAAAATTTGCTCAACAATTTTATTGAGATGTTCGATTTTTGATTCGATGATCTGCGTATCCTTGCAACGAGGGTCATTTGGCGGAAATTTTAGGTTTAGCGAGTGATACAACAACTTCATTACCGTTAACGGATTGCGAATTTCGTGCGCCACCTCAGCCGCCAGCAGACCCAGCGCCGATAATTTCTCGTTTTGACGCAATTGTTCTTCCACATCCACCAATCGCTCATATAGCCGGGCCTTTTCAATGGCAATCGCCGACAATTCAGCCAACGCGCTAAGAATTTTAATTTCTTCGTTAGAAAAATTATAAGGCTTGGCGGTATAGACATTTAACGCCCCGATGATCTGGCCGGAAAAAATGAGCGGCACACTTAAAAGGGAAACGAGATTTTCCCGACGGGCCAGTACTACATTCTGATAACGGGTATCCGATTGAACATTAGCCACTTGCAGCGCCTTTTTGCGTCGGACCACCACGCCGATCAAACTTTCTTCCACACCGAGACGCGGCTTCTTGATGTAAGCATCACCAGCGCCATAACTGGCACGCAAATCAAGCCATTCACGCGTATCATCCAGCAACATGAGGGAACACATCCGTGCCCGCATCAATTCACACGCTTCCCGCGTGATGGCGCGCAATGCCTCATCGAGGTTTAAAGTGGAATTGATGGTGCGGCTCACGCTGGCCAGCGACTCGAACAGCATCACTTTGAGGCGCAATTGCTCGTAAAGCCAGGTGTTGTGGATGACTTTGGCGGCTTGCAACGCCAGTTCTTGCAGCAATTCCTGGTCATCAGCAGAAAACGCATTGATCCGGTCGGAATCCACGTTGATAACGCCACGGACTTCGCCGCGAACTTCCAGCGGCACCGCGAGTTCGGACCGCACATCGCGCCGCACGCTGACATAACGCTTTTCCTGGGTCACATCGCCGACCCGCACCGGTTTGCCATGCCGCGCCACCCAACCGGTGAGACCTTCACCCACGCGCAGTTTTAGTTTGCGCGCCGCCGAGGAAAGATTTTGGGCGGCATGAATTTCAAGAATGTTCGTGGTGGGATTGATCAACACAAGCGAACCGCTGGACGCGCGCATCACCCGGACCGCCTCGCTGACGATCAATTGCAGCGCTTCCTGCGAATCAAGCGTTGAGTGGATGACATTGCTCACCTGATAGAGCAGGCTCAAACGCTCAGGTGTCAATTTTGGTTTCGGGAATTCCTCACTCACCCGGACATCTTAATTTCAGATTTGTGGTTGGCGACAATAAAACTCGCACAACCAGACAACCCGGTCGCTTTGCACTTGAGTGAGAGATGCGGTGGTGGCGGGTTTGAAAGGCGGCGAATCGCAGAAGAATATACAAATCAAGAGTGTTGCGGTGCCTATTTAGCGCAGAGCTGAAAACATTCCCCAATCCAACATTCTCTATGCAACATATCACAACCTTAAACCTGCCATGGCTGGGACAACTCGGCCAATTTCTTGGCCTCGTTCTCCTCGCCGCCATGGTTTTGATGCAAATCATGCTCGCCAATTGTGTTTGGCGTGATGCCAACCAGTGTCAAACCGCCGGACGCCCATTGGTTATATTGACGCCGTTTATTTGGATGTTGGTCGCATTATTGCCTGGCTTGGCAGGCGTCGCCTTTTATTGGGTTTGTCATTACTCGCGGTTTTATCGCATGGAAAAACCATGCTGATCACCGCACGCCATCAACGAATGCGCAATGTCAGAAAAACCCCCAACGCCGTGAAAATCAGGTTGGGCAGCCACGCGGCCAGCCACGCGGGCAAATAACCGTTCGCCCCCATCCCCAAACCAACCTGTTGCAACACAAAAAAGGCGAAACAAATAAAAATACTGCCCGCCACCCCGAAGAAAAGATTGCGCCGGCCCGGGGCCGCGCTGAATGGAATCGCGATGAATACCACGACCAGGCACGTCCACGGGGCCGCAATCCGGCCGTGAAATTTAGTCAACAGCCGTGGTTTATCTTTGTCGGAAATATTTTTGTTTTGCCGCATGTAAGAGGCCAGTTCCGCCAAAGGAATATCCACGCCACGCGAGGCCAGCAGACCATTCGCGTCATTGAATTTCAGTTCCCGCAAGATTTGTTTCGGGGTTTCATCAAACTCCGGCATGGCGATTTCATTGGTTGTGGAAACCGGCACCCAATTTCTCTGGCTGCCGTCCAGCACAAAGAGCTGCACGTTGGTGAACTGCCAGACGCCATTGGTATAAAACGCGGCGCTGGCCATCAGCGCATGCCCGGAACCATCCGGCAAATTCCAACTCACGCGTGGCCCGAGCATGATGGTGGTTTTCGCATCGTATTTATTGAACAGCCACAATCGGTGCGCATGATCGGCCTGGTAGCCGTTATTTTCAAATTCAGTTTTATTTTTGGCGTTGTCTTGTTTGACCACGTAGCGATTGAGGATTTCATCCGACCACCGGCTGCAACCCGGGACGACCAGCTCGTTGAACGCGAAATAAATTCCAGTCGCGACCAGTCCCACAACGAAATATGGCGCGCACAAACGCCACAAACTCACGCCGGCAGCCCGTAAAGCGGTGATTTCATTGTGCCGCGCATGATGGGTTAACGCGTAGAGCAGGGACAACAGCAACAGCAACGGAAAGGTCAGGATAAAAAACTGCGGTAGGCCAGCCACGCAATATTCAATCGTATCGGACAAGTGAAGTTTCCGATCCTGAATCGTCTCCATTTCTGTGAAGAAAAAGAGGGGAATCCAAAAAGCAGTGAAACCACCGAGGCAATAAGCCAGCGGCGTAAGCAATTCGCGAAAAATGTATCGGTCGTGCAACCGCACTGGTGCAGGTTAAACGGCGCACCGTATTTCTGCCAATGGAATTCATGGCCCCGACCACGCCGGCGATGACCGTGCTGGAAGGCAAGTCAGCGGGTTGCGCGATATTCTTTTGACCATCCGACAAAACTACTTGCCATCTCACATTTTGAGGGCATAATTCACGGCCCATTGGTCGGGTTGGTAGCTCAGTCGGTAGAGCAGTGCCCTTTTAAGGCATTGGTCGAGAGTTCGAGTCTCTCCCAACCCACCAAATTTTTTCTCCAGCGGCGTTCCTGCGGTTTTTCCTGCTAAATCGCCCAATAAAGGCCGATTCCCCCTTCGTCGTTAAATTTAGCCGCCGAAAATGACAAACCTTTAATTCTCAAAAATTTGTCTTTTTCAAATCCTTGGGGTAATTTTGACCGTATCAATAGCGGAACGCACATCAAATTTTGGGGGGTTCGCGGCTCCATCCCGACGCCCGGGCCCAATTCGGTTCGTTACGGCGGCAACACGACATGCGTGGAAGTTCGTTGCGGGTCAGACATCATCATTCTTGATGCAGGCACCGGCCTGCGCAAACTCGGCCAATCCCTGCTCAAAGAATTTCGCAAAAAACCGCTCAACCTGACCCTGCTCCTATCGCATACGCATTGGGATCATATTCAAGGCCTGCCTTTTTTCGCGCCCATCTACGAATCCCGCTGTCGTTTGCGCATCATTGGCTCCGAAGGCGCGCGCCATAATCTGGTCGCCGCTGTTACCGGCCAGATGGAAAGCACCTACTTTCCCGTTCCCTTTTCAAAATTACCAAGCACCATCGCCATTGAAGAATTAAAAGATTTCAATTTGGACATCGGCAAGGTCGTAGTCAGCGCGCAACGGGCAAACCATCCCGGCATCTGTGTCGGCTACCGGCTGGTTACCCCTGGCGGTCGCATCGTATTTTTCCCCGACACCGAACCGCGCACCGGCGGTATTGATCGGGACATGGTTGAATTTGTCCGCGGGGCCGATGTATTGATTCTGGATTCGCAATATGATCCGGCCGAATACAAAACCCACGTCGGCTGGGGTCACGGTTGTGTGGATGATTCCGTTGCGCTCGCCCTGCAAGCCGGCGTGAAACATCTTTATCTGTTCCATCACGACCCCGATCACGACGATAAAAAAATTGATGCTTTAGTGAAACGTGCCCGCCAGCTCGTTGCCAAAAAGAAGGCGAAATTGAAAGTTGACGCCGCGCGTGAAGGGCTGATAATTCAGCTCAATCACCCGAAATGAAGCTACCCAAGCTCGACCACTGCGTCATCAGCGTTTCTGATTGGAAACGTTCCAACCAATTCTACTGTGAAATTCTCGGCGCGGAATTGGTTCCCGTCAAAAACGCCTGGGCCTACCGGTTCGGCCACGAACAATTCAACGTGCACGGCCCCGGCCAGAGCGGCGACCCCAAAGCGCAAACGCCCGTTGCTCCCGGTGGCAGCGATCTTTGCTTTGAATGGCCAGGTGCCATTGAGGAAGCCATCGCCCATCTCGAACGGCATCATATCCCGATCGAAGTCGGGCCGGTGGAACGGACCGGCGCACGCGGCAAAGGCCTCAGCGTTTATTTTCGTGACCCCGACGGTTCTTTGATGGAATTTATCTCGTATGGCGTCGCCCGGATCTAGCGCGACATTGATGTGTTCGTAACCCAATGAACAACTACCTATGAAATTTAGCGATCGTCCTTCTCTCACTAAAATTCTTTTTGCCGTCGGCTTCGCCCTTTCCCTGGCGACAACGCACGCCCAAACCACCACCAATCTGCTCATCAATCCCGGGGCGGAAACCGGCGATCTCACGGGCTGGACCCCCGGTGGCGGCTCCAATCCATTTGCGGGTACCAGCAGTTCCTTGAGTGATAATATTCAGCCAAATTCCGGCAGCTACGATTTTTGCGGCGGAACCGGTGCCCCCACCGGTTCATTAAGTCAAATCGTAGACCTCATCGTGGGCCACGGAATCACCGCTGAAATGATCGACGGCGGAACTCTTTCCGCGGAGATTTCATTTTGGGAACAAGGCTATCCGCAAGGCACCCCTAGCGACGATGCCGGCATCACCCTGACATTTTATGATGGTTCAGAAAATGCAATCAGCGACGTTTCCACCCCGCTGATCGATTCGCACGATGGCGTCTGGGAAAATTTTACCGCTGCCTACGCCATTCCCGACGGCACACGCTCCATTGGCTACACCATGAATTTTAATCGAAACGTTGGCGGCGATTTAGACGCTTTCCTGGACGATAACAGCCTGCTGATCACGCCCACCGACACGCCTGAACCAACGTCAACCGCACTGCTGGCCGTTGGCGCGAGTTTCCTCGGACTGGTCATGGTAAAAAGACAGCGGTCATAGACCGCTACTACAAATGAATGCGAGTTGTGTAAAGATTTCCAAAGTGATTCCGCCTGATCTTGTGGGTGACGCGGTGACGAGTCTCTAATTAAAAAGCACAGGCCAATCCGAAGACGAGCATGACGATGAGGACGAGGATGAATACGTCATTCGCATCTCACCCGCTCACAACAATCCGCCAACTACGCCGGCTTCTCTCCGTAATTGATCGCCATCGCGCCGCCCAGCAAATTGATGACGCGGACGTTTTTCATTTTCAATTCGCGCATCTTCTCCGCGACCGCCAATTGCGCCGGATAATGTTTCAACGATTCCAAAATATAGGCGTACGCGGAGGCGTTGCCGCAAAACAACAAGCCGATCAACGGCACGGACATCTTCAAGTGCGTAAAATAAATCGTCCGCCACAACGCATTCGACGGCTTGCCGAAATCCAGCACGATCAAACGCGCACCTGGCTTGGCCACGCGGAACATTTCATCCACACCCCGTTGCCAGCTCGTCAAATTACGCAGACCGTAACCCACCGTCACAATATCAAATGTCTCCGCCGGAAATGGCAACTGCTGGGCATCGCCTTGAATGAATTGCGGATTTTTATCCGGATTAATGCCGCTGGATTTCCGACTGCGGGTGTGAGCGACCTCCAACATCTGTGCGCTGAAATCCAAGCCCGTCGTTTCTGCTCCGCGTTGCGCGAGCGCGAATGAAATGTCGCCCGTGCCGCAGCAAAGATCCAAAGCATGCGAACCATTGGAGACCTTCGCCAAATTCACGACGCGCCGTTTCCAACTCCGATGCAGGCCGAAACTCTGCAAGTCGTTCAAAAAATCGTACCGCCGCGCGATCTGCGCAAAGAGATCATTGACTGCCGTGGCCCGTTGCTCGCCCGGCACATAAAAAGTATTACTCACAACCCCAGTTTAGCCTCGTGCACGCCTCAAGGCAAAGCGCATAAACGAACCGTCGTTCTGGAATAATGGTTGTAAAAAATATTTTTCAACCGCGAACCACGCGAAATACCCGAACAAAACCAGATGAAAAAAAGTTGCTCCTTTTTCGCGTATTTTGTGTATTTCGCGGTTATGCCTTCCGACCAGAGTTGTTCTAAGATGGAATCTGTGCAGAATCACTGATTTTATTATCGTAAATTTCAGCTTGCAAGCGGCTGCGGGTTGTGTAGGATAACCCTCCGTTTCTGGATGCGAGCGTAGCTCAGTTGGTAGAGCATCACCTTGCCAAGGTGAACGTCGAGGGTTCAAATCCCTTCGCTCGCTCCATTTTCTTCAAAGGTCGGCAGCATCAAAAGCAGGGCACATCCTACACCTAACCAGTTCAAGGTTTTGACGGAGCCCTAGCCGGAGTCCGGCAGCACAGAAAACGCCCACTCCACACCAAGCAGGGTGTTTAAGAACGTGATGAAACGCGTTGCCGGATTTCAGCCAGCAGTTTCCGGCCACGCGCCGGGTTGCCACGTTTCTGACGTGCCACAAAGCGGGCTTCCGCTTGACGTTCCGCAATGACGTGCGTTACAAAATTATCAAACAGTCGTTGAACGCTTGTGCCCGTGGATCGCGCAGCACCCAGCAATGCTTTGTGCCGCGATTCGTCGCACCGATAAGGAATGGTTTTCATTTTACAATTTTCAAGTGTCGCGCCGGGGTCACCACCTGCGGCGAGGCGAATTTAAGTTCACCCCGTCCAAAGTCCCGCGTGTTGTGTGTGACCAGATGTTCCACACCGCCAGCAATCGCCAACTCCAGGACGTGGTCATCACCCGCATCTGGCAGATTCGGTCGCCAGCGAAAATAAACCGGCTGCCAGAGTGCTGCCGCACAAAAATCGTCCAGCAATGCTTCGCGTTCCGCCGCCGTAACCGGCACACCCCGCCATAAGCTTTCCCGCTGAATCAATTCTTCGTATTCCGCAAAAAGGGCCGCTCCCATGACGGCTTGGTCTTCATGAGCCAGGCAACGGTCCAATACTTCTGCGCTCGCACCTTCCTGACTGCGCAGGGCGGCGACAAAGACATTGGTGTCCTGCACAATTTCCACGCAAGGAAATGTGACATCACCCGTGATACCAGTCAAGTGGGTGGTTAATTTTATGCGAGGCTGAATCCTTGTCAGTTCCGTTTCGCCCGCTAAGCGGGAACTAAAATTTTAGGATTTCCCATCCCGTTTAAAACCGTCGTACAGAATTCTTTTGGCCTAATTCAACTTAAAGCAAAGTATATATCCACGCATCTTGATATTCGAATTTAAGATGTTGCACCCCCTCAAAGTATAAGTAGACCGTAACCATTGAGGTTTGTTAGCGTCTATCACGTTCGATGAAACCTTGCTTAAACATATCCGCCACGAGTTGGCCGACCATGACGCTCGCGAAAGCGACCCGTCAGAACCGGTATAATTCGGGTTGTACGTTTAACCTTGGGCTAGCCACCTCGTTTAACGGGCAGAGAACCGAAACGATCATGGATCAACCAAAGGTAAGCAGGTAAAGAATCGAAAGAGAATCTTTCCACCCTGCTTACCCCGTGTAAGCAGGGTTTTTTATTTCCCGAAAATTCCGGAAAACACATGAAGAATAACGACAACAAAAGGTGAATGATTTGTGAGCGATAAATTGGCGACGTCTCGATGATGTCAGGCAGTACCAATCTAAAAATGGCGCAAGAGAACCGAGGTTCTCAACCGGTGGGGTCTGCCCATCGCGAGCGAAGACGCGCGCCGAAATGGTTGGAAATATTTTTACAGTTACAATTTAAGGGCTTCGGAGGAGGTGTGCCCCTAAACACCGAAACAGCCGCCGTGAAACCGCGGGTTGGGGTCGCATAGACCGCCAAGAGGTGTTTGTTCTTTATTGAAATGGCCCGGGCCGGTCGCGCATGGACGCGGTCGGCCCTTTTACTTTCGCGGTTGTGATTTAACAGCAGAATGGCTCCTTGCCAAGGAGCATGTCCGGGTGCGACTCCCGGCAACCGCACCACAGCTTGCGCTGGGCCATAATTTTGGATCCGTCGCTCAATCAGCGAAGCAACCCGTTGTCGGCGGGAAGGCTTGGGGTATAAATCCAGGTGCAAGTCCCTTCGGATCCGCCAATTTTATTGCTCAGTGGGATAATAGTAGTCCGCCCGTTTGTTAAACGGAACGGTGCTGGTGCGAATCCGGCCTGAGCAGCCAATTTTAAATCAGGGTAGGGCGGAGTTGCTGCTCCGCCTCGTCTTTAAAGACAAAGCAGCCGCTTTGCCCTACCACACATATACTCAAGGTGAATTTGGCTGCGCTGCGGCCAAAGTCGTCGCCGAGCGTAGCGTCAGGCGACGAATCGTTGCGCATCCAACTACCAGAGCACGCCATAAAGTGCCGTCATTGCCGTCATAATGGTTCGCAGCGCAATCCATTCCACCTATCACTGTATGTGTCAAAGCCTATTCACAGTATTGCCCCATTACTTGTGATCATGATTTTCGTCCCGTAGCTCAATAGCAGAGCACCCGGCTGATAACCGGAAGACCGCGGAGCGTTACCGCGCCGGACGACCAAACAAAATCCTCCTCATGCTCATCGTCATCCTCGTCCTCGTCGGCCAGTAAAATTTCGAGGATGAGGATGAGGGCGACGGTGAGAGGGGACGTCAAAAATTTTCCACTGGATGGTGTAGTCAGTCTGCACGCTGGTTTGAAAAATCGGAGGTGTCGGTGCAATCCCGACTCCAGTGGCCAAGTTTCAAAACGCATCCAGTTCCGACGGACGTAAATCTTGGATTGCGGTGGCAGAGCGCAGCGGCGACACCGCTTTCGCGCGCACGGAATCCACTCTTTATCCGAAAACGTCTCATCCGGACAAAAGCGGCGTGGCGGCGATTGCCTTCCCGCCGCACTCCATGATGCGTTTCAAATTACTACGTTTTCAGGCGACCTTTTACCGCCTCAGCTTCATTTTAAATCCCGTTGGCCGAGCAGATCAGGCGGCGGCCGGCAAAGCCGCAGAGGCTGGTGCGATTCCAGCACGGGATTCCATCTCATCGGGCATAAGTGTTGAGAGATACACGTCGGTCTTCCAAACCGAAATAGAGGGCGCGCTACCCTCATGCCCGTCCAGGTTCATTTCGCATCCGTGGTGAAATTATGATCATCCTCCGCTTCTAACGGAGAGTTTGCAGGTGGGAGTTCTGTCGGATGCACCAATATAGCAAGTTTGCGGTTTAATCCTCCTCCTGCTCCTCGTCGTCCTCGTCCTCGCCGGCCGGTAAAATTTGAGGATGAGAATGAGGACGACGACGAGGACGAATAAAAATCCAAATTTGATCATTCCAACAGGTTTTAGTCTCCATAGCTCAAATCATAGAGCGGACGCGTCCTAAGCGTCAGGTTGCCGGTGAGAATCCGGCTGGAGACGCCATTATTTATCGGCGCGTTAGCCCAACAGCAGAGGCGTCCCGCTCAGAACGGGAAGGTTGAGGGTGCAAATCCTTCACGCGCTACCAATTTTAAATCGCTCCGTATCTCGATGCCCCTTGGCGGCGCACAACGCCGCCCTACCACCGCATTAGGTAGGGCAGAGCTGCCGCTCTGCCCATTTATATTGAACGGCGGCGAGCAAATCAAATTTCCTGCGTACACCAGTGGTGTGCGCCAGTACCGCAGTCGAGCCAGCGCTCAAGCGGGTTTCATAAGCCCGCTGTGTCCAGGGCAGCACTGGAGATTGCGACCATTCACCTTACAGACAGCACTAGTTTTGGCCTGCAAGCATTAACGTGATGCAGCGGACTTTTAATCCGCTGAACCGGGAGCATTACCCGGGCGGGCCACCAATGTTTGCTTCGTGGTGTAATCGTAACACACCGGGTTTTGACCCCGGCGATCCTGGTGCAATTCCAGGCGAGGTAGCCAATTTAACCGATCGAGAACTTCGACCACCCACTTTCAATAAAGAACAAACACCCGCGAAACGTATCAACCATTCGTAAATAATGGCCCTACGCAAGGTGGCCCCAGGCAAATAGTATGAACGATATATTGAACAAAAACTTGGTGCTCGTGCTTAATCGCAACTGGCAGGCGATCAACATTCGCACGCCAGCGGATGCGTTCTGCCAAATGGCCACGAACGCCGCTACCGCGCTCGACATCGAGCTTGGCGCCGATGCCCATGCGCAAGCTCTCCGCCCCGTGAAATGGGCCGAATGGATCACGCTGCCGATTCGCGATGGCGACCATGCTGTGCACACCATTCGCGGTGCGATCCGTGTGCCGACCGTCATCGTGGCCGTGAACTTTGCCAAGGTGCCGAAGAAACGCCCGAAGCTGAACGCGCGCAACATCCGTGAGCGCGACGGCAACCGCTGCCAATATACCGGCCGGTTGCTCGCACCGGACGAAGGCAATCTCGACCACGTTCTGCCGCGCTCACGCGGCGGCCGTGACACCTGGGAAAACCTGGTCTGGGCCGCGAAAGATGTGAACCAGCGCAAGGCTGACCGTCTGCCGCATGAGGCCGGGCTCACGCTGCTCACCATCCCGCGTGCACCGAAAGAGTTGCCGGTATCGGCCACGATCCGCAACGCCCACGGGGTTGCGGAATGGAAATTGTTCCTGAACGAATAGCCTCGTGGGAGAGCGGGCACTAAAGCTCGCTCTCCCAATTTTAATAAAATAAAATTAAACGCGTGTAGCAGCAGCCGAAGGCAGGCGATACAACTCGTTCAAACAGCAATTCTGATTCGCGCACATGAACGCCAAAGATTTTCTCCATCCCGACATGCCGCTGGGACAATCGGCGCGTCTAGTAAGCGTGGCTGAACCGTTGCCGACCAATTTGGAAGTTGTGCTAAAAGAATTAGGCGCTGGCGATTCCTTCTTTTGGGGAACAGCCTACGGTCGCGGCGAGTGCGATCTACCAACTTTTCTGCAGGTCTGTCGCGATGAGGAGGCAGGCAGAAATCTTCCCGTTGAAAAAGTTCCGCAAAGTACATTTTGGATGGTTGATGACCATAATCAGATGGTTGGCATCGTGCGCGTCCGGCACCGGTTGAACGAGCGTTTGCTGCAATATGGCGGAAACGTCGGCTATTACATCCGCCCGTCCGAGCGCGGCAAAGGTCACGGAAAAAAGTTGTTGGAACTCGCGTTGGAAAAATTTCGCCAACTGGGTGGCTCAAAGGCACTCCTAACCGTTAATCCGAATAATACGCTATCGGCTCGCGTGGTGCTGGCCAATGGCGGTGTGGCGGATATCCCGGGCAAAGATCCGGTTTCTGGAGAGATCGTGAATCGTTACTGGATTGAGGTGTAGCTGCACAAGCTGGAGACGAAAAAATTTCCCGTCCTAAAAGGACGGCGGGAATGTCCACACCTCAGTTTTATCTGGGCATTTCCATCGTCCCTTCAGGACAAATTTCCTTCTTTGCCACGACCAGCACCAGCCACTACGTAGCTGGCTAATTTCCCATAGTCCCTTTGGGACATTTCATCCTGCCGCCCTCATTCCCTCCACCAAACTATCGATAAATCAGGCCAAAAACCGTGCGCCGGCAATTATTTTCAGATTTTAAAAAAAAACTTTTCAGTTTTTACCGCTGGCCGGCGCACTAACAGATGTAACCACTCATAAAATGTTAAAACGCAGGGCTTTTTGCCTCTGCGTGGGGTGGACGCAGTGTATCGCCATATTGAACCACAAATAATCAATGAAAACCCTGAATCAAAAGAGTCTCTGCTTTGGACCAGCCGGTCTCCTGACCAAATGTTGTTTTATTGCGGCTTCGATATTTCTGGGAGGCGCCAGCCTCGCTTCCGCCGCCAATGTGGCTTTGACGACTTCAGATGCCGCTGGCAGCACTAGTTTTAATACCGTCGGCCATTGGGCGAATGCGGCCGCGCCAAGCGCAGCGAATAATTATTTCACCACCAATAATACGTTGCGCACGCCCAACCCGACCACCACGGGAAGCGCTTATATTTTCCTCGGTAATTCGTTGTCCATTGATGCCGGGGGCCGGTTCCTAGGCAAAATCGGCAATAACGTGGCCGGCAACACGACAGTGGCAACCATCACCATCACCAACCTCATCCTGAATGGGGGCCAGTTCGATCAGGCGGGTGCCAATAGTGACACCCCAAAATTGATTGTCGCCGGCAATGTCACCGTCAATGCCGCATCCATCCTGGGCGCGCTTGGCAGTACGGCCAATAACAGTGCATCATTTGAAACCATCGAATTTACCGCCCCGATCAGCGGGGCCGGGGCCTTGCAGGTATCAGGACCCATTATCAATGCCGGGGCCGATACCGGCGTCATTAAATTCAGCGCCCCCAACCCCTATAGCGGCACCATCACCGTTTCCAATGGCACCAGCAATATCATCGCCAGTTCGGTCAACCGCATCCTGCAACTCAACAATCTCAACGCCCTCAGCAACGCCACTTTAAACCTCGATGCCGCTCAAGCCAGCCCCGTCTCATTTGCCTCTGCCGTCAATACCGCCCCTTTCAATGTCGGCGCATTGGCCGGCAAAGCCGCCCAAACGTTGACTGACACCGCTGGTTCGCCCATTACTTTAAGCGCCGGCGGCAATAACGCCAACACCACCTACACGGGTGTTTTGATGGATGGCGGGAACTTGGTCAAAGTGGGTTCCGGCACCCTGACAATGACCGGCGCGAATACCTACTACGGCACCACGACCATCAGCAGCGGCACTGTGCAGTTGGGCAACGGCGGAACGGGCGGCTCTCTCGCCGCTGGCAATACGTTGACCCTCAATGGCACCCTGACTATCAACCGCAATAACACGGTGATGCAAGGCGTTGACTTCAGCAGCAGCCCGATCACCGGTACTGGTTCATTGACTCAGGCAGGCGCTGGCACCACCACGCTGAACGCGGCTAATAATTACAGCGGCGCCACCCTCGTCAGCGCCGGCAAACTGGTGGTCAGTTCCACCCAGACCGGCACCGGCGCTTTCACGGTTGCCGACGGCGCCAAATTGGGCGTCACCGTTTCCGGTGGCAGCCAGTTATCGCCCAGCACCTTGGCCTTGGGAACGAGTGCGGCCACCACCTTGGAATTTAACGGCTTGAACAGCACGACCATTGCGCCGATCAATGCCGGCACACTTGTCACCGGCGGGACGGTGACCATCAATATCACCTCGGGCACCTTTGCCGCTGGAAACAATTACCCGTTGGTTCAGTGGACTACCAGCGGCCCGGCGGATGCGAGCGCTTTCGTGCTGGGAGTTTCGCCCGGATTGACCGCGACGCTCTCGGTCAGCGGGTCCACGCTTTATTTGAATGTGTCCGGGGTGTCGGACATCTGGTCGGGCGGGACGGATGGCAATTGGGATTCAGCCACACCCAACTGGACCGGTCATGCGAGCATCTTTACGGATGGCGACGTGGTTCTTTTTGATGACACCGGCCTCAATAACAATGTGACGGTGAACGCAACTGTTCAACCCGGCAGCAGCTTGTTCAACAATAGCACGGCACTTCCTTACATCATTGTTTCCAGCGGGGCCAACAACATCAGCGGCAGCGGGGGATTAACCAAAAACAATACCGGCAGCGTCACGCTTTCCGGCGGCGCAAACACTTACACCGGTGTCACCGCCGTCAATGCTGGGGTTCTGAGCGTGAGCACCCTGGCGGCCAGCGGTTCGCCCAGCGACATCGGGGCGGCCAGCGCAGCCCCGGCCAACCTCGTTCTGGGTGGCAGCACCTTGCAATATACTGGCGGCGGGGCCAGCACCGATCGTGGCGCGACGCTCGGTGCGGGCGCCGTCCTGGAAGTGACGGCGCCCGGCGTCGTACTGGCGGACAGCGGGGTCATCATTGGTTCTGGTTCGCTGACCAAAACTGGCAATGGCGCTTTGGCTCTTTCCGGTGCGAATACGTTCAACGGCGGGGTGACCGTGAGCGCGGGTGAATTGGACATCAACAACGGCGGTTCCAGCAGCGCCAATTCCGCCATCGGTGTGGGGCCGTTGACCATCGCGCCCGGCACCATCATTGACAACACCAGCGGCGGCGATGTGACCTTGCTGCCGAATATTGCGCAAATCTGGAACGGCAGCTTCATCATTGCCGGATTCGGCAATAACCTGAATCTGGGTGCCGGACCGGTGAGTTTACCGGCCACCTGCACCGTGAACATCTTTGGGAATACCCTGACCGTCGGCGGGGCGATCAGTGGCGCGGGTGGATTGACCAAAATCGGCGCGGGCACGCTGGTACTTTCCAGCGCCAGCACTTACAGCGGCACCACGGAGCTTCAGGCAGGCACGCTGATGATTGGTAATGATTCAGCTTTGGGAACCGGACAACTCAACTTTAATGGCGGCAGCGGGGCAACCTTCCAATCGGTGGATGGGACGGCCCACACCATTACCAACCCGCTGAACTTCGCGGGCAACGCCGGTGCGAACACAATTTTCGGCGGCACGGGAAATCTTAAATTCACGGGCTCTTCCGCCAATGGCACCGCTAAAACTTTGACCGTCAATAATCCTCAAACGGAGTTCAGCGGGGTTTTCTCCGGGGCCATCGCCCGCACCTTCGCGGGTCCGGGCACGTTAATTCTCAGCGGTGCGAATACATACAGTGGCGGCACCTTCATCAACCCGGGCGCAACGCTGCAACTGGGGAATGGCGGCACAAACGGGGCGCTCTCAGCCAGCGGGGCCATTGATGACGAAGGCACCCTGAGGTTTGATCGCAGCGATGCCGTTGTCCAAGGCGTCCATTTTGCCGGCACCCCGATCACTGGGGCTGGTTCCGTGGTTCAAGCCGGTTCCGGCGTTACCACGCTGAATGCGGCGAATACTTATACCGGCCAGACCACCGTGAATAGCGGTGAATTATTCATCACTCCGGCCTATCAAGGCGGCGGCAACGTGGTGGTTGCCGACGGCGCCAGTTTCGGTGTGTCCGCGAGTTCCGTGAGCAATAGTGCTACAATTGGCAGCCTGACCCTGGGTGGCAGTGGCGCCACTGCGTTAGACTTCTCCTTCGGTCTGACCGGCAACCCGACCAATGCCGCCCTGACGGCAAGCGCTGTTACCATCAACGGCACGAGTGCGATCCGTATCGGCGGCAGCTTTGTAGTCGGCACCTTCCCGGTGCTGAAATACGGCAGCCTCTCTGGAACCTTCAATAGTTCGGTTACCGGCCCGCGCGGGGTGACGGCAACTTTGTCCAATGACACGGTCAATCACATCATCAATGTGACGATTTCCGCCGTGGGCAGCGGGATTGTCTGGACGGGAACCAATAATGTTTCACCCAACCTTTGGGATTTGAACACAACCATCAACTGGTTGATCGGCGGCACGCCGACGGATTACATCGAAAACGTCCCGCCAGGTGACGCCGTCACTTTCAATGACCTGAGCAGTGGCTTGGTGTTGTTGAGCAATACGGTCAGCCCGGCCAGCGTCACGATCAGCAATGCCGCCACCAGCTACACCTTCCAAGGCACCGGCCAGATCAATTCTCCCGGTGGATTGACCAAGGTTGGCAATGCCACGGTGACGATGAATGTGCCTGCCAGCTTTGGCGGCAACACGGTGATCACGAACGGTGCGTTCAACTTCGGCGCCAGCCAGACGTTTGCGAATTTGTCTGGCAACAGCGCGTTGACGGTTTCTGCTGGCGCACCGACGCTCACGGTCAACAACAGCGTCAACACAACCTTCTCCGGCAACCTTTCCGGCGCCCTGACCTTGACCAAGCTCGGCACGGGCGGGTTCACCACGACCGGCAGCAATAATTTTTCCGGCAATCTCTTCGTGAGCGGAGGCACATTGACCCTTGATTCCGCATTCCTGAGTGCCGGTAATTTCTGCGATGTCGGCCGCAACAACACGGATACCGGCGTATTGCTGCTGAAAGGAACCGCGAACCTCACGACCGCCAACGACTTCAACGCCGGCGATATCGGGTCAGCGGTGGGCACGGTAACGATTCAAGACACGGCCAGCCTGACCGCAAACTCCATTTATGTTGGTTCAGCCAACAGCGCTGGCTCAACCGCCAGCGGCACAATCAATCAAACCAGTGGCACGGTGACGGAACAAAATACCACGGCGGGAACCTTCTGCATTGGCGGACGCACCACCACCACATCCGTGGGAGCCACTGGAACGTATAACTTGAGTGGCGGCACTTTAAACGCGGGCAGTGCGATCCGCGTCGGCGCGGTTGCCGTGGGGACATTTAATCAAAGCGGCGGCACGGTGGTGGCCAGCGCCGGGGTGGATATTGCCAGCATCGCCGGTTCAACGGGTACGTATGAATTCGATGGCGGCAACCTCCGCACCTTGAGTGTGACTTCTTCCTCCGGGGTAAATTCAACGCTGAATTTCAATGGCGGGGTTTTGACACCGACTGCGAACAGCACGACGTTCGTGACTAACGTAGCGCAGGTCAATGTCCGGAACGGCGGCGTGATCGTAGACACCACCAACCTCAGCGTCACAATCGGTTCGGCGCTGCAACATAGTCCGATCGGCGGCGACAATGCCATTGACGGCGGCTTGACCAAACGCGGCAGCGGCACGCTGACTTTAGCCGGGAACCCAGCCGCTTACACCGGACCGACCGTAGTGACAGGCGGCACGTTAAGCCTCTCGCCCAACTCGATCAACAATCTGAACGATTTGACACTCAATAACGGCGCGATCAGCCTGAACCTGGTTTACGGTGCCGGCACCTTCTCCGCCACCAGTCTGACGCTGTCGGGAAATTCTGCGATCAACGTCAATTACGATCTGGTGTTGAGCACGCCCGGCCTCCCGCTCAATGTCAGCGGCAATCTTACGGCATCCGGCACGGTGACCTTTAATCTGAATGGCTACGGTTTCACCGTTGGCCAATATCCGCTGGTGGACTACACCGGGACGCCGTTGGCGGACCTGAGCAATTTTACATTGGGTGCCATGCCGGTGGGTGTCACAGCCTACCTGTCAAATAACGTGGCCAATACGTCCATTGATTTGGTCGTCACGTCCGTCACCATGGCGAATTGGATTCCGCTCACTGCCACTGATCCCGCCGGCACCTCCAGCTTTAATGCTGCCGGAACGTGGCTTGATTTCAATGCGCCCGTCGCGGGAACCGGCTATTTCACCCGGGTCTTCGCGATTCGTTCACCGGCGGATGCGAATGCCTATACCTTTGCCGGCTCAGCCCTGAGCGTTGATACCGGCGGCCGCTTTATCATGAAGGGCACCAACGGTCAGGTGATGACCGTCAACAATCTCATCTTGAACGGCGGCCTGGTGGATTATGCGAACGGCGGCGATAGTTTCACCGAGACCCTCGGAGGCAACATTACGCTGCAAAATAATCTGACCAGTTATCTGGGCGCACTGGGTTCATCCGGCGCATCGGAGACCTTGATTGTAACGGCCCCGATTAGCGGCAGCGGCAATCTCCAGTTTGGGGGCGCCAATGTGAATGGCGGCACGGACCTCGGCGTCGTGGTGTTGGCGGGAACGAGCACCTACACCGGCACCACGACCGTCGCCACCGGCACCTTGCTCGTCAATGGTGCGACCGGCAACTCGGCCGTCACCGTGAGCACGAATGGCTCGCTGGGCGGCAGCGGTAACATCGGCAGCACCATCAATATTCAGGCGGGCGGAAAACTGGCGCCGGGAACCACGGCGCGCGGGACGTTGACCAACACCATCGGCACCCTGACCGCAAGCGGCGCCGTATCCGTGTCAGGCTCTGTCGTAATGAAGATCAATCGTGATGCGTCGCCGACGAGCGACAAGCTGGTCGCGTCCAGTGTCACGTTAACTGCCGGCGCCACGCTCACCGTGAATAATATCGGCTCCACCAACCTGGTGGCCGGTGACACGTTCACGCTGTTCAGCGCGCCGGTCAGCGGCACGTTTGCGACGGTCACGCTACCCGTGTTGCCCTCGGGCAGCGTGGCGTGGACCAACCTACTGGCAATCAACGGAACCATTGCCGTCATCACCACTACGACCATCAATACCAACAGCCCGGTCCTCACTAATTCCGTTTCCGGCGGCAATCTGAACCTGGCCTGGCCAACCGACCATACGGGTTGGACGTTGCAGATGCAGACCAATTCGTTGGCGACCGGTTTGGGCACGAACTGGGTTGACGTGCCCGGCTCCACGACCACCAACGCCGTTTCCATTCCGATCACGACCACCAACGGGGCGGTCTTCTACCGGTTGAAACTGTGAAGCATACCTGAATCACCAAGCTAATGAATCATCTCTCGACTAACAAACGCGCGTTCACGCTCATTGAACTGCTGGTGGTCATTGCAATCATCGCGATCCTGGCGGCAATGCTGCTGCCGGCGCTGGCCAAGGCCAAGGAAAAGGCCAAGCGGGCGATTGATTTAAGCAACACCAAGCAGGTTTATGTTGGCATGGCGGTTTATGCCGGTGACAACAATGACCACGTCATTGAGTCACATGCATCCGGGGGTTATGGCGTCCAAAATGTTTTGGAGCCAGCCGATGCGGCGGCGGCGGCCAGCGTACAGTTATTTGTAAAAACCAACCAAACCCACTCCGTTTGGTCATGCCCCAATCTGACACAACTACCGCAATACGAGCCTGGGTCGCTTAATCAATTCGACGTCGGCTACCAGTATTTCGGCGGATCTGCCTTCAAAACCTGGCTTAACCCGTCGGGCACGTTTGCCGGACGCAGTCCGATAAAACTGAGTCAGTCCCAACCCCATTGGGTAATGGCGGCAGATTGTGTCATGAAAATCAATGGCACTTGGGGCGGTGAAGATGCGGGACGCACTATTTATGACAACATGCCGCCCCATAAAAATGGTTCGTTGCCGGCCGGTGGCACTGAAGTTTTTTGTGATGGCCACTCAGAATGGATCAAGGTGCAAAACATGTATTACCTTTCCACCTGGAAAAGTGATGGATCGCGCATTTGTTATTTCTATCAAGATCCAAAAGACTTTGATCCAACCCTCCAGGCAGCGCTCAGGTTTTTGGCTTACAAACCTTAAAATAAAAAAATCGGCCGCCTCGAGCCGCAACCAGTCATGTCTTTTCGATCCAGGGAAAATTGGCGCCGCCTCAAAAACGTTCGCCGGGTTCATGGGGTTGCCTCAAAAATCCAGCTGCTGGCAACGGCGGCGGCAGTGCTTTTCGGCCTGCTCCCGGCGCAAGCGGACAACGTGTCGTTGCTGGCGAACGACGCCGCCGGGACTTCCAGCTATGCTGGTTCCACCAACTGGAGCAACGGCGCAATGCCAGCTACGGGAAACATCTATGACACGGGCATTTTTTGGCTGCGCACGCCCAACCCGACGACCACGGGAAATAATTACGTCTTCGGCGGAAGCTTTCTGTCCATTGATGCCGGCGGCCGCTTCCTGGGCAAGATCGGAAACAACGTCTCAGGCAACACAACCGTCGGAACCGTCACAATCAGCCATCTGGTTCTGAATGGTGGCATGTTGGATCAGGCGGGTGCCAATAGTGATAATTCCAAATTGATTGTGGCCGGCAACGTCAGTGTCAACGCCGCGTCATTACTTGGCGCCTTGGGTGGAACCGTGAACGGCAGCTCCAAGTTTGAGACCTTGGAATTTACCGCCCCCATTAGCGGTTCCGGCGCTTTGCAAGTCTCTGGACCCAATATCAATGCCGGGGCCGATACCGGCCTCGTCAAATTTAGCGCCGCCAATCCCTACAACGGCATCATCACCGTTTCCAGCGGCACCGGCAACGTCATCGCCAGCGCCGCCAACCGCATTCTCCAACTTAATAATCTCAACGCCCTCAACAACGCCACTTTAAACCTTGATGCCGCTCAAACCAGCCCGGTCTCGTTTGCTTCCGCCGTCAATACCGCCCCTTTTAATATCGGCGCACTCACCGGCAAAGCCTCGCAAACTTTAACTGATACTGCCGGTTCCCCAATCATCTTGAGCGTCGGCGCCAATAACGTCAGCACCGTATATGCCGGGGCACTGACCGGGTCAGGTTCGTTGCTCAAAATCGGTTCCGGCACATTGACATTGGCGGGGGCTAATACGTTT
Source organism: Verrucomicrobiia bacterium (assembly GCA_036498725.1). Classification (GTDB taxonomy): domain Bacteria; phylum Verrucomicrobiota; class Verrucomicrobiia; order Limisphaerales; family UBA11358; genus UBA11358. The sequence continues at coordinate 22,748 of DASYEY010000001.1, read as the reverse complement.
ACGGGTGGCACCACAATTTCCGGCGGCACCCTGCAAACCACCAAGTTGTCGGGATCCTACTCTGGTGGCGGCAAGGTTATCTTAATGGCTTCCAGTGTGCTGTTGCCACAAAACGTTTCGGCCGCAAACACCTCTTTCACCGGCCAATGGGTGATCGCCGGCGGCTGGCTGGCGGCAGCAAGTGTTGGCGCGAATATTGGCGGGCTCGGAACCAATAGCATCACGGTAGATCCGCATTGTCCGCTGGATCCAACTGCCGCCAGCTTGTCGGTGGCTGGCTCGGCGTTGTTCGAACCGCAGTATGATTTGAATAGCGCAGGAACTTTGACACTGACGAACGGCGGCCAAATGTGGCTGCATCAAAATTGCGCGTTCGCCGCCGTAACTATCGAAGGCGTGGCACTCACCAATGGCCTGTATTCCTGGTCGGATTTGGCCGTACGATTTCCCAGTACTTTTACCCGAACCGGCGGCGGTTACCTGGCGGTTCAGCCCTACGGCCCGTTGCCAGCCTTTCCAACGCAAGCACCGCAGTTCCTTGTATCGCCCTCATCCCAGACCAATTTCACAGGATTAACGGCACAATTTAACACGTCCGTTTACGGCAATCCCGTGCCGGCTCTGCAATGGCAATTCGCGGCGGGTAGCGGTTCTAATTTTACCAATCTGGTGGCTGGAAGTCAGTTTGTTGGCGTCACCAATTCCACCCTGAGCATTGCCAGTGTGACGCCGGCGAATGCAGGAAGTTACATTCTAGTCGCCTCCAATTCCGTTGGTTGTGTGACCAGCCCACCTGCCATCTTGACGGTGAAGGGCTCGGCCGTGATCACCAATGCGGCGGGCTTGACCGTCAAATTGACTGCCGATGGCACTTACACCATCAACTCCGTTGCCCCGGCCTGGTCGTTCACCGGCAGCGTGGGCGTGACACCATCCGAAGCATCAACCGTTGCCGGGACAGACAACATCGGCGGTTATACCGAACTCCAATTCCAATATGCGGCCAGCGTGCCGCACTCGGCCGGCATCCGGCTTTATACCAATCAACCAGTCGTATTATTCACCGACACCGCTCTGGCAGACAGCCCGAACGACCTCGCGTTTCCTCATTTCACTGCCTATCCGGCCACTGCCTATCACGAGAGTTTTTCCGCAACGTACTTTTCTCCCAATACCTTCAGCCAGTTGGTGGATGAAAGTCCGTGGATCTTTTTCAACCCCAACTTTGATTGCTTCATCCTTTCGCCGGCGACCAATTACATGGTTGCCGGGAATATCCAAAATGGCGACGGCTCGATTTCGTGCGGCATCAAATTGGCCATCGGCCAGCTTCCCGCCGGTTTTACACATCGGACAATTTTGACCATGCAAAACGGCATCCATCAGGCATTTGATACATGGGGCAGGGCGCTGACCGGCCTCTCGGGCAAAGTACGTCCCGCCAATGATTCCACCGTGGAATTGAACAAGCTGGGCTATTGGACCGATAACGGCGCGGCCTATTACTACAATTATAATCCGTCCCTGGGATATGAGGGCACGATGCTGGCTGTGCGCGATGACTTTGCTGCCCATGGTTTTCCCTTGAGCTATCTCCAACTGGATAGCTGGTGGTATCCCAAAGGCACGGCGAATACCTGGCAGGGCGATGCCAACAATGATCGCGGCGGATTGGATCGCTATCAGGCGGATGCAGCTTTGTTTCCTGATGGCCTGACGGGTTTCCAACAACAACTTGGACTGCCGCTCATCACCCACTGCCGCTGGATTGATCCGGCCAGTCCGTACCGCTCCCAATACGCGATGTCCGCCAATGTCATTGTGGATCCGGCCTATTGGGCTGATCGCATGGCCTATATCAAGGCGGGCGGCGTCATCACCTTCGAACATGACTGGCTGGATGTCCGCGCCCTGCCGTTGCTGAATTTACATGACCCATTGGCCTTCATGAATGGGATGGCGGACGCAGCGGCAACCAATGGAATTAACCTGCAATATTGCATGGCCATGCCGCGTCATTTTCTGCAAAGCACGCTCTATAATAATCTGGTGACGATGCGCGCGGCCAATGACCGGTTCGAAATTGGTAAGTGGGATAAATTCCTCTACACCTCGCACCTGACGGAAGCCATGGGTGCGTGGCCGTGGACCGATGTGTATTACAGCAATGAGTCGCGCAATCTGCTGCTGGGCACACTGTCCGCCGGGCCGGTGGGCGTGGGCGATTCAGTGGGCGGAATCAATCCCGTCAATCTCGCAAAATCTGTCCGCCCGGATGGCGTCATTGTCAAACCTGACGTCCCGTTGACTCCCCTTGATCAATCCTATGTCAATGATGCCAAGGGATTGAATGCACCCATGGTGGCAGCAGCTTACGTAATCCATGGGGATTCATATGCGGCGTATGTGTTTGCCTACGCCCGTAATTCCACCAGCACCAACACGAGTTTTACGCCCAGCCAACTGGGAATTTCCGGCTCGGCTTCCGGGTCTGTCTATGTCTATGATTATTTCAACCACACCGGTTCCGTAGTCGCCGCCAATAGCCCTTATCCGTTCTCGACCACAACGTCGGCCAATAATACGAATGGTTCCTATTTCGTGGTGATTCCAGTGGGGCCATCCGGCATCGCTTTCCTGGGCGATACCAACAAATTTGTGACGTTGGGGAAAAAGCGGATTTCCCGCCTGGCGGATGGCGGAGTGTTGCAGGTCTCCGTGTCCTTTGCCGTCGGCGAAACCAATCTGACCCTGACGGGATATGCGCCCTCAGCCCCTTACATCGGCGCTTTGAGCGGGGCTTTCGGCACCATGAATTATGATTCCGCCACGCACATTTTTTCCATCAGTCTGGCGCCGGACAGCTCCCAGGCCGCGACACTGGCCTTGAGTTTGTCACCGCTGCCGTTTTTACAGATCACCAAGGTGAACGGCAGCATGCAGATTTTCTGGCCCACTTCGGCGATCGGTTATCGGCTCGAAAGCACGACGACGCTGCAATCGCCGGCCGGCTGGGTTCAGGTAACCAATCCGGCCAGTGTCACCGGCACTCTAAATTCAGTGACCGTCACGCCGGTTGCGCCCGCCACCTTTTACCGGCTCAAACAATAAACCCCCTTTTGTCGCTTTCTATGGACTTGCATCGCCGCTTCACCCGAGGCCAACGCCGGAGCAAAAGATATTTGGTTGAACCACCGGATACTGGGTGCTACGTTGACCCATCAAGTTCCCAACTTATTCCGCCGGTGACCATGGCCCACTCTGAAACCCAGCATGATGTGACTCGACTGCTTCAGGCGAACCAGGAACCGGGGGTGGTTTCCCAGGAGTTGCTTCCGTTGGTCTATAAAGAATTGCGCGAGCTTGCCACCGCGCGCATGGCCCGGGAAATGGAAGGGCAAACGTTGCAGCCAACCGCCCTGGTGCATGAGGCGTGGTTGCGGCTGCAATCTGGCGCCGCCACCGTCTGGCGTAACCGGGCGCATTTTTTTGGCGCCGCGTCCGAAGCCATGCGGCGGATTCTGATTGAACGGGCGCGCCGCAAATTGCGGCTCAAGCGCGGCAATCGGGCCGAGCATGTCAGCCTCGAACAGGTTGATGTTGCCCAAACCCCGCCGGACGAACGAATCTTGTTGATTGATGAAGCCTTGACGCGTTTGCAGGCAACCGACCAGGAACTGGCGCAGATCGTGACTTTGAAATTTTTCGGCGGGTTGACCAACGACGAGGTGGCGGAAACGTTGGGTGTAACGGAACGCACCATTTGCAATAAATGGGCCTATGCCAAGGTTTGGTTGTTGAAAAGCATCCGGGAAGCAGGGGATGCTCAATCATAACTGGATCCGCCTTCGGCTTTTTACTGCGGATGGCGCACTAACTTATGGCATGCGACGGAGTTAAACCATGAGCGTGGGAACCGACAAAGAACAACTGCTATTTACCGCCGCCCTCCCGATCACCGATCCTGGCGAACGGGAAACGTTTTTGGCCGCCGCGTGCGCTAATCATCCCGGCCTGCGTTCGCGCGTGCTGGAAATGTTGGCGGAACATGAGCAAAGCGAGCGTTTCTTTGCCGAATGTATTACCAGCCTGGCCGTGGAGGCATCCGATGTATCCGAAATGCCGGAAGCGGAAAAAGATCCCTCCGTTCTCGGTGAAATGGCCGGGATGCGGATCGGGCGGTACCGGTTGCTGCGGCAGTTGGGGGAAGGCGGCTGCGGCGTGGTGTATCTGGCGGAACAAGAAGAACCGGTTCGCCGCCGGGTGGCCTTCAAGGTCATCAAGCTCGGGATGGACACCAAGAATGTCATCGCCCGTTTTGATGCCGAACGCCAGGCGCTGGCGATGATGGACCACCCGAACATTGCCAAAGTATTGGATGGAGGCGCCATGGAATCCGGCCGGCCTTATTTCGTTCTGGAACTGGTTCAAGGGGTAAAAATAACGACTTACTGCGACAAGGAACAATTAACGTCGTCCCAGCGGCTGAAACTTTTCATCCAAGTCTGCCAGGCCATCCAGCACGCCCACCAAAAAGGGGTCATCCACCGCGACATCAAACCGTCAAATATTCTGGTGACGACCCATGACGGTGCGCCCGCGCCCATGGTGATTGATTTTGGCATCGCCAAAGCCATTGAGGGCCGGCTCATGGCCGATACTAATTTTACCGCGGAGGGGCAGGTGGTCGGCACCCCGGCGTATATGAGTCCCGAGCAGGCAGAAATGAGCGGGCTGGATGTGGATACGCGCAGCGACATCTATTCACTGGGCGTCCTGCTTTATGAATTGCTAACCGGTCGCACCCCCTTCGGTCAAAAAGAATTGGTTCAATCCGGCCTGGATGAAATGCGGCGCACGTTGCGGGAAAAAGAACCCCAACGCCCTTCCACCATGTTGACCAGCCTGACCAATACGGATTTGGCCGTTGCCGCCCGGCATCGCCAGTCGGAACCACCCAAGCTGATCAAGTCGTTGAAGGGAGATTTGGATTGGATCGTGATGAAGGCGCTCGAAAAGGAGCGTCAACGCCGTTATGAAACGGCCAATGCCCTGGCCATGGACGTCCGGCGTTACCTGAGCAATGAACCAATCATCGCCCGGCCGCCCAGCCAGTGGTATCGCTTCCAAAAATTGGCCCAGCGCAATAAGATTGTCTTCGCCTGCGGCCTGGTCGTGGTGCTCACCTTGATCGCCGGGTTGGAAGTTTCCACCAGTTTCTTCTTCAAAGAGCGACAGGCGCGCATGGATGCCGAAGAAGCGCACACCCATGAAAGGTTGTTGCAAAGAAAAGCCAAGGCGCGCGAAACCATCACCGAAGCCGGCGTCTTGTTGAATCACGGCGCGATGAAGGAGGCGGATGCCCTGGCGGATTCGATCTCCACGGAATTGCTTTCACCTTCCCCCGAATCCAGCGATGTCTTTCGCCGGCTGGGTTTGTGGAATTTGTACCAGCGTAATTGGGCCAACGCCGCGAACCGCTATATGGTCTTATTGCAGATCAACCAGGTGGACAAGAACGATCTCAGCGGTCAGGCAACGTATGACTTGTTGTTTGCCGCGCCAATCTTGATTGAAGCGGGCGACCTCGCTGATTATGACCGGATTCGCCGGGCAGCCGTGACCCGCCTGAGCAACACTACCGATCCCAATGCGGCGGAACAGTTGATAAAGACCAGCTTGTTGATGCCGGCGGACGAAGCCATCCTCCAGCAGTTGGAACCATTGGCGCGCGTTATCTCCGACTCGCTCAAAAGTCATGATCCCGCTGTCAATGACGGCGGCCTGCTGGCGGCCTGGCGGACGTTGGCTCTATCATTGCTGGCCTATCGGCAGGGTAATTTCGATGCCGCCGTAAACCAGCTCAATGTGTGTGCCAATTATCCCGGTCAGTCGCCAGCCTGCGTGGCCAGCACCCATCTCCTGCTCAGCATGGCGCTGCGCCAACTGGGGAAACTTGAAGCAGCCGACGCGGAATTGGAACAAGGCCGGCTGATGGTCCAAGTCCGGTTCCAAAAGAAGCTCGAAATCAGCAACGAAAAAACCGGCCGGATTCAAGGCTGGATTTCGGCTCCCATCTTGTTGCATGAGGCGGAGTCGCTGGCCAACACGTCGTCCTGGCTGCAATCAGACGTTTGGAAACAGATGGGCCCATGAATCATCTTTTTGAATTTTACCAGCTTTCCCCGGTCACTTAGCCACAAATGAAAACCATCTGTCTGATTCTTATATCCGCCATCGCCAGCCTGGGCTTTTCCGGCCGCGCCGGGCAGCTTGCCGTCACGGCTGTGCCGGATCGCCATAGCCTGATTTTGTATGATGGCAAAACTATCGCGCCGATTTTTGTTGAGTCCAACGCCGATGCCGCCGTTCTCCGTGCGGCCAGTGATCTGGCGGATGATTTTGCGCGCGTCACCGCCACCAGGCCAGAAATGGAAAAAATGATTTCCACCGGCCAAAAAGTCCACATCCTCATCGGCACGCTGGGCCAGGGCCAATTGGTTGATCAGTTGGCCGCCCAGGGAAAACTGGCTGCGAACGGTATCAGCAATCAATGGGAGAGTTATATTTTACAGATCGTGACCAATACCGCGCCGGGAATTGACCGGGCGCTGGTGATCGCCGGGAGCGACCGGCGCGGAACGATTTACGGCATTTATCAATTATCGAAGATGATCGGCGTTTCACCCTGGTATTGGTGGGCCGATGTGCCGGTGCCGAAAAAAACCTGGTTGGCGCTGAGCGGCGACCCTTTCAAGCAGGGGCCGCCCGGCGTGAAATATCGAGGCATTTTCCTCAACGACGAAGATTGGGGATTACAGCCGTGGGCGAAAAAAACCTTTGATCCGCAATTTGGCAATATCGGGCCGAAAACCTACGCCAAAGTCTTTGAACTGATGTTGCGTCTGCAACTGAATTTCCTCTGGCCGGCGATGCATCCCGGCAGTACAAGTTTTGGCGCCGTGCCGGAAAACGCCGTCCTGGCGGACAAATTTGGCATCGTGATTGGCTCGTCGCATTGTGAGCCGATGCTCTATAATAACGTCCATTGGGATGAAAAAACCCGGGGCCGCTGGAATTACGCGCTCAATCGCGACGCCATCCATGACACCTGGGAAAAAACAGCCGAAGCTCATGGCCAATATGAAAATGTCTGGACCCTTGGCATTCGCGGCATTCACGACGCGTCCATGGAACAGCCGCCGGGAGACATGCCGGGCAAACTCCGACTCATGACCCAGATCTTCCATGACCAGCGCGAATTACTGGATCGCCATGTCACCAAGCAGTGGGGTCCCGTGGCACAGTGTTTCGTCCCGTACAAGGAAGTCCTGCCGATCTATGATGCCGGATTGAAAGTACCGGATGACGTGACGCTCGTCTGGGTGGATGACAACTTCGGCTATATCCGCCGCTTGAGCAATCCCATGGAACGCACCCGCGCCGGCGGGGCCGGAGTTTACTGGCACCTTTCTTATTATGGCTTCCCGCATTCCTACACCTGGATCAATACCACTGCGCCCGCGCTGATGTGGGAGGAACTGCACAAGGCGTGAGAGAACGAAACGCGCCAGCTCTGGATCATCAATGTCGGCGACCTCAAGCCGGCCGAAATCGGCATTGATTACTTTTCGCGGCTGGCCTGGAATCCGGACGGCTTCAGCCTCGGTGGCCAGCGTGAATTTCTCCGCGATTTTATCGCGCACAACTTTGGCGAACAGTTTGCCCCGCCACTGACCGATTTGTTGATGGAGTTTTACCGGCTGGGAACCGTCCACAAGCCGGAGTTGATGGACCGGACCTGGGCCGCGTCGTTGACGCCGGAGCGCGCGGCGCAATTGCAGCGGGACTATCAGAATTTGCTCGCCCGCGAAAAATCCCTGTCCGCCATGATTCCGGCAGGTTCGCGGGATGCCTACACGGAACTGGCTGGCTTCCCGGTGCGCGTGTTGGGCGATGCTGGTTTGATCTTCCTGGCTGACCGGCAAATTCAGGAAGGCAACAACGTTGCCGCCCAGGCAAATCAGATCATACAATTGCGAAATGACCTCGAAGCACAGGTGAAAAATTACAACACACAAGTCGCCGGCGGCAAATGGGATCACATGATGCCCGGCCTGGTCACCGGAAAAAATTTGACGGCTTGGAACAGCCAGGTGCGCTGGCCGTGGGGTGAAAAAACTCCGGCGAGCAAACCAGCTTTACCGGATCGCCCTCTTGCCGAACAAACTTGGCGCGCCGCCGCCTCGGCGGATCGCCAGACCGCATCCGGGCCGGCGCGCTGGGTGGCCATTGAAGGGCTCGGCCCCTCAGGCCGGGCCATGGCGCTGGAACCAGCGGGCCTGGATTCATTATGGCCTGTAAATAACACCAACGCGCCGGCACTTGAATTTAATTTCAAAAGCAACGGTGGCGATGCAAAGGCTGTTGTGGATTTTCTGCCAACGTTCCGGCTTTATCCCGGCCTGAAATTACGCGTGGCCGTGAGCGTGGACGACCAGGCTCCCATCCTGGTCGAAGTACCCGGTTCGAGTGGCGCCGAAAATGAGAATGGCACCGTCCGGAGGTCCGCCGTCCAAGACAATTACACCCGGGCACAAATTCCCCTGGCCGGTATGCCGGCTGGCCGGCATGTGTTCAAAATCCGCGCCGTGGATCCGGGGGTGGTGATTGACGCCGTGTCCTTGCCGTGATTGGAAGGGGAAAGACCCCAGGAGAATTCTGAAAACGATAAGCCACCTACAATCATTAGTTTTGCTTGCGTCTAACCCGGCATTGGGAGCGTGAATTAATCTGTACCATAAACATTGTAACAATAAAACGATGGCTTTTTCTGGACAAAGTTTTTGACGAGGCGCAAAGTCAAATCATGCGGTTTAGCAAAAAGAAGCAAAGTACGATTTTGTGGGTAGAGGCGTTCGGATTCTCGATCATCATCCTCCTTTCTTGGTTTACTGAAATCGTTCACATTCCTCATTTAGTTTTTGGGCAGGATTTTGTTCCCAACTGGCAACGCGCCGTTTTGCGGACTGCGATCATCCTGCTGGTCTGGGCCTGGGTCCATGCCGCCACGGCCCGGTTGTTGAAGCGGCTGCATCATCTCGAGCAGTTTCTGCAGGTCTGCGCCTGGTGCCGCAAGGTCTGTCACGAAGAGCAGTGGTTAACGATGGAAAAATATTTCGACTCAAAATTCTCCACCCCCACCTCCCATGGCATGTGCCCGGACTGCGCCAAGCGCCTGGAAAGCGAAGAACATACCCATCACACGACTTCCACCGGACACTTTGGCAACGCATCGAGAAAAGCCTGACCGTACTGCTTCGTCAGGATCCGGTTATCCAGAACCACCACGATGCCTGAATCGGTTTTCGTGCGGATCAACCGGCCGACGCCCTGGCGAAATTTCAGAATGGCTTCGGGCAGGGAAAATTCACCGAAGGAATTTCCACCGCGCGCTTCGATTGCCTCAAGGCGCGCTTCAATCAACGGATGGTCCGGCACCGCAAAGGGCAGCCGCGTGATGATGACATTGCTCAAGGCTTCACCCGGTACATCCACGCCCTGCCAGAAGCTGTCCGTGCCGAACAACACTGAATCCACGTCGTCCTTGAATTTTTCCAGCATCGTGGAGCGCGGAATACCGGCGCCTTGCACGAACAGGTTTAATTTCAAGCCCGCGAAGAACGGCTGCATCCGGTCAGCCACTTCCGACATTAGCTTGTAGCTGGTGAACAAGACGAAGGCTTTGCCGTGCGTCTGCTTCACAAAGTGCTCGATCCAATGGATCAATGCATCGCTGTAACCGGCCTCGCGCGGATCGGGCATTTTTTTGACGGCGAACATTTTCATCTGTTGCGCATAATCGAACGGTGTGCCGACTTGCAATTGCGTGGCGGATTCACAACCCACCCGCCGGGCAAAATAATTCATGGGCGAGTTAAAGTTTTTTTTGCGCGACGCCTCCGGCAAACCCGCCGCCTCTTTGGCCGAGATGGCCAGCGTGGCGCTCGTCATGATCACGCTGGTGTCGGTCTCAAACAAGCGCCGCCGCAAAAAATCCGCCACATCCACCGGGGCGGCATTCAGTGAAAGATTTTTCTGCGTCTTGCCGGCGCGTTCCACCCAATAGACATGGTCATCCGCCTGTTGGCTGAGAAATTCTGCGACCTCGATTTTTAATTCACCCAGCCGCCGGTTGCATTCGAGTAATTCCTGCCCAATGTCTTTGTCTTCGCTGGTTTTGATGAGATCGCTCACTGCCTCGCGCAGTCTTTGGATCGGGAGCGTGACGTTATCTTGGACCAATTCGGCGCGGCGGATGCGCAGTTCCTTCCATTCCCGTTTGCCGGCTTGCCCCGCGCGTCCCCGCGAGCCGCCTTCGGAAGAAGCTGTCCTTAATTCCGCCTGGATCGTTTCACATACCGTCTCGACATTGTCAAAAAACTTGTCGGATTCACTTAAAATATCCGCGACCAATTTCACGGCGTTGCCCTGGCGCAGCGTTGCCAGCAGTCCTTTTTCCGTGCGGGGATTCCACAAGCGGTTCAGCGCATAACGCACCTGGCCGCTCGAAACGCTCAAGCCGATGTGCCGCGATGCCACGTTCTCCATCGTGTGCGCCTCGTCGAAGATCACAAAATCATTCTTGAACAGAACCCCGCCCTCCATCTCTTCTTCCACGCCGCCCAGTAACGTGAAGAATAAAGTGTGATTCAAAATCACCACGTCCGCCGAAAGGATCCGGTTCCGCACCCGTTGAAAAAAACACGGCTCATGGTCGCGCGCGAAATCCGATTGATGCCCGCACGTTTTGGGCGAGCACAACCCGCGCTCGGAACAAACTTGTGCCCAGACTTTTCCGTCCGGCTCGATGGCAAAATCCGAGAGGCTGCCGTCTTTGGTCGTCTTCGACCATTCATAGATGCGCTGCAATTCCTCCGCTTCCGACGAAGTAAATAGATTGCCGCTTTGTTGCATCGCTTTTTGCAGCCGGCGCGTGCAGAGATAATTTGCCCGGCCCTTCAACATCGCAAAACTGAACGGTACCGGTGCCGGCAGGGCGCCCAACACCGCCGTCAGCATTGGGAGATCTTTTTCCGTGAGCTGCTCCTGCAAATTGATCGTGTGCGTGGAGATGACCGCCTTCTTTTTTTGCGCCACGGCGAACAAGATCGCCGGAATGAGATAGGCCAGCGACTTGCCGACGCCGGTGCCGGCCTCGACCGCCAGATGTTCCCGGTTCTGCAACGCCCGTGCGACCGCCATTGCCATTTCCTGCTGTTCGGGGCGAAATTCGAAATTTTTGGAGCGTGATAAAATGCCCGTGGGTGAGAAAATCTCCTCCACCTGCGTCACCAAATCCGCGCCGACCGGCAGTTGTTCAATCGCGGAAATCATTTCAACGGCTCGCTGCGCAACCCGACTTTCAACGCGGCTTTCTTCCCGGGAGCAAGGGTGATCTGGCTGTCTTTCACGTTGCCCGATTCCACGCAGACCATTTCTTTATATTCATCGGCGCCAAAATCCGCCATGGCTTGCGCATTCTTGATCCACGGATTCCAAACCACCGTTGAAGTTGAGCCGGATTTTTCCACCGAGATTTTCCGGCGAAAGCTGGCATCGTGAATTTCTACCGCACCTGTTGTGTTCAAATAAACCCGGTCCGTTTCACCCGTGATGGGAAAGGCGTCACTCGTTTCCGGTTTGCGCGCAAAATTATCGGTCTTGTCCAGATATTCAACACCTTTGAGGCCATGAATGGTCACCTGTGAAATATCACCGACCGCGAAGTAAGTATGGAGGCAGTCTTCAAACACAAAATCCTGGGCCGACGTATTCTCCACCTGCAATTCCATGGTCAGGGTCGCGCCGACGGTGACGATAAAAGTCACTTTCGCCACCGGCCAGCCAGCCTGGGTCAACCGGCTTTCCGGCAGAATTAATTCCAGTTTCACGCTGCCATCCGCTTCAACCGCAGTTCCCGCCACTTCCCACTCCGATAACCGCGCGATGCCGTGCATCACATTGCCTTCGCGCGCGCCGAACCAGGGAAAACAGATCGGCACCCCGCCGCGGATGGCTTTGCCGGCGGTGAAAAAACTTTTTCGGCTCAAAAAAATCAACGGTGGCTCGCCGGTCTTTTGAAACTGCGTGACGTGCGCGCCGTGCAAATAAACCTCCGCCGTGCTGGCCTGGCTGGTGACGCGAATCCTGGGCAAACTGTCCGGCTCCGAAATGATTTGGACTCGTCCCGGAATTTCAAAATTTTTCATGACTGCGAATTATCAGCCGACCGGCACAGTCGGGCAAGTTTCTAATGGCTTGCAATTTTCCGTTAGTCTCGTGAAATGAATCCATGTCGCCATTTAATCTGATTTTTACGGGCATCCTGTTCCTGACCGCGACCACTTTTGGCCAGACTAATAACCCGCGTGAAGATTTCCTAAAACTGATCGCTCGCCCGACGGTTCCACTGGCGCCTGAAGTCAAAGCATTGCCAGCCACCAACGGATTAATAGCCTTTCATTTTTCGTTCGCCGCCGATGCGCAACAACGTGTTCCCGGACTGTTATTGAAATTAGAAAATTCCACGGGTCGCCGGCCGGTCGTCATCGTCATGCACGGAACCGGCGGGCGAAAAGAAGATGAGTTGCCGTAGTTGCGGCGGCTGGCTCAAGCTGGTTTTATCGCCATCGCCATTGACGGACGCTACCACGGCGAACGCGCCACTGAGGGGAAAGGTTCCACTTCCTATCAAAAAGCCATTGTCCGCGCCTGGCATGGCAGCGGTGAGCATCCATTCTTTTACGACACCGTGGGGGACATCATGCGGTTGGTGGATTATTTGCAAACACGGGATGACGTGGATACATCACGCATTGGTCTGACTGGCATCTCCAAAGGCGGCATCGAAACGTATTTGACCACCGCCCTGGATCCGCGCATTGCGGCAGCCGTGCCTTTCATCGGCGTGCAAAGTTTTGATTGGGCCTTGAAAAATAATGGCTGGCAAGGTCGCATCGCCACGATTCAAAACGGATTTAATACGATTGCCAGGGAAACCGGTATAACGAATGTGAATTCTGCCTTCGTGCAAACCTTTTATGACCGCATCACGCCCGGGATTTATTCTGAATTTGACGGCCCCCAAATGTTGCCATTGATCGCGCCCCGCCCTTTACTGGTTATCAACGGGGATCATGACCCAAATTGTCCGTTGCCCGGTATTGAAATTGCAGCCAAGGCGGCGCAAAAAATGTATGCGGACGACCAAGCCACCAATCAATTTGCCCTCATCATCGAGAAAAACACCGCGCATCGGGTGTTACCCGAATCTGAACAGGCGATGATCGACTGGTTTGTGAAATGGCTGAAGCCGTAATGAAAATCAACGGCCAAACAAATCCATCTGCGGCGCTGGCGCGAGGTTTTTCAGCTTCTCACGATCCTGTTGCTTGCGCGGCGGTCGCACGTTGCCTTCCGGCGTGAGTTCGGAATCTTCAAGATTCGATAAAATCTGTTTCGCCCGCTCCAAAACCTGCTGGGGTACCCCCGCCAGCCGTGCCACCTGAATGCCGTAGCTTTTATCCGTGCCGCCTTCGACAATTTTCCGCAGGAAAACAATCTGGTCGTGCCATTCCCGCACCGCCACATTGAAATTTTTGATGCGCGACAACCGCTGCGCCAGTTCGGTCAATTCGTGATAATGCGTGGCGAACAATGTTTTCGCACCAACTTGATTATGCAGATATTCAACGATCGACCAGGCCAGCGACAAACCGTCAAAGGTGCTGGTGCCACGGCCGATTTCATCCAGTACCACGAGGCTGCGCGCCGTGGCGTTGTTCAGGATATTGGCCGTCTCGGTCATCTCGACCATGAAAGTGGATTGTCCGCGCGACAAGTCATCGCTTGCCCCAATGCGCGTAAAAATGCGGTCCACCAGGTCAATCCGCGCTTCGGCCGCCGGCACAAAACTTCCGGTGTGCGCAAGCAATGTCAGCAGCGCGACCTGCCGGATGTACGTGGACTTACCGGCCATGTTCGGCCCGGTGATCAACGCGATCTGCGGCGGCGCCGAATCTTTTCCCGCTTCCCCATTGGGCAGCAACGTGGTGCTGCCTGCCAGTGCAACATCGTTCGACACGAAGCGCTCATCCACCAACTGTTGCTCCAGCACCGGATGCCGGCCGTCACGAATTTTTAAAATACCTTCGTCGCCAACTTGCGGGCGCACGTAATTGTGCAGCCGTGCGGCTTCCGCGAAAGCGCTGAGCACGTCCAATTGCGCGAGTGCCGATGCCGTTTGTTGGATTTCCTTCATCTGGCCGATGACACTTTCACGCACCCGTTGGAAAATCTCATATTCCAACTTCACGCTGCGTTCTTCCGCGCCGAGAATCTTGCCCTCCATGTCCTTCAATTCCGGCGTGATGAAGCGTTCGCCGTTAGCAACCGTCTGCTTGCGGATGTAATGCGGCGGCACCTTGTCGAGATTGGATTTCGTGATCTCGAGGTAATAACCGAACACGGAATTGAACCGGACTTTGAGCGAGGCAATGCCCGTACGCTCAATCTCGTCCGCCTGCAATTTGGCGATCCAATCTTTGCCGCCGCGCTGGGCTGTGCGTAACTCGTCCAACGCTTCGTCAAACCCGTCGCGGATCATGCCGCCTTCTTTGATGGGCAACGGCGGCTCATCCACAATGGCGCGGGCAATCAAATCCACCAAGTCAGGCGATTCAGAGATTTGCGCGGTAAGCTGGGAAAGCAGCGCGACCGGCTCCTTCCCGATCACCTGCAGCGTTTGTTTGATCGCGGGAATTTGTTCGAGCGCCACGCGCAGGGCGGCCAAGTCGCGCGCGTTGCCGGAGCCGGAACTCAGGCGGCCGATGGTGCGTTCCAGATCACGCACGTTCGCCAATTGCTGGCGGAAACTGTCGAGGCCAAAGGAATTATTGATGAACGTGGCCACGGTTTCCTGCCGTTGACGGATCGGTTCAACGGTGGCCAGCGGTTGCGAAAGCCATTGGCGCAACAACCGCGCACCCATCGGCGTGGCTGTCCGGTTGAGCGCACCGTAGAGTGACGAATTGCGTGGCGCATCGTGATGTTGCGGTTCGAGAATTTCCAGATGCCGCAACGTGGTGTAGTCCAGCGCGAGAAAATCGTGACGGCGATAAAATGAGATGCGCGTAAGATGTTTTACATCCCGGCGCAGATTTTGCGCGAGATAATGCAACGCGCCACCCGCCGCGCCAATGGCGGCGGCTTTGTCCTTGAGCCCAAAACCATCAAGGGTGGCCACCTTGAAATGCTCCTTCACGGTGAAGAAGGCGGTTTCGGGGGCGAACGTCCAATCATCGTAGCCGCTCAGGATGGGAAACGCGCCGCGCAAAGTGTCACGCATGGCCGTCGCCTCGGTGGGAAAAATAATTTCGGCCGGGCGCAGTCGCTCCAATTCTGCCAGCAACGCCGGTTCATTTTCCAATTCCGTCGTCAAAAAATCGCCGGTGGTCAAATCCACCAACGCGAGACCGAAAATGCTTTTGCCGGGATAAACCGCCGCGAGAAAATTATTGCGTTCCGCGACCAGCATCCGCTCGTCGAAATGCGTGCCGGGGGAAAGGATTTGGGTAACCTCGCGATTCACGAGTTTGCCGGGACGCGCCTCCTCCGTCTGTTCGCAGATGGCGACTTTGCGGCCGTTTTTCAAGATGCGGGAGAGGTAGGCATTCGCGGCGTGAAATGGCAGGCCGCACATCGGGATGCCGTTGCGCGCTGTGAGCGAAAGATTGAGCAACTGCGCGCCGTCCTTCGCGTCCTCAAAGAACATCTCATAAAAATCGCCGAGCCGGAACAGCAGGATCGCGTCTTTCGGCAATTCGCTCTTGATGCGGCGATATTGCTGCATCATCGGCGTCAGTTGAGTTTCGGCAG
This sequence comes from Verrucomicrobiia bacterium, assembly GCA_036498725.1. Lineage (GTDB taxonomy): Bacteria > Verrucomicrobiota > Verrucomicrobiia > Limisphaerales > UBA11358 > UBA11358. The sequence continues at coordinate 6,809 of DASYEY010000001.1, read as the reverse complement.
ACATGACGGGAAAATTAAACACGTTTGCGCGTCAGGTCGAAATGTTTCTATTCACCGCCGGCCGGGCAAAAGTTTTGAACCCGGACTTTAACAAACGGTCAAAGTGTCGTAGTATAGCTAAAATCTATGAAGAAAATTGACGCCATCATCAAACCATTCAAACTTTCCGAAGTCAAAGACGCCCTGCACGCCATCGGCATCGAAGGCATGACCGTCAGCGAAGTCAAAGGTTTCGGCCGTCAGAAAGGGCACACAGAAATTTATCGTGGCAGCGAATACACCGTGGATTTTCTGCCCAAAATCAAAATCGAACTGGTCGTGGCCAATGACCAGAAGGATGCCGCAGTCGCAGCCATCATCAAATCAGCCAAAACCGGCAAGATCGGTGACGGCAAGGTGTTTGTCTCAGCCATCGAGGAAGCCGTGCGCATCCGCACCGACGAACGCGGTGAAGCGGCGGTTTGATCAGACCAGATCAAACGTTTTGCGCCGGGCAATCTCGGCGGTGTAACCGGCGCGGAAATTGGGGAATTGAAATTTGTATGCCAATTCCGCGCACAGTTTTGCGTTGCTGACCTGCTTGTTGGTCACCCCCCGGCGGCGTTCCGTCTTTTCGGCCATGGTGGGGGGCAAGTTTTTTTGCAAAACCCCTGCCAGCCAGCGAAAGAAGTTCAACTGCGTCACTGGTTCGTCATCTACGGCGTTATAAATCTCACCTGAACGGCCAGCCCGCAAGGCGGCGATAATACAACCGACCAGATCGTCGCGATGGATCATATTCAGATAGCGTGAACCATCACCTTCAAGATGGGCTTGGCCTTTGAGGAATTGCTTGAACCAATGACCGCGTTCCGGCCCGTAAATTCCGGCCGCCCGCAAAATCACTGCGGGGAAAGGCTGTGGCCTCCTTGCCGCCGCCCGCAAAACGTTTTCGGTTTCAACAAGGATTTGGGCAGTGGCAACTTCGGGTGCCGTTGCACTGGTTTCCGTCACGATTGAGCCGTCGTTCTGCCCATAAACACTGGTGCTGCTGGTATAGACGAATTTCTGCGGTGGCTGCGCCGCGAGCCAGGTGAGGAGATTTTGGGTGCCTTCCAGATAAACTTGGCGGTAATTCTCCGCCTCGCCACCGGCGGCAACGCAATTGACGACCCAATCAAAATTGACCGGAATTTTCTTTAATTCCGCCGGCTTCGTCACGTCGGCAAACAGGGGAATAATTCCGCCGGCCTGTAATTCACTACCTGCCGCCGCTCGGCGGCGCAGGCCGAAAACGTCATGGCCTTGACGGACAAGTTCCATTCCCAGCGGCATACCGACATAGCCACAGCCGACAATCAAAATGCGCATGAGGAAATTTTAATTCAGAAAACCAGAAAGGAGGAACCAAAATTCAGCCGGTTATTCATTCATCACCGCCGCAAAACGCAGGCCGCGTGTACTGATGCGCAATTGTTTGAACCCAAACTCCGCCATCACCGCCTCGTAAATGACGACCCCGGTGAGAATCACGTCAGCCCGCAACTTGGGCAGGCCGGGGATTTCCTTGCGCGCGGCCAGCGGCAACTTCCATAAATTATCCCGATGCGCCTGCACCTGTTCAAAACTCAGGACCGTCCGTTCGATTTTGGCGCGATCAAACCGATCCAGCCGGTTTTGTATCCGCGCCAGGATACTGGTCGTGCCCCCGGTACCGACCAGGCGGATCTCACCGGTTTCACACTGTAAGGCTGGCTCCAATAATGGCCGTATCTTATATCGCAGAAAATCCTTCAACCAGTCATGGCATTGCCGGTATTCGCTGTCCGTGGGCGGGTCACCGTGCGGAAAACTTTCCAACAAGCGCACGGTGCCCAGGGGAAAACTATGCGCAAAACTCTTTTTCTTGCCGTGACCCAAAATAAATTCCGTGCTGCCACCGCCGACATCCAGCAATAACAGGGGCTTTCCAGCCAGCTCCAAGTCACTGGTCACACCCTGAAAGGCCCATTCCGCTTCGCGCGCGCCGGAAATGATCTCAGTTTTCAGACCGGAAGCGCGTTCGATGGCATTCGTCAGGTCTCGCGGATTGACCGCGTCACGGGCTGCGCTGGTGGCGATGACGCGGACACTGGCGGCATTTTTTTCCCGGGCAACCTCGCCAAATTCCCAAACCGCTTCGGCGGTGTGGGCGATGCTTTCCGGCTGCAATTGGTGGGTCTCGTAGAAGCCGCGGCCCAGGCGTGTCTGCCGGCTTTCTTCATGCACCGGCGTCACATCGCGACCGCGCACGTCGGCCACCAACAACTTGATTGAGTTGGTGCCCACATCAATGACCGCCCGGCGGATGCTCTCCATGCTGCGCCAGACTATGCGGCAAACAAACTGAATCCAAAGCGAAAAATGTTACATTTTAAGGACTAGGCGCCACGCGTCGGGCACGGTATTTTTTGCCGCATGGAAATCTATCTGCTGCGCCACGGCCTCGCCGCTGAACGTGATGCGTTTGAATTCAAGGATGATTCCCAGCGGCCGCTCACGGCCAGGGGTAAAAAGCAGTTGCGGAATGTTTCCGCCACGCTGCGGAAATTGAAATTGGATTTCGACCTCATCTTATCAAGTCCCTTCAAGCGCACCCGGGAAACCGCCATGATCGTTGCCAATGACCTGAAACTGGCCCGGCGCCTCGAATTTTCCGAGACCTTGACGCCGGAAAAGGATGTCCGGCTGCTGATCCAGCGATTGCAGAAAACCAAACCGGCGCCGAAGCAAATCCTGGTGGTCGGCCATGAGCCTTTTTTGGGGCAACTCATCTCCCTGCTCACCACTGGCGACCTGGCCTTGCAAATCGATTTCAAAAAAGGCGGCCTCGCCAAACTGGAATCAAAAAAACTCACCGGCGGTCGGTGCGCCACGCTCACATGGTTGCTGACACCCAAACAGATGAAGTGGATCGGTTGATCAGAAAGCCGGTTTGGTATTTAGCGCCCACATTATCGTCTTCAACGTCATCCTCGTCCTCGTCCTCAAATATTCGCCTGCGAGCGAGTATGATGACTACGATGGGCCGGGAGCCAAAAGCCGTTTATTCAAACCGGCTGAGGAATTCAACCGATGCGATACGAAATTTTTTGAATCAATTCTTTTCCAAAACTGTTCTGCATCCGGTCCAAAATTTCTTTGCGCCGATAACGGACAATTTCCGAAAGCCACGCACTGTTATCCACGTTCACAAAGAGCGTACCCTTGTGCAGATTGGCCGGCTGCGCGTGGGCGGTGAGGTTCGCGTCAATCGAATCATTCCAAACTTTGACAATCTCCGCTTCTCCCTGGCGCACATCCATCCGCAGATCCTTCAAAACCGCCGGCAACACATCGGCCAGGTTGCGCGCGGCATCGGTCCCGGCTTTTTCCTGCGCGGAAAGATCCAAGCCGCGCCACTGCGCCAGCACCCGCGCCCGAGGCGAACTTTTCGCGGACTCGCGCTGCGGAAAATGTTTCTGCGACGATTTCAAAGCCAGAATAAAATAACCGCAAAGCCCCAAGGCGCACAAAGAATTTCATTTCGCCCCGGCCAGGCCTTTGCCCCGGCTCATTTTCACTTGCGGGCATCTGCTTTGTATTGCAAAGTCTGAAATATGGAATCGAATTGGGCCGAAGAAAATCTGCAAACCATCCGCACGCTGATGGAACGTTCAGCGGTGTATCGGCGCGCCCTCGCCCCGATCATGCTGTTTGCCGGCGTCCTCGGCCTCATCGCCGCCGGGTTGGGGCTCGGCGGCCATCTGGACTCGATGCGCGCTTTCAGCTTCCTCTGGCTGGGTACGGCACTGGCAGCGGTGGGCGGCGCATTTTTGATTGCCCGGCGTCAAGCCCTCAAAGACCGGGAGCTTTTCTGGTCCCCCCCGACCCGGCGCGTGGCTCAGGCGCTCTTGCCCGCCTTCACCGCCGGCACGGTTGTTAGCGCGTTGTTCATCATCGGCGCCGACAGCGCGAATTTCACGGCCCTCCTCGCGTTCTTTTGGATTTTATTTTACGGCTGTGCGATTCATTCCGCCGGGTTTTTCATGCCGCGCGGCATGAAGCTGCTCGGCTGGATTTTTATCGCCGGTAGCTCCGGTTTCTTTGGGGTTTTAGTCGTCCGGCATGCGAGCCTGGACCTGAACGCGCATTGGCTGATGGGCATTTTCTTTGGGGCGTTGCAATTCATTTACGGGGCATACCTCTATCTCACGGAGAAAAAAATTCCTGCCGCGTGAACCCGGAACCGTTCTTGCAATTGGATCGCGTGATCCATGAAAAAGGCCGGCTGGCCATCATGTCCATGCTGGCGGCCACGCCAGAATTGTCTTTCACCGAAATGCGCGATGCGCTGGGGATGACCGACGGCAATTTGACCACCCACATCAAAGCTCTCCAACAGGAAGGCTTTATTGCGGTTGCCAAATCCTACCAGAATAACCGGCCGCTCACGACCTGTTCGCTCACCCCCGCCGGCCGCAAAGCCTTCGCCAGTTACATTGACCTGCTGGAACAAATCGTCCGGCAAAACAAACCAAAATAAATTATTTGAACGGAAATCAAGCCGCTTGGTCTTTTACTTTGTGATACAAAGTTAATATGAAAATCCTCCTCGCAGAACATCTGGGCATGTGCTTCGGCGTCAAAGATGCCATCGCCATGGCGACCGAAACCGCCCGACGTGCACCGCTCACCATTCTGGGCCACCTCGTTCACAACGAAACCGTGCTGGCCAGCCTGCGCGCCCAAGGCATCCAGTTCGCCCACCAGGCCGCCGAAGTGGTGACGCCAACCGCCATGATCACCGCGCATGGCGCTTCGGAACGCGCCCTGGCGGAAACAAGAATGCGCGGTTTGCAGGTACTGGAAGCCACCTGCCCGCTGGTTCGCAGCGCGCACCGCCAGCTAACGCTGCTGGTGCGCGAGGGTTTTCATCCGTTGATCATCGGCCAACGGGATCATGTGGAAGTGCGCGGCCTGACCGAAGATTTGGTGGAATTCGATGTGATCTTGCATGAGACTGACCTCCTTCAGCTTCAAGAACGGCCAAGCTTTGGTATTGTCGCGCAAACCACGCAACCCATCGAACGGGTTCAAGAACTGGTGCAGTGTGTGCGTGAACATTTTCCAGCGGCCATCGTGCGTTTCGTGGACACGGTTTGTCAGCCCACCAAGCAACGTCAACGCGCGGCGGTTGACCTGTCCAAATGCTGCACGGTGGTCGTCGTTATCGGCGGTACGCGTAGCAACAATACCCAGGAACTGGTGAAAACCTGCTCACAGTTTTGCCGCCGCGTACATCACGTGCAAACGGCAGATGACCTGCACGTGGAATGGTTTTGCGAAACCGACACCGTCGGCATCACGGCCGGAACGTCAACCCCGGATGAATTGATCGAGCGGGTCGCGGCTTGGTTCAATGTCCGATTTTCCACTGAAACCAAAACTGAACCTCATCAAACATGGTAAAGCAAATTTCCCGGAGGAATCATGTTTCGTAAAACACTCCCAATCCTGAACTCGCAAGTTTCCATTTGCCGGCAGGTCAACCGTGGCATGATGATTTTCATTTCGCTGTTTTTTTTCATCATTCCGGCTGCCATCACCATCCATGACCTGTCTGATCCAGGCATTCGCTCGGCAGCCATTCCCCGTTCGGCGTGGAAACTGCACCAGACCTTGTCACCCCGATTTGCGCAGTGGGCGGAAAATCGGACCAATTCCAAACGTCCGACCCAGGTTTCCGTTGATGATATTTCTGGAACCGAGTGGCCGTTGTTTGGCGCGGCATTTTATCTGTGGTCCACGGAAGCCCTGCAGGATGCGTGGGAAAAAGATCATTCCTCCAGCCGGATCGCGCCAAATATCTATGCGCGGCGGGCAATCAACGCGGCCACCAGCCTGGTGCTTGATCCGACCCAGGCGAACTGGGTAAAAATTCATTGGGGCGAAAAATATCTCACGACCGAAGATGTTTTTTACCGGATGCTGATCATGGCTGCACTGACCAGCCAAAACCGGCTCACCGGCGAGAAAAGTCATCTGGCGCTCTTGAAAGAAAATGTGGATAGCCTGGCGGCGGAATTGGATGCGAGCCCGTACGGTTTGCTGGATGATTATCCAAAACAATGTTTCCCGGGTGATGTAGTGACCGCCGTCGCCATGATCCACAAGGCCGACGCTGTTCTCGGGACTGACCACTCAGAATTTGTCAAACGCGCCGTGCGCGGTTTTCAGAATCTGGCCCTCGATGAGCACGGATTGGTCCCTTACGACGCGATCTCCCAAACCGGACGGCCCGACGGCCCGGCCCGTGGTTGTGGCAATTCTTATGTTTCACTGTTTTCCCCGGGCATCTGGCCGGAACAAGCCCGCAACTGGTATGAGCTATATACGCAATATTATTGGCAAGAACGCTGGACTTGTGCCGGATTTCGTGAGTTCCCCAAAAACCTGCCGGGCAACGATTGGAATGGCAATGTGGATTCCGGACCGGTCTGGGGCGGATATAGCTGCGCCGGTTGTGCCTTTGGGGTCGGCGCGGCGCGGGTGAATGGACATTTTGAACACGCCTATCCGCTTACGACGGAAATGCTGGTTGCCTCCTGGCCACTGCCAAATGGCACCCGCTTAATCTCCCGCTTGCTTTCGGACGCAGTTGACGCGCCTTACCTTGGCGAAGCGAGCATGCTTTTCAATCTGACACGCCAGCCGGCGGAAGGTGTTGCCCTTAAAACCGGCGGTTCCCTGCCTGCGTTTGTTATCATCTTTCTAACGCTGCAGTTTGGCATCGGATTCATCCTTCTGGC